>NZ_JALEGG010000169.1 GCF_022763525.1 Acidovorax sp.
TTCGCGCACCTCCTGTCGCCGGGCCCAGCCCCAGCGCCTTGCTGCGCCCGGGCCACGGCCCGGCGCTGCCCTGAGGAGTGTCCATGCCCCCGTTTCCCTCGGGCGAGATTTCGCTCGCCCGGTGCACCTGCGCGCACCGTCTTCCCGACCATGAGGCCACCGGCACGGCCGTCACCCACGCGGCTGTCGCGGCCACCTCCGCCGACATCACCCGACAGTTCATCCGCGCCAAGCGGCCCTGCGCCGACGGCTACCGCTGGTACCTGCGCCGCCAGGAAGGCGCCAGCAACTACCAGGCGCTGCTGGACGACCTGGTGCGCGAGGGCCGCGTGGACGACGCCTGCTGGATGCTCGACCAGTTCGGCCCCACCAACGACGTGCTGGAGCTGGAGCACCTGGAGGCCGATGCGCTGGTGTTTGCCGGCAGCGTGCGGTGCGCAGGCAGCGCCGATGTGGATGGCGTGCTGCGCACGGGCCGCAGCCTGAGCGTGCGGGGCAGCCTGCGCGTGGGCGGCGCCCTGACGGTGGGCGAGGACTTGCGGGTGTCCGGCGCCGCGCGCTGCAATGGCAGCGTCCGTTTGCATGGCGACGCGCGCATCGGCGGGTCCCTGGCGGCGGCGCAGCGCATGCAGTGCGCCGCAAGCCTGCGGGTGGGAGGCGAGCTCACCTGCGCCGCCGCGGCCCACATCGCGGGCCACTGCGCCGTGAGGCAAAACCTGCAAGTCGCGGGTGAGCTGGACTGCGCCGGCGGCATCAAGGTGGGCGGCCATCTGCACGGCGGTGCCGCCGTGCAGGCCGCGCGTGGGCTGCAGGTGGCAGGCGATGTGGACTGCGGCGGCCACCTGCAGATAGGCTGGGGCGTGCGCGCCGAGGGTCACATTCGCGCCGCTGGTGCCATCCGCGCCGGCGAAAGCCTGTGGGCTGGTGGACCCATTGCGGCAGGGGAAACCTATGGCGTCTACGCGGGATTGGCGGTACCGCTGCCCGACTGGCCAACGAGTGCCCGGGTGCGCGCCACCGAACAGCCCGCACGGCTGCTGAGTGGCTGCTGGACCGGCCCTGAGGAAGAAGCGCCATGACGCCGGCCCTGCACCCCGCGCGCCACCTTGTCTCGCCGCCCTCGGCCGCGCTGACGGGCGCAGGGTGGTTTCACCGCCTGGCAGCCGCGCTGACCGAACTGCGCATCGACGTGGATCTGTCGGGCCGCGATATCCAGCGGGAGTTCGACGCGCTGTATGACCGCATCCGTACCAACCACCGCACCCGCGATGCCATGCGCGCACTGCCCTTGCAGCTGCACGGGCTGTTGTTTCGCGTGCGCGAGGCAGATGGCGAATATTTCGTGTATGCCATCGAGCCGCTGAACAACCGCATCGTGGCCTACACCGTTTTCAACCGGCTGGTCGAGGTGGACCGCCGCACCGACCGCCACCTGCGCGCGCCGCACACCAAGGTGGTGGACGGCTACCGGCGCATGGGCATCGCGTCGGCCATCTACCGTTGGTGGCTGGACTCTGGCAGGAGCCTGATCACTGGCGCACGCCAATCGGCCGGCGCCCATGGCCTGTGGATGGCCCTGGCACGCCACTATGGATTGGCAGCCGTGCGCATCGATACCAACAAACGCCTGCAGCGCCTACCGCTGCCGCCGCCAGCGGGCTTCTTCAGCGCACTGGACACCCGGCTGGTGCTGCTGGGGCGCAACTGCCGTCCGGGGGACTTCCTGCACCTTGCCGACGACGACCGCTGACCGGCTGACCCGTTTCCTGGCGACGCGGCCTTACCCCAGCACTTCCCGCAGTGCCACCTCGTACTGGCCGGTGAGCTTGTCCATCACCGACAGCAGCCGCTCGCTGGTGGTGGCGACCGCGCTGAGCCCCGCATCGTCAGCGGGGCGGCGCAGCGCGGATTCGAAGAACAGCCATTGCGAGTCGGCCAGCTCCAGTTCGTTGCGGATGGCAGGGGTGGACACCGGGGCCGCCTTCAAGGCCTGCAGCGCCTGCCGGAAATCGGCCGCATCGGACGACAGCTGCGCCTGCACGACCTTGAAGTCGACCTTGGCAGCGTTCAGGAAATAGTTCTTGGCCAGGCGCTGCGAGAGCATGCGCTGGCGGCCCGCCAGGTTCACCAGCCGCGCACTGGGCGCCTGGGCCATTTTTTCGATGGCTTCCGTGACGGCCTGGGCAATCAGCAGCGTGCGATCGGACTGCTCGGACGCCGCGACCACCAGGGCCGTGGTGGTCGCGGGCGCGGTAGTCATCTGATTGAGCAAGGCGAACTGTTTTTGCACTTCTGCCAGTTGCCGCCCCACCTCTGCAGGCCATTGGCCCGACTGCATGCCCTTGGCCAGTTCGCCGCTGCCCGACTGCACCATCTTGCGGGCCAGCCCCATCACATCCAGCGCCGCTGCAGGCAGCACCTGCAGGTACTGCTGGCAATAGGCCTTGGCCATGCGCTGCGACAGCGCCCGGAACCAGCCCGCGTAGTTGATGGCGCCCGACAACCCCATCTGTGCCTGCGCCCCATTGGCCCAGGTGGGCAGCAGGATGCCTGCGGCAACCCACTGGACAGCCACACGGCGCTGGCACGGCATGGCATCGGCTGAAAATTCGCGCGTCAACATGAAAACTCCTGAAATTGGCCGTTCCATTGTTGCAACGCAGCAGATCCGGGGCACTGCGCCATGTCAAAAACAGGCTGCTGCGCGGACCAGGGCTTGTGAACAGGCCCGAGCAAAACTTGACCGCGATCAACTCACGGCGCAGGGGCATCACCCCGTGCGCAAGCCCCTTGCGGCAAAATCGCAGCATGGCCGAACGAGTGATCCCCCTGGTGGACCAACGCCTCGCTGCTCTGGCAGCGAAGGTGCCCGCACGAGCCGTGCCGCCCACCGGCCTGCTCACCGACACCCGTGGCCGCCCGCTGCGCGACCTGCGTATCAGCGTGACAGACCGCTGCAACTTCCGCTGCAACTACTGCATGCCCAAGGAAGTGTTCGACAAGGACTACCCCTACCTGCCCCACGGCGCCCTGCTGAGCTTTGAAGAGATCACGCGGCTGGCAAAGCTCTTCCTGGCCCATGGCGTGCGCAAGATCCGCCTGACCGGCGGCGAGCCCCTGCTGCGCAAGAACCTCGAAGAGCTCGTGGCGCAGCTGGCCGAGCTGCGCACCGTGGACGGCGTGGCGCCCGATCTCACGCTGACCACCAACGGATCGCTGCTGGCGCGCAAGGCGCGGGCGCTGAAGGACGCAGGCCTCAACCGCGTGACCGTGAGCCTGGACGGTCTGGATGACGAGGTGTTCCGCCGCATGAACGATGTGGACTTTCCGGTGGCTGACGTGCTGGCGGGCATCGAGGCCGCGCACGCGGCGGGCCTGTCGCACATCAAGGTCAACATGGTTGTCAAGCGCGGCACCAACGAGCACGAAATCTTGCCCATGGCGCGCCACTTTCGCGGCACGGGCACCACGCTGCGTTTCATCGAATACATGGACGTGGGCGCCACCAACGGCTGGCGCATGGACGAGGTGCTGCCTTCCGCCGAGCTCATCGAGCGCCTGCGCGCCGAGCTGCCGCTGGTGCAGCTCGACCCCAGCAGCCCTGGCGAAACCGCCGAGCGCTGGGGCTACGCCAATGCCCAGGGCCAATACGACCCCGCCCTGGGCGAGGTGGGCGTGATCAGCAGCGTGACCCAGGCCTTTTGCCACGACTGCAACCGCGCGCGCCTGTCCACCGAAGGCAAGCTCTACCTGTGCCTGTTTGCGTCCGAAGGCTACGACTTGCGCACCCTTTTGCGCGGCGGCGCCAGCGATGAAGCCATTGCCTCGGCCATCGCGCCCATCTGGCAGCAACGCAGCGACCGGTACTCGGAGCTGCGCGGCAGCCTGCCTGCGGATACATCCCAAGGCACCCGCCGAGTGGAAATGAGCTATATCGGCGGATGAAGATTCGGTACACCCCCCTGAGCGACTTCGTCGCTTCCCCCTTCTCTCGCGCTGCGCGCGGGAAGGGGGACACAGCCCTCGCTGCGGGGCGGCCCTTGCTTGGCTACCCTGGTCTGGGCCGCGCTCGCATCATGGACCATCACCCTTCCAAGACATGATTGACACCCAAGACATCACCGGCCTGGTCCTCGCCGGTGGCCGCGGCTCCCGCATGGGCGGCGTCGACAAGGGCCTGCAGAACTTTCGCGGCCTGCCGCTGGCGTTGCACACCCTGATGCGACTGCAACTGCAGACCGGCAACGTGATGGTCAACGCCAACCGCAACCTGGCGGCCTACGAGGCGTTTGGTGCGCCGGTGTGGCCCGATGTGCTGGCCGACTATGCGGGCCCGCTGGCGGGCTTCCTCACCGGGCTGGAGCGTTGCGAGACGGCCTGGCTGCTGACGGTGCCGTGCGATACCCCGCTCTTTCCTTTGGACCTCGCCGCGCGCCTGGCCGCCGCGGCAGAAGCCCAGGGCGCCGACATCGCCATGGCTGCCGCGCCCGAGGACGATGGCACGGGCCACACCACCGTGCGCACCCAGCCCGTGTTCTGCCTGCTGCGCGTGGGCCTGCTCGAAAGCCTCGTCGCCTTCACGCAGGCCGGCGGCCGCAAGATCGATGCGTGGACGGCCCAGCACCGCTGCGCCATCGTGCCGTTTGACCAGCCGGGCGACAACCCGCAGGCATTCTTCAATGCGAACACGCTGGCCGAGCTGCACGCACTGGAAAGTGCGAGCGCCCCGCAGCCCTGATCACAGACCGCTGCGATGAGCGCGCTCCCGCCCGCGGTCGCCAGTGCTGTGCTGATCCGCCCGTTGGTTGCATCGGACGCCGGTGCCTACAAAGCCCTGCGCGACGAAGCGTTGCGCACCGCACCCGATGCCTTCACCTCCGACTACGAATCCTCGGTAGACCGCGATGCCAGCGAGTACGTTGCCCGCTTCGGCACCGTGGAATCGGGCCAGTTCTTCCTGGGGGCGTTCGATGCCGCAGGCCAGCTGGTGGGCTGCCTGGGCTGCGAGCGCGAGCAGCGCACCAAGCAACGGCACCTCGCGACGCTGGTGGGCATGATGGTCGCGCCACACGCCCAGCGCCAGGGCATCGGCCAACAGCTGGTCGCCGCCTGTGTGGAAGCCGCCCGCCGCGTGCCCGGACTGGCACAGCTGATGCTGAGCGTGACGGCTTCTAACACGCATGTCGTGCGCCTGTACGAGCAGGCAGGATTCCGCGCCTGGGGCCTGCTGCCCAACGCCATCGTGGTGAACGGCGTGGGCCTGGACAAGCTGCACATGGCGCGCGTGCTGACCCCTGCTTCCAACGACAGAACTTCATGAAAACCATTGCCCAGATTGCCGCAGAGCTGCAAGGCTACGACCCGCAGGCTCTCAGCGCCGCCGATGTCAATGCGTTCCTGGAACGGCTGGTCGAGCCCGTTTCCGCCACCGAAGAGCTGCCCCTCTTCAACGCCCTGGGCCGCGTGCTGGCCCGCGAGGTGGTCTCGCCCATCAGCGTGCCGCCGCACGACAACTCGGCCATGGACGGCTATGCCTTTGCAGGCGCCCAACTGGTGGCGGGCCAGCCCCTCACGCTGCGCGTGGTCGGCACCGCCCTGGCGGGCAAGGCCTGGGCGGGCGACGTGGGACCGGGGGAATGCGTGAAGATCATGACCGGCGCGATCATGCCCACAGGCCTCGATACGGTGGTGCCGCAGGAGTTCACCACGGCCGCTGGCGAGGGATGCATCACCATCGCCGCCGATGTGCTCAAGACCGGCGACAACCGCCGCTTCAAGGGCGAGGACCTGATGGCAGGCGGCGTGGCGCTGGCGCAAGGTGCGCTGCTGACGCCCGCCGCCCTGGGCCTGGTTGCCAGCCTGGGCCTGCCCACCGTAACGGTTTACCGGCGCCTGCGGGTGGCGTACTTCTCCACCGGCGACGAGATCCTGAGCCTGGGCGAGCCGCCCCGAGAAGGCGCGGTGTATGACAGCAACCGCTACACGGTGTTTGGCCTGCTCACCCGCCTGGGCGTGGAGGTGGTGGACCTGGGCGTGGTGCCCGACGACCCCGCGCAGCTCGAAGCCGCCTTCCGCACCGCCGCCCGGCGGGCCGACGCCATCATCACCAGCGGCGGCGTGAGCGTGGGCGAGGCTGACCACACGCGGACCATGATGAAGCAGCTCGGCGACGTGGCCTTCTGGCGCATCGCCATGCGCCCGGGCCGGCCCATGGCCGTGGGGCGCATTGGTGGCGCGCCATCCCAAGCAAAATCAGTGCCCAGCGCTTATCCAACAAGCGCCGAAAGCTATCAAAACAATAGCAAACACAACCCGGGAGGCGCCGTGCTGTTCGGCCTGCCCGGCAACCCGGTGGCGGTCATGGTGACCTTCCTGGCCTTTGTGCGCCCCGCCCTGCTGCGCATGATGGGCTGCACCCACACTGCACCACCGCTGCTGCGCGCCACCAGCACCGAAGCCATGCGCAAGAAGCCTGGGCGCACCGAATACCAGCGCGGCCTGGTCACCACCGCGCCCGACGGCACGCTGCAGGTGCGCACCACGGGCAACCAGGGCTCGGGCGTGCTCAGCTCCATGGTGCAGGCCAACGGGCTCATCGTGCTGCACCACGGGCAGGGCAACGTGGCGGTGGGCGATGCGGTGGACGTGATGGTGTTTGACGGCGTGATCTGACGCGGCCTCAAGCCCCCGCCCGGCCGCCGCCTGCCCAACCCGCGCTAACCTGAAGCTCCACTCTCCCGAAACACCATGCCCTACGCCGCACAGCACCTTGCCCAGCCCCCTTCCCGCGACGACGTGGACCGCCTGAGCGGCGCCACGGTGGTCGAGTTTGGCACCCCGTGGTGCCCCCACTGCCTGCGGGCCCAACCTCTGATCGAAGCCGCGCTGAAAGACCGGCCCGACGTCGCGCACATCAAGGTCGAGGACGGGCCCGGCCAGCCACTGGGCCGCAGCTTTCGCGTCAAGCTCTGGCCGACGCTGGTGTTCTTGAAAGATGGTAAGGAAGTGGCACGCCTGGTGCGGCCCCAGGGTGGGCAGGAAGTACTGGACGCTGTGCGGGCCCTTGCAGCCTGAGTCGTTTATTCCCTCGCCGAGCGAAGCCAGCGGGCTGGTGCGAAACGACGTTAACTCTTCGGGGAAATTGCCATCCGTGGTGCGGAAATGCAATGCATGCGACATGGAAATCTCGTTGCGCGTGCCACGGTACATCTCGTGCCACCGGGCTTTAGATTCTGCTGATGGCAGGAACTGAGCTTTAACCAAGCCACGGCGCCAACGCTGAAACGATGACCCATCGGCCAAGGCAGCCGCTCACAAAATCGCCAACGAGCGGGGCGCAACTCGACTGAGCCTTCGGCTGTTCTAGCGCGCCTCTGATACGCTTCAATGGTCTTTTGGGGGTACCGCTCTTAGAACCTCCGGCCGCGCTCGGTATAGGCGCCTGGCTTGAGAGGTGCTCTATGCGTGACTCAACCTTTGCTTGGCTTGTCCTGGCGGCCAGTGTGCTCGCTGAAGTCGGTGGAACAATTGCACTCCGCTACGCGGACGGCTTTACACGTTTTTTCCCTTCCATCCTTACTGGGCTTTGCTATTCAGCCGCTATCTGGCTCATGGCCATCGCCGTGCGGCATATGGAAGTAGGACTTACCTATGCCGTATGGGCGGGAAGCGGAACCGCTTTGACCGCGTTGCTGGGAATGCTCTGGTTTGGTGAATCGGCGAGCTTCCTTCGACTGGCCGGTCTCAGCTGCATTGTTGTGGGCGTCATTGCTGTGAACTTGAGTGCTCGATAAGTCGCGGAACACTCGTTTTCAATGACTGACTCATGCTTCTGCGAAAGACTTCAAAGGGCCCGTAGCGGACATGTTCATTGAGGGTTTTTTGATCCTGAGTTCAGCTTTTCTGCAATCTTCCGCGCTTCTTTTAACTGGGTCGCTGCTGGAACGCGGTCGTCAGATGGGCGCCACCACAATGTATTTTTCTGAAGTGGCTCAAACACCCCCTGAATGACTTGCTTCACGCTACCGTCGATGACCACACCAAGCCCGATGTGTTTTTCAAATGAGCCTTGCTGTTGATTCTTCATATTCGCTGCGCCCAGCTCACTTATTCGTTGTGCCGCTCGTTCGCTTAGCTGAATCTCGACCACAGCCATTTTTCCATCGAGAAAAGCTCGTGCCTTCCGAAAGTCAGCAGGGCCGACCAATGGCTCAGTCGAGATGAACTTATAAGACGCATCGTTGGGGAAGGCAGCGGGAACGGTCATCCACTGCTCAATCATGAATGCGAGTCGAAACTCGACCTGTGCGTGCGCCGAGACCGCTAGGGTCAGCCCTCCAACCAATGCGATTAGCTTGGGCCAGTGAATGGTCCTCATACGTTCTCTTGCCTTTCCTGAATGTCAGCTTCTGGCCGATTGCAGAAGTCTAGCTACTGCATACGTTCGCCTCTGCTTTTCAGGGAATCCAGATCGGGGCTGTGCTCCTCACCGGCCGTTCAGCGCCGTCCATAAAACCAACGTTCAGTGGTGTTCCGCAACTGCGTCTGAAGGTAAAGCAAGAAAGGGCCCTCTCGAGCCCCTTCGTTGTGTTTTCGCGTGACTACTTGGCGATGTAATCCTGCCCGTGCGGATGCAGCGGGTGCGCAGGCTGGTCCGCCGCCACCGCCGTGTTCGCTCCCGGCACGGCCTTACGTGCAAACAGGGTGTACATGGTGGGCACCACAAAAATGGTGAGCAGCGTACCCAGGGACATCCCGCCCACGATGACCCAACCGATCTGCGTGCGCGTCTCGGCGCCGGCGCCTGAAGCCAGCGCCAGCGGGATGGCCCCCAGCACCATCGCGCCGGTGGTCATCAGGATGGGACGCAAGCGCTGCGCAGACGCTTTCACCAACGCATCCACCATCTCCATGCCCTGCTCGCGCAGCTGGTTGGTGAACTCCACGATCAGGATGCCGTGCTTGGTGATGAGCCCCACCAGCGTGATCAAGCCGATCTGCGAATACACGTTCAGCGATCCGCCGCTCCACTTGAGCGCCAGCAGCGCGCCAATCATCGACAGCGGCACCGACACCATGATCACCAGCGGGTCGATGAAGCTCTCGAACTGCGCGGCCAGCACCAGAAAAATGAATACCAGTGCCAGCACGAACACGATGCCCAGGGCACCTTGCGAGCTTTTGAACTCGCGCGAAGTGCCGTTGAGGTCGGTGGTGTAACCAGGCTTAAGGACCTTGGCGGCCGTGGCGTCCATGAAGCTCAGCGCCTCGCCCAGCGAGTAGTCGGGCGACAGGTTGGCCGTGATGGTGGCCGAGCGGCGCTGGCCGAAGTGGTTGAGCTCGCGCGGGCTCACGCTTTCGCGCACGTTGACCAGGCTGGACAGCGGGATCATTGCGTCGTTGCGGCCCCGCACGTAGATGGTGTCGATGTTCTCGGGCGTGGTGCGCCCGCGCGCCTCGGTCTGCACGATCACGTCGTACTGCTCGGCATCGCGCTTGTAGCGGGTCACCGTGCGCCCGCCCAGCATGGTCTCGATGGCCTTGGCCACCACATCCACGCTCACGCCAAGGTCGGCGGCGCGCTCGCGGTTCACCTCGATGCGCAGCTCGGGCTTGTTCAGCCGCAGGTCCACGTCCGGGCCAACGATGCCGGGGTTCTGCGCGATCTCGGCCATGAAGGCGTTCACCACGCTGTTGAGGTTCTCGTAGCTGTCCGAGGTCTGGATCACATAGGTGAGCGGGCGCGAGCGGAAGCCCTGGCCCAGCGACGGTGGCGTGATGAGAAACGCGTTCACGCCCGGCAGGCCCGACACCTTGGGCTGCAGCTCGCGCGCCAGCTCCAGCGTGGTGCGGTGGCGCTTTTCCCAGTCCACCGTGCGGTAGATCACGCTGCCCTGGGCCACGGTGGGATTGCCGATGTTGGCGAAGATGCGGTCGAACTCGGGGTAGTCCTGGCCGATCTTTTCCAGCTCCAGCGCGTAGCGGTTGGTGTAGTCCAGCGTGGCACCGTCGGGTGCCGTCACGCTGGCCAGGATGGTGCCCCGGTCTTCCAGCGGCGACAGCTCCTGCCGCATGCTGGGGTACACCACCACGAGTGCCGCGCCACTCACCGCCATCACGGCCAGCACGATCCAGCGAGCCTGGAAGATGGCGCCGCGCACGCCCCCTCGCTCGCTGCCTTGGCTGCGCCAGCGCGCCGTCACCAGCCACCGCAGCAGGCGGCCGTAGGCGTCCGAGAGGGCCGTCAGCCAGCGCTCCATCGAGCGGTCGAACCAGTTGGGCTTCGGGTTGTGCTTGAGCAGCAGCGAACACATCATGGGCGACAGTGTCAGCGCCACAAAGCCAGACACCACCACAGCACCCGCCAGCGCCAGCGCAAACTCCACGAACAAGCGCCCGGTGCGGCCCGGCGTGAACGCCAGCGGGGCGTAAACCGCCACCAGCGTGAGCGTCATGGCCACGATCGCAAAGCCGATCTCGCGCGCACCCTTGATGGCGGCGGAGAACGGGTCCAGCCCTTCTTCGATATGCCGGTAGATGTTCTCCAGCATCACGATGGCATCGTCCACCACCAGCCCGATGGCCAGCACCAGCGCCAGCAGCGTGAGCGTGTTGATCGAAAACCCCGCCAGCGACATCAGCGCAAAGCTGCCCACCAGGCTCACCGGGATCGTGACGATGGGAATGATGGACGCGCGGAAGGTGCGCAGGAACACGAAGATCACCAGCGCCACCAGCACCACGGCCTCGGCGATGGTGGCGTATACGCTTTTGATCGACCGGTCAATGAACAGCGAGTTGTCGTTGGCAATGTCGATGCCGATGTCCGGGGGCAGGTCGGCCTTCAGGGTGGGCAGCATGGCCCGCACACCTTGAGACAGCTCCAGCGGGTTGGCAGTAGCCTGACGGATCACCCCGACCGAAATGGCCTCGCGTCCGTTCAGGCGCACACGGCTGCGGTCGCTGGCCGCCCCCTCTTCCACCCGCGCCACGTCGCGGATGCGCACCGGAAAGCCGTTCACCGTCCGGATCACCACGTTGGAGAACTGCGCGGGCGTGGCCAGGTCCGTCTGGGAAGTGACGCTGAACTCGCGCTGCTGCGACTCGATGCGGCCGGCGGGCAGCTCCAGGTTGTTCTTGCGAATGGCGTCTTCCACGTCCTGCGTGGTCAGGCGGTAGGCCGCCATGCGTTCCGGATCCAGCCACACGCGCATGGCGTATTTGCGCTCGCCGTAGATGGGCACATCGGCCACACCCGTCACCGTCTGCAAACGCGGCTTGACGATGCGATTGACCAGGTCGTTGATCTCCAGCGGCGTGCGCGTGTCGCTGCTGAAGGCCAGCCACATCACGGGCGATGCATCGGCCTCGACCTTGGCGATCACCGGCTCGTCCACGGCATCGGGCAGGCGGTTGCGCACCCGCGCGGTGCGGTCGCGCACCTCGGCGGCGGCGTTGTCCGCATCTTTTTCGAGGCGAAAGCGCACGCTGATCTGGCTTTGCTCGGCGCGGCT
This sequence comes from Acidovorax sp., assembly GCF_022763525.1. GTDB lineage: Bacteria > Pseudomonadota > Gammaproteobacteria > Burkholderiales > Burkholderiaceae_C > Acidovorax. The sequence goes on from NZ_JALEGG010000169.1 coordinate 11,514, forward strand.
GATGGAGGTGATCACATCCACCGCGTCAATGCCAGCGATGGAGTCTTCGAGCGGCTTGGTGACCTGGGATTCAATCACCTCGGCGGACGCGCCCGCATAGCGCACGCTCACGGTGACCACAGGTTCGTCGATCTTGGGGTATTCGCGCACCGAAAGGCGCGTGAAGCTCACCGCGCCGATCAGCAGCACCAGCAACGAAAGCACGGTCGCAAAAACCGGCCGACGGATGGAGATTTCAGCGAGTTGCATGGCAATCTTGGAACTTCATCGATCAGGCAGGCTGGCGCAACCCGCCTGGCGTGGCCTGGCCCGTCGAGCCCGCAGGCTGCTGGCAAGGGTTGGGGCCGGGCAAGGGCGGCACCACCGCGGCTGCGGCAACCGCCGTGGCAGGCGGGACGGCCGACATCGGCTGCTCTGCCGTCCGGGGACTGCCGCTGCCAGTCCCCGTGGGCGCTGGCGCGTCGCCCAAAGCCACGGCCCCGGCGGCGCCGCTGCTACCCGCTGCGCTGGCTGCCCCCGAGGCGGCTGCGCGCGGGGGCGGCGGCGCAGCGCCATGACCCGGCTTACCCAATTCCACCACCCGCACCGCGGCGCCATCCTTCTGGATGCGCTGCTGGCCCGCGGTCACCACCATGTCGCCCGTGGCCAGCCCATCCACCACCTCCACCAGCCCGGGGATGCGCGCACCCAGCTTGACGGGCGTGCGCCGCGCCATGCGGGTGCCGGGTTCCTTGCCCTCCACAATCTTGAACACATAGGGGCTGCTGCCGTCGGGCACGATGGCCTCCTCGGGGATCACCCGGGCATCGCCGCGCTCGGAAAACACGGCCGTCACGCGCGCAAACATGCCGGGGCGCAGTTGCAGCCGCCGGTTGTCAATGCAGCCGCGCACCGCCACCGCGCGGCCGTCAGCGTCAATCTGGGGGTTGATGGCCTGCACCACGGCGCTGTAGCGCACGCCGGGCAAGGCGTCGAACGCCACCTGAGCGGTCTGGCCCGTGCGGACCTTGCCTTGCAGGCGCTCGGGCAGTCGGAAGTCGACGTACACCGCATCCAGGTCCTCGATATTCACGATGTCCGCGCCGTCCTTGAGGTAGTCGCCCACGTTCACGCCACGAATACCGGCAATGCCATCAAACGGAGCCACGATCTTCAGGCGCGATGCTGTGGCCTGCGCGAGCGCCAGCTTGGCCCGCGCCACTTCCAGGTTGGCCGCGCTTTCATCGACCGAACGCTGGCTGATGAAGCCCTGGGCCACCAGCTCCTGATTGCGCTTGTGGTTGGCTTGGGCAATCGACAGCTCGGCCTGGCTCTGCTGCACCTGCGCGCGGGGCAACTGGTCGTCAAACTGCACCAGCACCTGTCCGCGCCGCACACGTTCGCCATCGCGAAAGTTGAGCGCCGTGATGCGCCCGCTCACCTCAGGGCGAAGCACCACGCTCCGGCGCGACCGCAGGCTGCCCACGGCCTCTGCATCATCGCGCAAGGCCATCTGTCGCACAGCCACGGCCTCCACCGCCACGGGCCGGCCAGCCCCCCCCTTGGCTGCAGCGCCCCCCCGGCTGTCGGCAGGCGCCTCGCTGCGCTGGGGCTGCCCAGGCTTTTGAAACCACCAGGCTGCGCCCGACGCGGCAGCAATGCCGATGACTGCGAAGACGATGTACTTTTTCTGGGACGCCATGGGAGCAATGAGCGGGTGAGAAGCGATGGTTGAGCGGATGCCACGGAGAAGGCAGTCAAACAATGTATCAGTGCGTGTCTTGCAGTGCAGCCAACCTGGGCAAGACCCCAGGGGCAATTGCGGCAGATTTACCCGGGCTTTACATGCCCAGGGCACAAAAAAAGCCCCCGCAGGAGCTTTGCGATGTCGCACGGGGCGCGAAAGCAGGCGCCGTGCCGCCTGCGCGCGCCCTATCCTCGGCCCATGGCCTTTTCGACGCCGCGATTGGCCAGCGCATCGGCGCGTTCGTTGCCCGGATCGCCCGAATGCCCCTTCACCCAGCGCCATTCGATGCGATGGCCGCCCGTGGTCACGAGCGCATCCAGCCGCTGCCACAGCTCCACGTTCTTGACGGGCTGCTTGGAGGCCGTGCGCCAGCCTTTGGCCTTCCAGCCATGGATCCACTCGGTGATGCCCTTGCGCACGTACTCGCTGTCGAGGTACAGCGTGACCGCGCACGGCCGCTTCAAAGCCGAAAGCGCTTCGATCACTGCCATGAGTTCCATGCGGTTGTTGGTGGTGCCCAACTCGCCGCCAAACAGCTCCTTTTCCGTCGTTCCCGACCGCAGCCATGCGCCCCAACCTCCGGGTCCGGGGTTGCCCTTGCAGGCGCCATCTGTATATATCTCTACCTGGTTCAAACTATGTTCCTGTTGTCGTTTTCGGTACGTTTCCACGGGGGCGCCGTGGTTGCGGGCTGCCCGGCGAGGGCCGTCCGGTTGGCGATGGGCACGGTGGCGGCCTGTGGCTGGCGGCTGGTGCGCCACGCCGGCTCCAGCAAGCGCATTCCGTGGACCCGCTTGACGGCCACCACAAAATACGCTGCACCAAAAATCGGCCACCACCGTTCACCCAGCGGATCCATGAGGCTGCAACGCTCCAGCCACTGCGCGCTGCGCACCGCTGGACGATAACAGCCAAAACGGGCCGATTCGACTTCAAAGCTCAGAAGCCGGAGCCAGTCGCGCAAACGCCGGTAGCCGATGAACTCCCCGACATCAGGGAAGTACAGCGTCCCCTTGCCCAGCCGCTGATACAGGCGTGCGCGCCACTGGCGCAGCCCCCACAGGCTGGCAGGGTTCAGGCCGCTGATCACCACCCGGCCTTCGGGCACCAGCACGCGCTCGACTTCGCGCAAGGCTGCATGGGGGTCAATGCTCAGCTCCAAGGTGTGGGGCAGCACCAGCAAGTCCAGACTCGCCTCGGGAAAGGGCAGCGCCACCGGCTCGGCGAGCAGGTCCACCGCGCGGCGCTGCAATGCGCCATCGCCATTGCCGGTTTCCAGAAAGGCGATCGAGCCCGCCACGGCCTCCTGCCCCAAAGCCAGCCACTGGTGCGGCATGCGGTTGGTGCGCAGGCCATCAAGCAGTGGCATCCCCAGCTGAAGGCTGTGGTACCCGAAGATGTCCGCCACCGCTTCATCAAATCGTGCCTGCTCCCACGCGAGCAGGTACCGGCCCGGGGGCGACTCGAACCAATGGTGCAAACCTATAATTTGATCGCTCATGAATCTGCTGCCACTGCCCGCCTTTACCGACAACTACATCTGGATGCTGCATGACGGCCGCCAGGCGATGGTTGTGGATCCCGGCGATTCCACGCCCGTGCTGCAGGCGTTGCAGCAAACGGGCGTGCAGTTGCAGGCCATTCTAGTCACGCACCACCATGCCGATCATGTCGGCGGCGTGGACGCCTTGCGCAATGCGACCGGCGCCGCGGTGTACGGCCCAGCCCGCGAAAACATTCCCGGCCCGCTGCAACGCCTTTCACACGGGGACACGGTGCAGACCATGGGACTGCGCTTCGAAGTCATCGATGTGCCGGGCCACACCGCGGGCCACATTGCCTACTACTGCCCCGACATCGACGGGGAGCCACTGCTGTTCTGCGGCGATACGCTGTTCTCTGCGGGTTGTGGCCGGCTGTTCGAAGGCACACCCGCCCAGATGCTGCACTCGCTGGACCAACTGGCGGCCCTGCCCGGCAACACCCGCGTGTGCTGCACGCATGAGTACACGCTGTCGAACCTGAAATTTGCGCGTGCCGTGGAACCTGGCAACGCCGCCGTGCTCCACCACAGCGCGCAATGCGAGGCGCTGCGCGCGGCCAACCAGCCGACGCTGCCATCGCGGCTCGACCTGGAGCGCGCCATCAACCCCTTCCTGCGCGTTCGGCAACCTGCGGTGGCCCAGGCCGCCCAGGCCTATGACGCGCAGGTGAATCAAGACGACGCTGTGGCCGTGCTGGCGGCCCTGCGCCAATGGAAAAACGAGTTTCGATGAAAATCTTGCACATTGCCGGCCTGGCCTGCGCGCTTTGGCTGACGGGCTGCGCCACTACCGGCCCATCTCAAGGCAGCGCAGCGAGCGCTGCGCAAACCTCTCCCACCGACGCACCGACCCGCTCCACCCACACGCCCGTCATTCCCAATGGGCCGCTGAGCCCCATCGCCGCAGCGCAGGCTGCCAGCGGCCAGGTCGCTTCGCTGTCGACCCCCGCCGACCTGTGGGACCGCATTCGCCGCGGCTTCGCCATGCCCGACCTGCAGCACGAACTGGTGCAGGACCGCGAGCAGTGGTATGCCGCCCGCCCCGACTACATGCAGCGCATGACCGAGCGGTCCAGCAAGTACCTGTTTCACATCGTTGAAGAGCTGGAGCGGCGCGGCATGCCGACCGAGCTGGCGCTGCTGCCCTACATCGAGAGCGCGTTCAACCCGCAGGCCGTGTCGAGCGCCAAGGCGGCCGGAATGTGGCAGTTCATGCCCGCCACCGGCAACTATTTCGACCTCAAGCAGAACGCCTTCCGCGACGATCGCCGCGATGTGCTCGCGTCCACCCGCGCCGCGCTCGACTACCTGCAAAAGCTCTACAACATGTTTGGCGACTGGCACCTGGCCCTGGCCGCCTACAACTGGGGCGAAGGCAGCGTGGGCCGCGCCATTGCCCGCAACCAGAAGCAGGGCCTGGGCACCAGCTACACCGACCTGAACATGCCAGCCGAAACGCGCATGTACGTGCCCAAGCTTCAGGCGGTGAAAAACATCGTGGCCAACCCCGAAGCGTTCCGCACCGAACTGCCGCTCATCGAAAACCACCCCTACTTCCAGACGGTGGACATCACCCACGATATCGACGTGGCCCTGGTGGCCCAGCTCGCCGGCATCCGTGAAGACGACTTCCGGGCGCTGAACCCTTCGTTCAACAAGCCAGTGATCCTTGCCGCCGGCACGCCCCAGATCCTGCTGCCCTGGGACAACGCCAAGGTCTTCCAGCGCAACCTGGACGCGCGCCGGGACGGGCAGTACGCCAGCTGGACGGTGTGGTCCGTTCCCGCCACGATGACTGTGGCCGAAGCCGCCCAGCGCGCCGGGATGAGCGAGAACGATCTGCGCAGCGTCAACAACATCCCGCCACGCATGCTGATCAAGGCGGGCTCGGCGCTCATGATCCCGCGCTCGTCGGCCATCCGGCAAGACGTTTCGCCGCACTTGGCGGACAACGGGCAAGTCGCCTTTTCGCCCGAGATTGTCACCCGCCGCACCACCGTGCGCGCCCGCAAGGGCGAGACAGTCGCCAGCATCGCCCGGCGCTACAAGCTGGCAGCGTCTGCCGTGGCCGACTGGAACGACGTGCGGGCCTCGGCCGCGTTCAAGGTGGGCCAGCAGGTGATTGTGTACCTGCCAGTACGGCAGGCTGGACCAGCGCGGAAGGCAGCGGCCAGCTCGGCCCCCAGCAAGAAGTCCGCGTCAGCGCCCACGCGACGGGGCGGCACGCCTTCCAAGGTCAAGCGCCGCTGACGGGCGTTCCCCTTTCGCTTCTTCGCGACCGGCAGGGTCGCTTAGATCTTGAGGGAATGCATCCCCATCAGTCCAAGAATGCCCATGATGATCAGGTACAGCGCCACGATGGTGCTGAGCAGGCGCGGCATGATGAGGATGAGGATGCCCGCGATCAGAGAAACGAGCGGGCCAATGCTGAGCGTGAAGGTCATACGGGGTCCTTGGTCAGGGAGGGTGATAGGCCGAGGCTACGGCAATCCCCATGCCGCCGAATGTAAGCCATTGTCCCGATCCGTCAGCCTCGGTATCGGATGATCGCGCCATCGCGCCCCCTCCACTGCCAGGCAAAGCACAGCTCCACCCTCCGCGGCCTCTAGGCGCCCGCGCCTGCAGTCGTTCAGACCCCGTACTTCTGACGGGCCTTGCGCACGAGGTCGTTGGTAAAGGTGCGCGGCAAGTCGACCTTGAAATCCGCCAGCTCGGGGTGCAGGCGTGAAAGCGTGCGCAGCGCCGTGCCCGGGCCGTCGTCGGGCATGGATCCATTGGTGGAATAGGTTTCGCGCACCCGGCTGAACGCGGCCAGGTAGAGGCCGCGGTCGCCCATCAGGTAGCTGGCAGGCACCGCCTTGACGATGTCGGCCGGCCCGGCCGTCTGCAGCCATTTGAGGGCATGCACGATGCCGTTGGCCAGCGCCTGGGCCTGGGCGGCATGCTTCTGGAGGAACGCCTGGGGCGCGTACAGGCAGCTGGCCGGCATGGCACCGCCAAACACTTCCTGCGCGGCCTTGAGGGACCGCATGTCGCCCACAATGCGTGTGTCCGCTTTTTGCTCGAGCAGCGTCATGATCGGATCGGCATGGCACAGCGCGTGCACCTGGCCCGAGCGCAGCGCGTTCATGGCGGAGATGCCGGAGCCCACGCCCACGAACGCCACGTCACGCGGCCCCATGCCCGCTCGTGACAACAGCAGACTCGCCGCCATGTGGGTGGACGAGCCCACGGAAGACACGCCCACGCGGCGCCCCCCCAGGTCGCCAAGGTCTTTGTACCCCGGCACCGACCTCAACGAAACCCCCAGTGCCAGTTGCGGTGCACGCCCCTGCACCACGAACGAGCGGTAGGCATGCCCCCGCATCTGCTGCCGGAGGGTATGTTCGAACGCCCCCGCGCAAACATCTGCCGCGCCCTCCTGCACCGCCTGCAATGCCAGCGCACCGGCGGAAAAGTCGCGGATCGTGACCTCCAGCCCTTCGGCCCGGAAATAGCCCAGCTGATCCGCCAGCGCCAGCGGCAGATGGTAGAGCACGCCCTGCCCCCCTACCGCCAGCGTCACATGGCCCAGCGCCGCCCCGTCAGCTTGCGCCCAGGCCACGGCAGGCACTGCCAGGCCGGCCGCAGAAGCGACGGAGAGGGCACCGAAGGCGCGACGGTTGAGTGAAGGGGTAGTCATGCAAAGGACGGGGAAAATGAATGCTGCATTGCAACAATCGTGCCCCAGGGCAGGCAGATCCGCATCAGGGCGAATCCCAGGGGGTTTCTACGTACCAGAGGCAGATTCAGGTGCAAGGGCCTTGCCCAGCCGGATACCGCCAGCGGGGCGCACCGCCGGCGAGCGGGCCGCATATCAGCGATAGCCCACGAACAAAATGGCGATGTTGACCAAAAAGGCACCGGCCCACACCGCGCTGCGCGCCGTGGGCATGTCAGACACGTACATCATGATGTAGAAGACGCGCAGCATGATGTACAGCAGTGCCAGCATGTCCAGCGCCGTTTGCCCCGCTCCAAGCAGGTGCGCAATGATGACGGCCCCGATGAAGAACGGCAGCGCTTCGAAGCTGTTGGCTTGTGCCGCATTGGCGCGGGCCCGCCAGTCAGTCTGCCGCGCCATCCACGCGCGGGGATTCTGGTTGTCGTACCCACCTTCGCGGCGCGGCTTGCCCAAGCGCCCGCTCTTGGCCAACCAGGCACAGGCGATGGGCAACAACGCCGCAATCAGCACGCACCAGTAGGCCACCGTGAACCGTGTTACGTGCAAAGTGGTGTTCATTTTTCAGCCTTTTTTTGGCCCTAGCGCTTGATACGCAAGCGCTGGCAGCTATTAAATTGTGAGTATTCTAGTGCGATTCCGACCGCCGCCAGACGGTTGCCACGTGCACGCACGTCAGCGGCGGTCCACCAGCGCGTGGGCAATCGTTCCGAGGTCGACGTATTCGAGCTCGCTGCCCACCGGCACGCCCCGCGCCAGCCGCGTGACGTGCACGCCGCGGCTTTTCAGCGCCTCGCTGATCACATGCGCGGTGGCCTCGCCTTCCGCGTTGAAATTGGTCGCCAGAATGACTTCCTGCACCTCGCCATCGGTGGCGCGCTCCATGAGCTTTTTCAGCCCGATATCCTTCGGGCCGACGCCATCGAGCGGGCTCAGGCGCCCCATCAGCACGAAATACAACCCCTTGAAAGCCCCGGTGCGCTCCAGCGCAGCCTGGTCCGCAGGGGTCTCCACCACACACAGCCGCGACGCGTCGCGCGATGGGTCCAGGCAGGTGCTGCACACCTCCGCCTCGGTGAAGGTGTGGCAGCGCGCGCAGTGATGCACCGAACCCACCGCCTCGCCCAGCGCCCGGGACAGGGCCAGCGCCCCTTCGCGGTCGTGCTGCAGCAGATGAAAAGCCATGCGCTGCGCAGACTTCACACCCACCCCCGGCAAACGGCGCAGCGCCTGGATCAGAACGTCAAGGGAGTTGGTGGCGGGCATGGATGCGTGGCAATCAGGGGGCGTGGGACAGGGATGCGGGGAGGTGCGGCACGAAGCTTCGCTAAGCTCAGCCCGGACAGTTGAGGGGTGGCTCTGGCTTCGACAAGCTCAGCCCGAGGGGGCTGGAGAGAGATCAGAAATCCGCCATCCAACCTCTTCCCTTCCGGCCTTCACACCTCACCCTCCAGGGCATAGCGAGCGCCTGCCACGCCAGGCGGACGGAGCGCAGCAACCGGAAGGTACTTGAAGTACGTGAGGATTGCGAGCACCGCCCAACGACGCATGGCTGGCGCGCAGTAGCCAACCCTCAGAAAGGGAATTTCATGCCGCCGGGGAGGCCTGGCATCCCTGCCGTCAGCTTGCCCATCTTCTCCGCCGAAGTCTCTTCGGCCTTGCGCACCGCCGCGTTGAACGCGGCAGCCACGAGGTCTTCCAGCATGTCCTTGTCGTCTGCCAGCAGGCTGGGGTCAATGGTCACGCGCTTGACGTCGTGCTTGCAGGTCATCAGCACCTTCACGAGACCGGCGCCCGACTCGCCCTCTACTTCGATGAAGGCCAGTTCGTCCTGTGCCTTCTTGAGGTTGTCCTGCATCGCCTGGGCTTGCTTCATGAGGCCGGCGAGTTGTCCTTTGTTGAACATGGTGTTTCCTTTGCTTTCGAGTTGATCGGTTCCCACAAGGGATTGAATTCGTATTCTGGTATCCCGGTTTGCACCTTCACATCACGCTATTGTGCGCAACGCCAGCACGGGCCCAAGCTGGCACGCCACAAGCCCAGTGCACTCGCCTCTCCGGATCTGGCTGCGCCACGCTCCCGGCTGCATCCCCTCCCGCGGTGAGAGAGAGGGGAAGGCGCCGCAGGCGACTCAAGGGGAGCTTCATCCCGGCTTGATGCTGCCAGGCACGATTCTCGCGCCATAGTCGCGCATCAGCGATTGCACGTACGGGTCGTTCTGGACGATCTCTTCGGCGCGGCGCTGGCGCTCTGCAGCGGCCGCCGCATTGCGACGCGCAGGGCTGTCGATGACCACACCCACCTCCACGCTGATCTGGCTCGCATGGCCCGCGGCGTCCAGCGCGGCCCGCAGGCGCTCGCGTGCCGTGGGCTGGTTCAGCGACTCGCGCTCCACCCGCAACAGCCAATGGCCGCCATCGCGGGCCACCAGTTGCGACTGCAGTGCCAGCTCGCGCACCAGGGCGGTAATGGCCTCGGCCGCCACCAGCTGCTGCACCGTGGCATGCCAGACATCGCCTTCCTCGGTGGGCGTGTAGCGCGCGGCGACCGGGACAGGCGCAGACAAAGGCATGGGTTGCAGCCGGGCACCTGGCTCGGGTGCCTCGCGCACCGGGATTGCTACAAATTCAGGAGCGCTTCGCGCTGGACCTGCGGGCGCTTCCTGATGATTTTCTTCCAATCGCTCGGCGGTACGCACCGGTAGGGTAGTGACCCCGGGCACACGCGGTGCGGGCGCTGCGGCGGACGTCTCGTCCGATTCAGACCCCGGCCAGGGTGGCGGTTCATTCTCGTCGGCCGACCCCGCGGACAAATGGCTTTCAACTGGCGCACCGGACGAACCGGGCGCGTCCGCCTCCCGAGCGGCAGGCGCCGATACCACAGGAGGCGCGGCCACAACGGCGGCTGGAGCAACTGCTGCCACAGCGGGCCGCACGCCCACGCCCGGCGCTGCAGCGGGCGCCACAGACCCGTTTTCAGCGCGCGTCAGAGTTTTTTTTTCAGCCGGTTCGCCCTGGGGCTTGAAGGCCAGCAATCGCAGCAGCACCATGGTCAGCGCCGCGTATTCATCCGGTGCCAGGCCCAGTTCACCCCGCCCATGCAGGCACAGGCTGTAGAGCAGCTGCGTTTCATCCGCCGGCATGGTGGCCGCCAAGCGCGCGGTTTCCGAGGCCTCGGGATCGTCAGCGTCCACGGCATCTGCCATCTGCGGCACGGCCTGGAACACGGCCATGCGCTGGAGCACGGCGCTCATTTCTTCCAGCGTGGATGCGGCGGAAAGACCATTGAGGCGCAGGGCCTCGGCCGTTTCGACCACGGTCTTGCCGTCACCCAGCGCCAATGCCTCGATGAGGCGGAACACGTAGGAGCGATCGACCGCGCCCAGCATCTGGCGCACGCCTGCCTCCTGCAGCTGGCCGCTGCCAAACGCAATGGCCTGGTCGGTGAGGGAGAGCGCGTCGCGCATGGAACCACGCGCAGCGCGCGCGAGCAACCGCAATGCCGAGGGCTCCGCCGGAACGTTTTCCGTCGAAAGCACCTGCGTGAGGTGCGACAGCACCGTTTCCGGCGCCATCGGCCGCAGATTGAACTGCAGGCAACGGCTCAGCACGGTGACCGGCACCTTCTGCGGATCGGTCGTGGCGAGCACGAACTTGAGGTATTCGGGCGGTTCTTCCAGCGTCTTGAGCATGGCATTGAACGCCGTGTTCGTAAGCATGTGCACTTCGTCGATCATGAAGACCTTGAAGCGGCCCTGCACCGGCTTGTACACGGCCTGCTCCAGCAGGCTTTGCACTTCGTCCACGCCACGGTTGGAGGCCGCGTCCAGCTCGGTGTAGTCCGGGAACCGGCCGCTGTCGATGTCCGTGCATGCGGAACACACGCCACAAGGCGTGGCGGTGATGCCCCCTTGCCCGTCTGGCCCCTGGCAGTTGAGCGACTTGGCCAGGATGCGCGACACCGTGGTCTTGCCCACGCCGCGCGTGCCGGTGAAGAGGTAGGCATGGTGCAGGCGCTGCTGCGTGAGCGCATTGGTCAAGGCCTGCACCACATGTTCCTGCCCCACCATTTCGGTGAAGTTGCGGGGGCGGTACTTGCGGGCGAGCACGAGGTAGGACATTCGGTTGATTCTAGTGCCCGGCAACCGCTGAGCGCCCCCCGCCCTCCATCACAACGCAACCGGCTGCCGTTCGATACTGGCACGCCCCAAATCAGCAGACGCCGCGCAAGGGCCGCCCCGCCGCGCTGGCGGCGTCCCCCTTCCCGAATTGCGCAGCAATTCGAGAGAAGGGGGAAACGGCGCAGCCGTTCAGGGGGTAGAATCTTGCCTTGACGGGCCTCCCCGCATGGTGAAGCAGCCAACCGGGTCAGGTGGGGAACCAAGCAGCCCTAACTGTGGAGCCAGTGCCGGGGGTAAGGCTCGTCAACTTCTCTTTTCGTTTCGGGCGCGCGTTCTGCGCACTACAAGGTGCCAAACCTTCAACGCGCCGCTACAGCCCAAGCCCTCCTCTTCCTCTTTACACATCGGCAACAGCGCCGATAGGCCGCCGGTGTCAGTGCTTTCCGACGCCGTTTTGCGTCGTTGGGCGCCACCGCGCAGGGCAGGCCGGATGCACAGTTTGTTGCATCCTTCACCACCTTGGTTGCCGGTGCCGTCATGCCCAAGCCCCTGCCCGCACGACTGATTTGCTTTCTCCGCAATGTGGCGGTGACTTTCGGCACGGGGTTGTGCGCAACGGCCGGGAGCGCAGCCTGGGGAGTGGAGTTGCCATCGTTTGGCGACGACGCTCGCGGCGCTTGGCAAGAGGAAACCGCCGCGCTGAGTGCCCCGCTTGAAATTCAGGGCACGATCCTGCCAAACGTGGCAGCGGGCGCAGCAGCCGCCCAGGGCGTGCCGCCAGGCCAGGCCGGCATCAGCTTCAATCAAACCCAGCACATCGACATCACGCAATGGCTGACGCCAGCAACGTCGGGTGCCTGGGGGCAACTCGGACTGTCCCTGGGGTTGAGCGCCCCCGGCCCCGGGGCCGGGGCAACCCCGCTGGCCAACGGCAGCATGCCGCCCGCCAGCCTGGATTGGGGAATGCGCTGGCGATCCCGCCTGGACGGTGGGCGCCATCTGGACATCGCCGCCTGGGCACGCGCGCCGCAATGGAGCCAGCCACAGGATGCGATGGGCCTGATCTGGCAGTCGCAGCAGCCGGTGTACGGCACGCGGGTGGAGGTGCAATGGGCATCCTCCCGCACGCGGGGCCTGGTGCCCGAATTTGGCGCCATCGGCGTGCAGTTGCAGGGCGGATCACGCCTGGTGCTGCGCGCCCGCAAAGGGGGCCCGATGCTGTACTACCGAGCGAGGTTTTGAAGCCCCTGAGCCGCTGCGCGGCTTCCCCTTAAGGGGACCGGGGCGGCGCTTGCTGGTCGTCCGCTGTCTTGGGGTGCGACAGTTTTGAGACGCAGTGGGCTGCTTGCCCCCTGCTACTGCGGGTGCCCCTTCAGCCAGTGAAGCGCGCCCTGGCCCGCCACACGCCCGCTGGCCATGCTCGCCGTGAGCAAGTAGCCACCGGTGGGAGCCTCCCAATCCAGCATTTCGCCCGCGCAGAACACGCCTGGCGCGGCGGTCGCCATGAGGTGCGCATCAAGCGCCTCCAGGGCCACGCCGCCCGCCGTGCTGATGGCTTCGTCCAGCGGCCGGGAGGACACCACGGTGATGGGCAGGGCCTTGATGGCCTGGGCCAGCGCGGCCGGGTCATTCACACGCTCCTTGCCCAGGTGCTCGTACAGAATGCCGGCCTTGATGCCATCCAGTCCGAGGCGGCTCTTGAGATGGCTGGACAGCGAGCGGGAACCGCGCGGGTGGCGCACTTCCACCAGCACGTGTTCGGGCGTGTGGTCGGGCAGCAGGTCCAAGTGGAACGTGGCGTGGCCATGCGCCTCGATCTCGTCGCGCAGCAGGTGCGACGCCGCGTAAACCAGGCTGCCTTCCACGCCCGTGGCGGTAGCCACGAATTCGCCCCGGCGGCTGAAGGTGCGGCCCTGGCTGTCGGTGAACGAGAGAGCCACCGTCTTGAACGGCTGGCCGGCAAACCGATCGGTGAAGTGCGGCGTCCAGCCGACGGCAGGTGCCGGGGATTGCCCCAGGAGTTCCTGCAGGAAAGCGCGGCGCGTCTCGCCCGCCGGCATGTCCACGCGCAGCACGTCGAAACCGCAGTTGGCGGGGCGCAGCGGCGCGACGGCGATGCCGCGCTCAGCCAGCAGTGGCACCCAGGCCCCGTCCGAGCCCAGCCGCGCCCAGCTGGCGCCGCCGAGCGCCAGGACCGTGGCGCGTGCGGGCACCCGCACCTCGCCCCCGGGTGAGACAAAGCGCAGTGCGCCATCGCCCGCCCAGCCCAGCCACCGGTGCCGCATGTGAAAGACCACACCCTGGCTGCGCAGGCGCTGCAGCCACGCGCGCAGCAGCGGAGCGGCCTTCATGTCCGCCGGAAAAACCCGGCCCGATGTGCCCACAAACGTTTCGACGCCCAGGCCTTGGGCCCAGGCGCGAATTTCCGGCCCGCCAAACGCGGCAAGCCATGGCTCAACTTGGGCCTGGCGCTCAGCGAACCGCGTTGCAAACACCGCGTGCGGTTCGGAATGCGTGAGGTTCAACCCCCCTTTGCCCGCCAGCAGAAACTTGCGCCCCACCGAAGGCATGGCGTCGAACAGGTGCACCGCCACCCCAGCCTGCGCGAGCACCTCGGCAGCCATGAGCCCGGCGGGGCCTGCGCCGACGATGGCAACGTCGCAGTGCGAAGAGGTCCCGGTATCGGGAGCCGAGGGTACGGGAGCATTCATGAGCAAGACCTTTTGAACCTTTGAAGCGAGGCGGCCGGCCCACCGGCCGGATCAGAACAGGGAGCGTTGAGGCGAATCGGACTCCGGCGGGCCCAAGGGTTGTGCTGGAGGCAATGGCGGTGGCGGCAGCGTTGGGGCGGCTTGCGCCGGGTGAACAGAGGCGGGCTGCGCCCGTCCTGGCCCTTGTGCTGCGGGGGCGAGAGTATGCCTCAGCACGCCCTCTGCGCGCTGCGGTGCGCCGGGGCCCTGTGGCGCGGCGTCCGGCACGGGGACGAGGCGCCCGTCACCTGTCAGAAAAGCTGCGTGCACGCGCTCGCCCGGCGTCTGGCCCCGCACGGCGCTGCGGTAACGCTGCAGCTGGGCCTGCAACGCGGGCTGGCGCTCGGGCTCGGCGGCGCTCTTGTAGTCCAGCACCCACCAACCGGCGCGTTCAGGCGGCTGCTGGCAGTGCACCAGCCGGTCGATACGCAGGCTTTGCCCCTGGAAGTACAGCGGGGCTTCGTTGATCGCAAGGTCCACGACGCTGCGGTCCCAGGCCCACGCGCCTTCGCCGGTCAGGATGCGCTGCGCGGTCTGCGCCGCCACGCGGGCCGCCGCCGGGGTGATGTCGAAGTCCCGCGCGAGATGGGCCACGCGGGCCGCCGGCCAGCCGTGGGCGCGCAGGTCGGCCAGCGGCGCCCCCGCCACCCCGGCCTGTTCCAGCAACTGGTGCATGGCTTCGCCCAGGCGCGAGGCTGGGGTGGAAAAAAGCAATGCTGCCGCGGGGTCCGGGGCTTCTTGCTCGTCTACCGCCTCCCCTTGGCCGCCATCGGCCCGCACGGACGGCGCGGCGCGCAAAGAAACAGGGAGCACAGGCAACTCGGCCAGCGTGACAAGGTCGGGGACGCCCTCGGCCGTGCCCGTCCCGCCCAGTCCAGCAAGTTCAACCGATGCATCGGATGCATCCGCCCCATCCGGCGCACCCGCCGCATCCACATCCGCCAGCAAGGGCGCCAGCCGGTTCCACCAGCTGCCCGGTGCCGATACGCTGGGTTGCACGGACGACAGCGCCAGGCAGTGCTTGGCGCGCGTCATCGCCACATAAAGCATGTTGAGCTCTTCGCGCTGGCGGGCTTGCTGCTCGACGGCCAACGCAGCTTCGGCGCTGGGAGGCGGGCTCGATTCGCTGGCCAGGAAGACAAAGCCCGCGGGCTCGGCCTTCTCGCCGGGCCAGTCCACCAGCACGCCCATGGTCTCGGCCTTTTGCGGGCGGGTGTCGGTATCCAGCAGCAGCACGCAGCGCGCCTCCAGCCCCTTGGCGCCGTGCACGGTGAGCAGGCGCACAGCCTGGGCATCGGCGCGGCCCGGTGCGCGCACGCCACCTTTCTTCATGGCGCGCACGAACGCGTAGGGCGTGAGGTAGCGACCGCCATCGTGCTGCAGCGCGGCCGACAGCAGCGCGCGCAGGTTGGCCAGCACCGTTGCGCGCTGCGCGGCGGGCGCGGCCGCCGCAAAGCGGGCCAGCACATCGGCATGCTGGTAGATGGCATGCAGTGCGTCGTGCGGGGGCCACGCATCCACCCATGCTTTGTATTGAGCCAAATTGGCCACCAGCGCTTGCATACTCGGCGGAAGAAGCTCCGTTTTTTGTAGCAAATCAAACCAGCTCGTGCCCGCATGCGCTGGCTGTCGGCGCAGCACGGCCAGCGAGACCAGCGCCTCGTCGCCCAGGCCGAACAGCGGCGACCTGAGCGCGCGCGCCAGCGACAGGTCGTGCCCGGTGGACACCAGCGCATCCAGCAGCGCCACCACGTCCTGCACCTCGGGCGCGTCGAACAGGTCGGCCTTTTCGGGCTGCACGCACGGCAGGTGCAACGCGCGCAAGGCGTCTTGCATGCTGGCAAGCCGGTCACGCTTGCGGGCCAGCACCAGTACTTCATTGGGCGGCGTGCCGGCCGCAATCTGCTGCGCCACCCAGGTGGCCGCCTGCGCGCATTCGCGCATGCGCTGGGTTTCCTCGGCCTCGTGGCGCGGCTCGGTCAGGCTGTCCCGCCAGGCGAAGGGGTCCGATCCCCCACCGCCGCCAGAATCGAGCGGCAGGATGGCGGGCAGCCGCAGCAACACGCCGGGGTCTTTCGACTCGGTGGTGTGGTCGCGGAAGCCGCTGGTCTCGTGCTGCGCCTGGGCCGCGCCCATCACATGGTTGACGGCAGCGATGACGCCCGTGGCGTTGCGACGGGTGTGATCGCAACTGAGCAGGTCGCCGCCGAGACCGTCGCGCACAAAGGCCTGCGCTGCAAGGAACACCTGCGGCTCGGCGCGACGGAAGCGGTAGATGCTCTGCTTGGGGTCGCCCACGATGAACACGCTGGGCGGCTTCTGGCCGCTGGCGCCACCGCCCGATCCGGCATAGCCAGCGAGCCACGCATGCAGTGCCTGCCACTGCAAGGGGTTCGTGTCCTGGAATTCGTCGACCAGCAGGTGGCGGATGCGGGCGTCCAGGCGCTCCTGCACCCAGCCGGACAGCACCGGGTCGGCCAGCATGACCAGCGCCGTGCGCTCCACATCGTTCATGTCCACCCAGCCGTGCTGGTGCTTGACGGCCGCGTACTCCGCGATCAGCCGGCGCGCCAGGCGGGCCATGCGCTGCTGGTGCTGCCACGCGTCATGCTGGCGCCGCGCAATGAGCAGGCGCTGCAGCTCGGGCTCGGCCTCTTGGGCGGCGGCGCACTTTTCAAGGTGCTTGGTCAGCCGGTCTTCCTTGGCGACGAACAGGGCCTTGCGCAAGGCGTCCAGCCTCAGGTTGAGGTCCGGGCACGCGAGCGCATCGATGATGGCGTCGGCCGCCTTCTGCGGCGTCTTGTTGGCCTCGGCGCCCAGCATCTTCGCGCGGGCCAGCCAGCGCTGGCGGCTGGCATCGCCCTGCAGCGCCTCGGCGGGCTCGTTGAACGCTGCAAGGTCCGGGCAATGCTGCTGGAACGGCGGCACCGAGGCGTCCACCACGCCCGCGGCGTCAGCCAGGTCGAACTCCACCCGCTTGGCGAGCGCCGCCGCCAGGGCCTTGTGCGTTTGCGAACGGCCGTGGCGGGCCACGACGGCCTCGTAGTCGGCCCGCAGTTCGGGGCTGGCCGCCACGGCATGCAGGAAGGGGCGCCACACCTCGCGCACGGCCTCTTCATCGTCTTCGAGCAGTTCGAAGTTGGCGGGCAACCCCTGCGCCTGCAGCAGCGCCAGCGGCGCCGTGCCCAGCAGCGCAGCAAACCAGCTGTGGAAGGTGCGGATTTGCACGGGCCGGCCGCTGGCCAGCATCTGGCGGTATAAATTTTGTAGCGCTTCGCGCTTATCCAGAGCGCGTTGGGGGCTGATTCCCCTTGAAATCAGCTCTGCGGAGAGCTCGTCCAGCGGCTTGTGGCTGAAGGCCTCCAGCCATTCCTGCAAACGCTGCCGCATCTCGCCCGCAGCCTTCTTGGTAAAGGTGATCGCCAAGATCTCGTGCGGCGCGGCGCCATCGAGCAGTGACCGCAGCATGCGCGAGACAAGCATCCAGGTCTTGCCCGCACCGGCGCAGGCCTCCACGGCCACGCTGCGCGCGGGGTCGCAGGCGATGGCATAGAACGCCTCGCGCGAGACGGGGCGGCCGTTGTGTTCATACGCGGCTTGCTGAGTCATTTCCAAAATCCACGATCTCCCACTCGCCGACAGTCTTCAAAACGGGCGCGCACCCAGCCGGGGATGCCGCGCAAGGGCCGCCCCGCCGCGCTGGCATCGTCCCCCCTCCCGGCGCAGCCGAGAGAGGGGGTGAAGCCGCGCAGCGGCTCAGGGGGGTGTCCCTTCCTCGTCACCAGAAATCCTTGCGACACAGGCCGCGCGCAGCGCAGTACTCACACACGGCCCCTTCGCCCAGCGCGGCCATGGGGTCGCCCGCAGCGATACGTTCGAAATCGTGCTGGATGCCCTCCACGAGCAGGTCGCGCAGGTGCACCACCTCTTCCTGCTCGTGCAACTGCGTCTCGCCGCGCTCGCCCACGTTCACATAGGCGGCACGCAGCGTGTCGTGGCTCAGCAAGGCCGCGTAGAACGCGAGCTGGGTGTCTTCGGCACCTGCTGCAATGCGCTTGCGCGTGACCGCGTCGTTTTCGGTCTTGTAGTCAATGACCAGCGGCGTGGGCTCGCCCGTGGTCGAGACAGAATCGATGCGGTCGATGGTGCCCACCAGCTGCAGCGTGCCCAGGGGCTGGCGGGTCTGCACTTCGGCCTGCTGAAAGTGCCCGCCGGCCTGCTCGTGCTGGGCCAGCCAGCGCAAGTAACCATCGCGCACCTGCGGCCAGCCTGCGGCAAAGGGCAGGAAATCGCCCTCCCCCAGCCCTTGCTGCCGGGTGACGGCCTGGGCGGCGGCGTCCATGCGCGCCGCGCGGGCTGCGGCGTCCTCCACCGGGTCGGCCAGCAGCGCCTCATGGAAGTGCTGCAGTACTGCATGCAGCCAGTTGCCGAAATCGCGCTTGTCCACTTCGGCGGCCAGCTCGTCCGCCTCTTGCAGGCCCAGCTGGCGCAGCGCAAAGAACCGGTAGGGACAGTGCCGCAGGTCGGAATAGGCCGTGGACGAGAGACGCTCCACCGGCAGCAACCGTGCGTCAGGCAGCGGCCGCTGTGTGGGATGGGCCGCCACGCCGCGCTGCGTGCGGCCATCAACACCCTCGGCGGCTGCGCCGTCCAGATGCAGGGCCAGCACCAGCGCGCTGGCCAGTAGGGGCTCCCCGCCCTCATCGCCCGTGCGCCAGAGCACGTCCACCACCGGCGTTTTCAGGGCGTGATGCCAGGCGGCACGCTGGGCCGCTTCCAGGGATTCGCGCGTGGGCAGCCCCCAGGCCAGGCGCTGCGCCGAAGTCCATTCGCCCACCGGTTCCGGTGCAGGCTGCAAGCGCTTTTCGTCGCAGCCAGGCAGGACCAGGGCGGCAAACGGACGGGCCAGCAACTGGGGCATGGGCAGGACGGTGACCGGTGCATCCCCCGCGTGGGGCGGCACGTAGCGTGCCGCTTCCAGCACCTCGTTGGCCCAGCGGGTGAACTCTGCCAGCGACATGCGCCGGCCCGCGCCATCCCAATCCGACAACTCCGCCTCCTGCCCCGCCTGGAGACGCAGCGCTGCCAGCACGCGGGCACCAGCGGCATCCGCTTCCAGGACCGGCCACTGGCCGCTCGCGGCCAGGAGGGTGCGCAGGGCAATCAACCACTGGACCAGGGCGCGCGGGGCGCGCAAGGCTTCGCGCCAAGCCTGCACCTGCGCAACCCACTCCGCCACGGCGGGTTGATCGGACCACGAGCGCTCTGCAGCAGCGGACCAGGCAGCCATGGCGCCCTTGCGCAGAGCCCGCTCCAGCGCGCGCAGCTGTGCGGCAGGTACCTCAGGCGCATGCTTGAGCCAGTCCAGCACCTCGTCGGTCGAGGCATCCCACGTGCAGGCCTTCAGGGCGGCCATCAGTTGCGCCGCTGCGCGAGTGGTGGACAGCGTCCAGCCGTTTTCATCGCGCACCGCCACACCGCTGCTGAGCAGGTGCGCGCCGATACGCCGCGTGAGGGCACGGTCATTGGCCGCAAGCGCCACGGGCGTGCGGCCTGCCGCCACGTGGGCCAGCACGCAGGCAGCCGCACGGTGGGCTTCATCCTCGGCATCGCTGCAAGGGTGCAGCGCAACACGGCCTGCAAGGCGTGTTTCCTCCGCCGACGCGGTAAGCGTCACGGCCCGGGCCTTGTCGCCCCATAGGGCTTGCAACGCATTGGCCAGGGGCTCCTCCTGAAAGCCCTGCAGCACCACCAGGGCGTCCACCGCGTCATGCACCCCGGGCTCGAACAAGACGTCGGTGGCGTGGCGCGAAGCGAGCACCCATTCCAGCGCAACACGTGCCACCACGGCTTCGAAGCGGAGGGTGGACATGCTGTCCGCTTCGGGCAGCAGCGCGCGAGCGGCACTTCCCCAGGCCGCCCGACTCGCGGGAGCCACCGCGGCAACGACCGGCGCCAACTGGGCCGCAGCCTCCTGCAACGCCGACGCCAGCAGTTCACGCTGCGCGCCCAGGCCGGCACGGTCGAGCAGCGTACGGGCGGTGAGCGTGTCGCGCGCCACATCCCCCGCCAGATCGTCGCCCTGCGGCACGAACGCGGCCAGCTGCCGGGCCCAGTTGCGGGTGGTCTCGAACCGGGGCGCAAAGCCGTCGGGATGGTGCAACGCCCAGTACCGCTGCGCCCAAGGCATCAGCTGCGCGTAGGGAACGAGCACCACCGTGCGCGCGGGGTGGGCCGCGCACTGCTGCATGTGCAGGCTCACCTCGGCCAAAACGCGTCGCCACAAGGCCGCGCATTCATCGCTTTTCGCTATGACAGTCATAGCGTCGCAAGGCCCGGCCACACCGGTGAACGTGGGATTGGTTTCTGTCACAATGCCCAGACTTTAAACGTACACCGGTCGCAACCCGCTCAAAATCAAGGAATCCGCCATGGCCAGCGAACTCATCAAACATGTCTCTGACGCCAGCTTTGAAGCCGACGTGCTCCAGCCCGGCACCGCCGTGCTGGTGGACTACTGGGCCGAGTGGTGCGGTCCCTGCAAAATGATCGCCCCCATCCTGGACGAAGTGGCTGGCACCTACCAAGGCAAGCTCACGATCGCCAAAATGAACGTGGACGAAAACCGCGAGATCCCGGCCAAGTTCGGTATTCGCGGCATCCCCACGCTGATGCTGTTCAAGGATGGCCAGTTGGCCGCCACCAAGGTGGGCGCCATGAGCAAGGCCCAGCTCACGGCTTTCATCGATCAGCAACTGGCCTGATCCCTCGCCCTTTGCGCCCCGCAGACCTCGCGGTCTTGCCGGGGCGCAGTTTCCAAGGCAGCACCCCTTTTGCCACAGGCGGGCAGCCAGAACGCGCGGCAAGCATCGCACGATTTTTTTCCTGTCATAATTCGCCCCGATCACCGGCCTGCATGCATTGGCAGCCGGACCAGGATCCTCGGCGTACCAGGCCTGCAAACAGCGGCCCTCCCGGTACAGCCCCCTCCCCCCAAGATTCTTACCAGCTCCGCCAAGGAGTCACTCCATGCACTTAAACGAACTCAAGGCACTGCACGTGTCTGAAGTCCTGAAGCAGGCCGAAGAACTCGAAATCGAAAACACGGGCCGCATGCGCAAGCAGGAGCTGATGTTTGCCATCATCAAGAAGCGCGCCAAGGCTGGCGAGCAAGTGTTTGCAGACGGCGTGCTGGAAATCCTGCCCGACGGATTCGGTTTCCTGCGCAGCCCCGACACCAGCTTTACGGCGAGCACGGACGACATCTACATCAGCCCCAGCCAGGTGCGCCGCTTCAACCTGCACACGGGCGACATGATCGAAGGCGAAGTGCGCACGCCCAAGGACGGCGAGCGCTACTTTGCCCTGACCAAGCTTGACTCGGTCAATGGCGGACCGCCCGAGCAGAACAAGCACAAGGTGATGTTCGAAAACCTGACGCCCTTGTTCCCCAAAGAGCAGATGCGCCTGGAACGCGACATCAAGGGCGACGAGAACATCACCGGCCGCATCATCGACATCATTGCGCCCATCGGCCGAGGCCAGCGCGCGCTGATCGTGGCACCGCCCAAGAGCGGCAAGACGGTGATGATGCAGCACATCGCCCACGCCATCACCGCCAACAACCCCGACGTGCACCTGATGGTGCTGCTGGTGGACGAGCGCCCGGAAGAAGTGACCGAAATGCAGCGCACGGTCAAGGGCGACATCATTGCGTCCACCTTCGACGAACCCGCCGCCCGCCACGTGCACGTGGCCGAGATGGTGATCGAGCGCGCCAAGCGCCTGGTCGAGCTGAAGAAGGACGTGGTGATCCTGCTGGACTCCATCACCCGCCTGGCCCGGGCCTACAACAACGTGGTGCCCTCCAGCGGCAAGGTGCTCTCGGGCGGCGTGGACGCTGCCGCACTGCAGCGCCCCAAGCGCTTCTTCGGCGCGGCGCGCAAGGTCGAAGAAGGCGGCTCGCTCACCATCATCGCTACCGCGCTGGTTGACACCGGCAGCCGCATGGACGAAGTGATCTTTGAAGAATTCAAAGGCACGGGCAACTGCGAAATCCATCTGAACCGCCGCCTGTACGAAAAGCGCGTGTTCCCCGCCATCGAACTCAACAAGAGCGGCACGCGCCGTGAAGAACTGCTGCTGGCCCCTGAGATCCTGCAGAAGACCCGGATCCTGCGCCAGTTCATGTACAACATGGACGAGATCGAGTCCATGGAGCTCATGATCAAGAACATGAAGGCCACAAAAACCAATGTGGACTTCTTCGACATGATGAGAAGGGGTGGGTAATCCCCCCTGAGCCCCCCTGAGTCGCCATAGGCGCCTTCCCCGGAGGGGGTCACCACCTGTGGACTGTCAGAGCCAGATCCATGGTGGCACTGGTATCAGTGCCGCGCCGGTTTTATCACCATGCCGGATGCGAAACGGCGCTGAAAATGATGCATAGGAGCCCTGTGCCATAATAGAGGGCTTTTTCTTGCGGAAAGTACATCGGACTGGCCGGTGCGGCTCCCGCAGTTGACTCAAAGGAAGATCATGAAAGAAGGCATTCACCCCAACTACCGCGAAGTGCTGTTCGTGGACCTGTCCAACGGTTTCAAGTTCGTCACCCGTTCGTGCGTGAACACCAAGGAAACCGAAACCTTCGAAGGCAAGGAATATCCGCTGTTCAAGCTGGATACTTCCTCTGAATCGCACCCCTTCTACACTGGCACGCAAAAGTCGGTGGACAACATGGGTGGCCGCGTGGAACGCTTCCGCAACCGTTTCGGCAAGACCGCAGCCAAGTAATTCCACTTCTGCGCTCCCGCCACAAAGGCAGCCCGGGCAACCGTGCTGCCTTTTTTCGTGGCTTTTGCCTTTATTCTCAGTGGCTTCGCACTAACTCCCGTCCCGCGTGAACGCACCCACCCCCGCCATCGTCACCCAAA
>NZ_JALEGG010000170.1 GCF_022763525.1 Acidovorax sp.
GCCTGCATCAAGCCGTTGGCCGTGGACTGATCCCCGAACAAGTACGGCAAAGCCCCCAGCAACGACCCCCTTTGCTGAAAAAACCATGGCAGCGCCAGGTAGGCCACAAGGCCCAAAAGTACCCATGCGTAGATAGCGCGCTGGGTTCGCTCAGTAAATCGAACAAGCATGGGAGGTTCACCCTGGTAATTTTTCTGGACAGCACCCAGCCGCAGGAAAACACCCTGCAGGAGCCGGCTAGTGAAGCGAAGGGAGGCACGCGCCGAAGGCGGCGCACGGGCCTTATTACTTCGGTTGGTTGAACACCTTGCGTTCCCAGTTCAAGATCAGCTGTTTGCGCACGTTGACTTGGCCGTACTTGGCGTAGTCGTAGTCGATCAGCTTGATCTTTTTCAGATCGGGCATGCGCGGGTCCATCGCCGTTCCAGGGTTGGAAGGCAACTGGAACTGAGCGGCCGCGGCTCCGAATTGCTGCGCAGACGGGGTCAAGGCCCATTCATAAAAAGCCTTGGCGCTTTCGAGGTTGCGCGCACCGCGCACGATGGACATGGAGCCGATCTCCGCACCTGTTCCATCAGTGGGCGTCACGGTTTCGACGGGGAATCCCTGGGCCTTCTCGCCCGGAGCATCGTGGATGAAACTGATGGAAATCGTGGCCTCTCCGCGTGCCACGGCTTTGATGGGACCGGTGCCGGAACGGGGATACGTGCTCACGTTGGAATGCAGCTTGGCAAGGTAGTCGAATGCCTTGTCCTCCCCCATGATCTGCACCAGCGTGGCGATCATGGTGTATGCCGTTCCGCTCGCGCGGGGGTCGGCCACCTGGATCTCCCCCTTGTACTCTGGCTTGAGCAAATCAGCCCAGGTCTTGGGCACCGGCAGCTTCTTCTTGGCCAGCAGCTCGGTGTTGTAACCAAAGCCCAGAGGCCCCAGATAAACGCCTACCGTCTTGAAACCTGCCTGCTGCGCCTGCCTTTGAGCCCAGGGTTGCAGTTGCGCCAGCACGGGTGATTTGTACTCCAGCGTGAGGTTTTGCTCGGCGGCGAGCATGTGCGGATCCCCCGTGCCTCCGAACCAGATGTCGGTTTTGGGGTTTGCGCGTTCAGCAGTGATCTGCGCCAGTGCTTCGCCGCTGCCCTTGTGCGTCATGTTGACCTTGATGCCCGAGCTCTTGCTGAACGTGGTCTGGATGAGATTGCACCACGGGGCCTGAACCGAGCAGATGACGTTGAGTTCCTTGGGCTGCGCCAAGGCAGCGCCCGAGACACAGACCACGGCAGCGGCAATGATGGTTTTAGTGAGGTTCATGACAGGCTCCTTCAGGTTACAAGGGCAAAAATTGGGCGTAGAGAAATCCGACGTATCGGCGGGAAAAGGAGACAGGCTCAACAGCCGTTACGGCGGCCACCGCTTTCTCTGGCTCGGTCACACTCAAATCGGGAACCTTGACTTCGTCAAAGCTCGGGCGTTGCGAGGCCTCCACCGCATCCAGACCGGGCTTGGTGAGATTCAAAATCACTGCGCCAAACTTGCGGTGAAGGGCCATGTGCAGGCCATCCATTCCGGCGTGTCCGCGGACAGGCTGGAACCCACGCGAGACCGGCGCATCGCTGAGTGCATCGCACAAATCAAGCTCGTCCTTCACCAGCAGTGCGTTCATGGCTGCAGCCCACCTCTTAATGTTTATGAGCCCTCCGGAAGGCGCCGACCTCTGCTGGAGACCAGTCTGACCGAAGGCAGCGCCCGTTGGGTATAGGGGAAATTCTGGGCCGATTAGGACCTGATGGACATCGAGTAATCCACCCATGGCCATTGAAAGGAAACTGAAATCTGCGCCACAGACTGAAATGGGCAGCCGATGATCGCAGCGCCATCTATGGACCTGCGCTGGAGGCTTCGGACCGCCTGCGTTACTGCAGCCGCAAGAAGACTGGCAAGCGATCGCGAGTCTTGTGCCTCCCGCTCGCACCAAACTGGCCGCCCGCCTCTTCGAGTTGCCCCCCATACATTCTCGGAATGGCGGTCGCGCTAGATGTCCCGCTGCGACGGATCCAGAAACGCCTCGGCATACTGCAGGTGCACCCCTTCGCGCACAAACACCTCGAACAGATCCGGATCAATGTGTCCGTTGTCCCGCATCCGGCACATGATGGCCAGTGCCTCTGACAACGTCATCCCGCTCTTGTAGGGCCTGTCCGCCGCCGTCAGTGCTTCGAAGATGTCGGCGATCCCCATCATGCGGGCTTGGAGCGACATCTGCTCCCGCGTCAGGCCGCGTGGGTAGCCCTTGCCGTCCATGCGCTCGTGGTGCCCGCCCGCGTATTCCGGCACATTCTTGAGGTGCCGGGGCCACGGCAGCGTTTCCAGCATCTTGATCGTGGCCACGATGTGGTAGTTGATGGTGTCCCGCTCGGCCTGGGTCAGGGTGCCGGCACGAATGGTGAGGTTCTCCACCTCCTCGGCCGTGAGAAAGCTGGTCTGCACACCCTGCGGATTGCGCCAGTGGCGCATGGCGGCGATGTCGCGCACGCGCTGCTGGTCTTCAGGCCGCATGGCCTCGCTGCCCGTATTGCAGCGGCGCAGGAACTCGCGGTCTTCCTCCAGTGCATGGAGCTCATGCTGCAGCGCACGCAGCTCCTCGCTTTCGGCCTTTGCATCCAGCACCGGCCGCATCGCCAGTTGGCGGCGCAGCGCAGCCAGTTCAGCATCGCGCTTGAGCACTTCAAACCGGGTATCGACCAAGCCGATCCGGTCGTAGA
This sequence comes from Acidovorax sp., assembly GCF_022763525.1. GTDB lineage: Bacteria > Pseudomonadota > Gammaproteobacteria > Burkholderiales > Burkholderiaceae_C > Acidovorax. The sequence continues at coordinate 2,760 of NZ_JALEGG010000170.1, forward strand.
GGGTTTGCAGCTTGGTGGCCTTGTCCACCACGTGCACCGGTGTCGTGATCTTTCCGCAGTCGTGCAGCAGGCCCGCCATCTTCAGTTCGTAGCGGTCCCGATCCGTCATGCGGAAATCCGCCAGCGGTCCCTCGTCGGTAGCGTCCACCGCATCCGCCAGCATCATGGTGAGCGCCGGTACACGCTGGCAGTGCCCGCCGGTGTAAGGAGACTTCTCGTCGATGGCCAGGTTGATGAGGTTCACGAAGGATTCGAAGAGGCGCTCCAGCTGCGTGATGAGCAGGCGGTTGGTGAGCGCAATCGCCGCCTGTGAGGCCAGCGACTCGGCCAAGCCTTGGTCGGCCAGGGAGAAGGTCGTGACCTCTCCTGCTTCCCCGTCGCGTGCGTTGATGAGTTGCAGGACGCCGATCAGCTCCAGATCGTGGTTCTTCATCGGCACCGTGAGGAACGACCGCGACCGGTATCCGGAACGCTCATCAAATGCCCGCGTGCCCGAGAAATCAAACCCCTGGGCGCTGTAGGCATCGGCAATGTTCACCGTACGGTCATGGATGGCAGCGTAGGCGGCCACGAGCGAATCGTTGGGCGTGCCATCGGCCTTGCGCAGCGGCAGGTGGGGATAGTCAATCGGCTTGCCTGTGGTGCCGCCAATCCGGATGCCCAGGGAGTCGGTGCGCAAGATCTCGAACTTGAGCGCGGTGCCGTCCTCGGTCACGCTGTAGAGCGTGCCGCCGTCCGCCCCCGTGATGGCCTGGGCGGCCGCCAGAATGTTCTCGAGCAGCCTGTCGATGTCCCGCTCGCGCGACAACGCCGCGCCGATGCCATTGAGCTGCTCCAGCCGTTGAAACAGGTGGGCGGTGGTTTCGAGGGCCATAAGAACACCTTTGCGCGCAGCGGGGAAGGGCCTTTGCATCGTAACAAAAAGTGACCGCTATCATCCACTGTACTTTCCCCCACCCTGCCTTCTCTGTGAACCTGGATACCCCACGCTACCTCACCGCTGCCCTCTACCAGTTCGTGGACCTGCCCGACTTCAAGGAATTGCGTGAGCCCCTGCAAGCCCTGTGCGACGCGCGCGGCGTGCGCGGCATGCTGCTGCTGGCGCACGAAGGCATCAACGGCACCATTGCGGGTGCTCCGCCCGACGTACAGGCCGTCCTGGCGTGGCTGCGCAGCGACCCACGCCTGGCCGCCCTGCAGCACAAGGAGGCCCCAACGGAGCGCATGCCGTTCTACCGCATGCGCGTGCGGCTCAAGCGGGAGATCGTGACGCTGGGCGTGCCCGGGCTGAACCCGGCACGCAATGCAGGCACCTATGTCAAACCCGGAGATTGGAACGCGCTGATCGCCGACCCGGATGTGGTGGTGGTGGATACGCGCAACGACTATGAGGTGGGCATCGGCACCTTCGAGCGCGCGGTCAATCCGCATACCCGGAGCTTCACTGAATTTCCCGCCTGGGTGGCCCAGCAATCACAGCCGGGCGGCTTGCTCGAAGGCAAGCCCCGCGTGGCCATGTTCTGCACAGGCGGCATCCGCTGCGAGAAGTCCACCGCCTACCTCAAATCGCTGGGATTCGAAGACGTGTTCCATCTGGAAGGCGGCATCCTCAAATACCTGGAGACGGTGCCCGAAGAAAGCAGCCGCTGGCACGGCGACTGTTTTGTGTTCGACGAGCGCGTCTCCGTGGGCCATGGCCTGGCCCCGGGCCATCACCAGTTGTGCCGCTCGTGCCGCATGCCCCTGGGCGAAGCGGAGCGGGCATCGCCCCATTACGTGCGGGGCGTCAGTTGCCCGTATTGCCACGGCACACGCACGCCCGAACAAGAGCGCGCCTTGGCTGAGCGCCAGCGGCAGATGGACCTTGCCGAACAGCGTGGACGGGCGCACCTCGGCGCGCGGCAGCCAGGCAAACCGGCGCAGGGGGGCCAGCGGGGCGAGCCCACCGGCGAGGACGGACCCGCGTGAGCCGCCCTGCCCTGCCCGTTCTGTACTCCTTTCGCCGCTGCCCTTATGCGATGCGCGCCCGGCTGGCCCTGGCCGTGAGCGGCCAGGCTTGCGAGTTGCGAGAGGTGGTGCTGAAAAACAAGCCACAGAGCCTGCTGCAGGCCTCGCCCAAAGCCACCGTGCCGGTGCTTGTGCTGCCAAGCGGGCAGGTTCTGGACCAAAGCCTGGACATCATGCTGTGGGCCTTGGCGCAACACGACCCCGAAGGCTGGCTGGCACCGAGCGAGGGAAGTGTGCAAGACATGCTGGCGTGGATTGCGGAGTGCGATGGCCCGTTCAAGCAGGCGCTGGACCGCTGCAAATACCCGAGTCGCTACCCGGACGCCAATGTGGAAGGAGAGCGCGCCAAAGCGGTAGCCTGGCTCAGTACGCTGGAGTTACGCCTCTGTGCACCTCGCCCCTACCTCTTTGGCAATCACGCAGCCTTGGCAGACATGGCGATTGCGCCGTTTGTGCGGCAGTTTGCGGGTATTGATGTGGGCTGGTGGACGACGCAACCCTGGCCCCGTCTGCAAGCCTGGCTCGCGCAATGGCAAGCCAGCGCCCTTTTGGCCAGTGTCATGCACAAGTTGCCAGCGTGGGTGGATGGAACGGAGGGAGCTCGGTTTCCGTAGTTCACACGGCCCGCTCACCACGCATCAAAAAACAAACAAAAAAGGCGCTCATGAGAGCGCCTTTTGATTTCAGAGCCAGGCCCAGTCCTCAAGCCATCGAATAGCCAGAACCACCACGGTTGCCGCGACCCTTCAGGCCTCGCACCAGCAACGCCAACAGCACCAGCGCAAACCCCACAAAGCAGACAAACGACCAGTTGGCGATCGAGCCGCCCAGGAAGGTCCAGTCCACCGCAGCGCAGTCGCCCGAACCGCGGAAGATCATGGGAATGGCACGGCTGATGGGATAGTTTTCGATCATGCCGTAGAAGTCGCGGCCGCAGGTGGCGACTTCGGGCGGATACCACTGCAGCCAGCTCTGGCGGGCTGCCACAAAAGCGCCGAAGCCGGAGGCGATGAGGGCCAGCACGCTCCAGCTCATCCACCAGCCCTTGGAGCCTCTGGCGCTTGCCAGGCCTGCAAAGATTGCTACACCAATGAGAGCATAGCGCTGCACGATGCACATGGGGCATGGCTCCAGGCCTACCACATGCTGCAAGTACATGCCAAACGCCAGCATCGCCACGCAGGCCGCGCTGATCAGTGCCAGCACGCGGCGCGGGGCCTGATCGATCCAGTTCAACAACATCTTTGTTATCCCTCAAGGCCGCGCGGCACCCGGCGCTGCGTCCCACGGGAAACAGCTCAGATACCAGCGGCGTGATCCAGAAAAACGCGGGCTCGGCGTGGCGTGACCACCAGCGTTTCGCCCTCTTTGAAACCCATTTCCTTGAACTGCTGCGCAGGGATCTGCGCTTCGATCAGGGATTCCGGGGACGCATTGTCCGCTGGTTTGTGGTCGTCGGTCGGAATAAGTTCCAGCCGCGCAATCGGCCCTACCACAATGGCGCGGCTCAGCTGGGCCACGATGCCGCGCGGGCGGCCCTCGGCATCCAGGCCCGCGCCGGGGGAGTAGCGCTCCACGTCCAGGTCGTGCGGACGCACGTAGGCAAAGGCCTTGGCGTTCTGCGCCGCCTGGTGCTCGGGCGAGTCGAGCTGCATGCCTTCCAGGTGCACCAGGCCCTCGTGGGCGCGGCCATGGAACAGGTTCACGTCGCCCAGGAAGCCGTAGACAAACGGGCTGGCGGGCTGATCCCACACCTGCTGGGGCGAGCCACTTTGCTCGATCTTGCCTTGGTTGATGACCACCACGCGGTCGGCCACCTCCAGTGCTTCTTCCTGGTCGTGGGTTACGAAGATGCTGGTCACGTGCAGTTCGTCGTGCAGGCGGCGCAGCCAGCGGCGCAGTTCCTTGCGCACCTTGGCGTCCAGGGCGCCGAAGGGCTCGTCCAGCAGCAGCACCTTGGGCTCCACCGCCAGGGCACGGGCCAGGGCAATGCGCTGGCGCTGGCCGCCGGACAGCTGCGAAGGGTAGCGCTCGGCCAGCCAGTCCAGCTGCACAAGCTTGAGCAGGTCCATCACCTTTTTCTTGATCTGCGCTTCGCTCGGGCGCTCGCTGCGGGGCTTGACGCGCAGGCCAAAGGCCACGTTCTCGAACACGGTCATGTGTCGGAACAATGCGTAGTGCTGGAACACAAAGCCCACATTGCGCTCGCGCACATGCACGTCGGTGGTGTCCTCGCCGCTGAAATGGATGCTGCCGGTGTCTGGCGTCTCCAGGCCCGCGATGATGCGCAGCAGCGTGGTCTTGCCGCAGCCCGACGGCCCCAGGAGCGCGATGAGTTCGCCCGAGGCGATGTCCAGGCTCACATCGCGCAGGGCCTGGAAGTCGCCAAACTGTTTGCTGACGTTGCGGATTTCAATGCTCATGGTCTCGGTCCTTTGGTCCTCAGCGCGCGGCAGCGCCGGCAATCGCCGGGGCGGGCCGTTCTGGAGGGAGTTCTGCAGCAGCCTTCAAGGCCTGCTCGTTGCGGTGTTCGGCAATGGTCTTGATGACCAGCGTGACCAGTGCCAGCAGCGCCAGCAGCGACGCCGCAGCGAAGGCGGCCACCGACTGGTACTCGTTGTAGAGAATCTCGACGTGCAGCGGAATCGTGTTGGTCTGCCCCCGGATGTGGCCCGACACCACCGACACCGCACCGAACTCGCCCATGGCCCGCGCGTTGCACAGGATCACGCCGTACAGCAGGCCCCACTTGATGTTGGGCAAGGTCACGTACCAGAAGGTCTGCCATCCGCTGGCCCCCAGCACGATGGCGGCCTGCTCCTCGTCATTGCCTTGTGCCTGCATCAGCGGGATCAGCTCGCGGGCAATGAACGGGAAGGTCACGAACACCGTGGCCAGCACGATGCCGGGTACGGCAAAGACAATCTTGATGTCGTGGGCCTGCAGCCAAGGACCGAACCAGCCCTGCGCACCAAACATCAGCACGTAGATCAGGCCAGCCACCACGGGCGACACGGAGAACGGCAGGTCCACCAGCGTGGTCAGGAACGCCTTGCCCTTGAACTCGTACTTGGCGATGCACCAGGCCGCCGCCACGCCAAACACCAGGTTCAGCGGCACGGCAATCAGCGCGGTGATCAACGTGAGCTTGATGGCCGACCAGGCATCGGGCTCGCGCAGGCCTTCCAGATAGGCGCCAAAGCCCTTGCGCAGCGCCTCGGCGAACACGGCCGCCAGCGGCAGCACCAGGAACAGCAACATGAAAGCCAGCGCGATGGCGATCAGCGTGTAGCGGACCCACGGCGCCTCGGTCGTGCCCGCCTGCGCGCGGCGAATGGTTCGGGTGTTGTTGCTGCTCATGCTGGAGCCCCCGCGTGGCGTCGCTGCCAGGCTTGTAGTGCGTTGATGACCAAAAGCAGAATGAAGGAGATGACCAGCATCACCACCGCCACGGCGGTGGCCCCGGCATAGTCGTACTGTTCCAGCTTGCCGATGATGATGAGCGGCGTGATCTCCGACACCATGGGCATGTTGCCCGCGATGAAGATCACCGAGCCATATTCACCAACAGCCCGCGCAAAGGCCATGGCAAAGCCAGTGAGCAGCGCGGGGGTGATGGACGGCAGGATGACCTTGGTGAAGGTCTGCAGGCGCGTTGCGCCCAGGCAGGTTGCAGCTTCTTCCAGCTCCTTCTCGGCGTCTTCGAGCACCGGTTGCACCGTTCGCACCACGAAGGGCAGGCCGATAAAAATGAGCGCAATCACGATGCCCGCAGGCTTGAACGCCAGCTGGATGCCCATGGGCTCCAGAATGCTGCCCACCCAGCCATTGCCCGCGAGCAGCGCGGTGAGCGAGATGCCCGCCACGGCTGTAGGCAGCGCAAACGGCAAGTCCACCAGCGCATCAACAATCTTCTTGCCCGGAAACTTGTAGCGCACCAGCACCCAGGCAATCAGCAGGCCAAACACCAGGTTGACCAGCGCCGCCAGAAACGAGGCGCCAAAAGTCAGGCGATACGAAGCCATCACGCGCGGCGCGCTGATGGCCGCCCAGAACTGCTCCCAGGTGAGCGTGAAGGTCTTGAAGATCAGTGCCGACAGCGGGATCAGCACGATGATGCTCAGATAAAAGAGCGTGTAGCCCAGCGTCAGGCCGAAGCCCGGCAGCACCTTCTTGGCGCTCTTATTTCTAGTCATAGGAAGCTATTTGTTTACGCAGCGCTTAATAACTGGCCTGACCTGAGCCAGCGGACGCCGCGCAAGGGCCGCCCCGCCGCGCTGGCGTCGCCCCCCCTCCCGGAGCGCGTAGCGCGCAGAGAGAGGGGGAAGCCGCGAAGCGGCTCAGGGGGGTGTTCACTTCGAGTACAGCTTGTCGAACTGGCCACCATCGTTGAAGTGCACCTTCTGCGCTTCGGTCAACGATCCGAAATACTTGGCCACGGTGAACTGCTTGAGCGGCTTGAAGGTGGCGGCGTACTTCTTGAGCACGGTTTCCGAACGCGGGCGAATCGCGTGCTTGGCCGCGATCTCCTGGGCTTCTTCAGAGTACAGGTAGTCCAGATAGGCCTTGGCGAGCTGGGCCGTGCCCTTCTTGGTCACGGTGCGTTCCACCACGGCCACGGGGTTCTCGGCCACGACGCTCACCGACGGATAGACCGCATCGACCTTGCCGGTGCCGAACTCACGGTCGATGGAGACCACTTCAGACTCGAACGTGATCAGCACATCGCCCTGGTTACGCTGCAGGAACGTGGCTGTGGCATCGCGTCCGCCCTTGGCCAGCACGGGCACGTTCTTGTAGAGCTTGCCCACGAACTCAGCGGCCTGCGCGTCGGTGCCCCCCTTCTCGCGCACGGCGCCCCAGGCGGCCAGGTAGGCATAACGGCCGTTGCCACCCGTCTTGGGGTTGACCACGATGACCTGCACGCCGGGCTTGATCAGGTCTTCCCAATCCTTGATGCCCTTGGGATTGCCGTTGCGCACCAGGAACAGCATGGTGGACGTGGTGGGCGAAGCATCGTGCGGGAACTTCTTTGCCCAATCCTTCGCCACCACGCCGTTGTCGGCCAGAAACTGCACGTCCGTCGTCGTGTTCATGGTCACCACGTCGGCGGCGAGGCCATCGTTCACGGCACGGGCTTGGGCGCTCGAGCCGGCGTGCGACTGGTCGATCTTCACGTCTTGGCCGGTGGTTTTCTTGTAGTAAGCCGCGAAGGCTGCGTTGTAGTCCTTGTAGAACTCGCGCGCCACGTCATAGGACACGTTGAGCAGCGAGTTTTGCGCATACGCCGCACCGCTGGCGGCAAGGGCCAGCGTGGCCAGAAGGGTCTTGAGTTTCAAAAATGAGGTCATGCTGCGTCGCCCACAGAGGTTGGAACAAGAGGATTCCGGGATTGTGCGCACCCTCTTATAAAACTCAAAAGAATATATTCTTGTTAATTAATCGGTTCTGAGAATATAGAAATTCTATCGATCGACCAATGCACAAAATCGGCCTACAGCCCTTATAAATCAAGCGCCAAAAGCTATCATTTAAATAGCAAATTTGCCCCACCCCGAAGAGCCCCAACGGCTCAAGGCACCACTGCGGGAGGGGGCGATGTGGCGGGCTCGAAGGGCGCTTCCGCCCTCTCAGGCGCAACGGCCCGTTCCGCGCCCTCGGTCAGCGAGCGCAGCAGCGCCAGTCCCAGCGGCCAATCCCCGTGGCCCGATTCGATGTTGATGTGCCCAGCGTTCTGCAACCGCACGAATTCGCTGCCCCAGGCGCGCGCATAGGCCCCCGCCAGGCGAACGGGGCAGTATGGATCGTTGCTGCTCGCCACCACGATATTGCGGTACGGAAGGGGGCTGTAGGGTACCGGGGCAAAGTCGCTGAGTACCGCACGCCGCTCCGGGTCGGCCGGGGCCACCAGTAACGCGCCACATACCCTAGCAGCAGCTTCGGGGCCCATGTGGGTGACAGCGATGCAGCCCAGGCTGTGCGCCACCAGCACCACAGGGCCAGGAGCGGAAAGCACTGCGCTTTCCAGGCATTCCACCCAGGCCACGCGCCGGGGAGTGATCCAGTCGTCCTGCACCACCCGCCGAATGCCCGGCAGGCGCTCGGCCCAGAGGCTTTGCCAATGGCCGGGGCCGGAGTCACGCCAGCCGGGAACGATGAGGACAGTGGGGGGAGTCAAGGTGGTTGGGCGGGCGGCACACCGGCTTGCTCCGGGTGAACCGCTGCGCTGAAAGCAGAGTTGCACCTATTCTGCAAACACCGCTTTAAAACCCAAACAACTGAATTGTTGTTACTTCATCAAAAAAACATCTTAAAGACCGGCGGATCCGTAGAGTCCTCGCCGTCCTATCCGGAGGCCAAAAAAAGTGCTGGCTCGTTAAAAGCGCACGGCTTCAAACGCTGGATGAAGCATGTCGATCCAATGGTCCAGCTCGTCTTGCGCGACATGCAGGTGGTCCATGCAGGCTTGGCCGTGCTGCAGCCATTCACGCGTGGGCGCGAGGTTATCGTGCTGGTTCACCAAGAAGTCCGCCAGCAATCCCAGCGCGACCAGATGGCGCACGGTGGGGGCAAAGCGCTCATCCTGCAGGCATGAAAAATCGTGGTGCAGCCAGATGGCCTGGGCCACATCGCCCGGCAGGTGCCAGGTGCGCGCCACAATGGCGCCCATCACCGCATGGTCGGTGCGGTGGTTGGCGTTTTCGGTCTGGGTGAACGTGCGGTCCTTGCGCGCCAGCGCCTCCGTCACGGTGGACCCGTAACCCCGCACCGCCTTGACCAGCACGGGCATGCCCACGTGGCAGAAAAGGCCGAAGCTGTGGCCCAGCCCGGGGTCCAGACTGTAGAGCTGGCGGCCGATGTGTTCGCAGGCAATGGCCCGGCGCTGCGAGCTTTCCCAGAAATGGTCCAGCAGCGGTGAACGCACATGCAGCGCGTGCCGCGTGATGAAGGCCGACAGCAGCTCCACTGCGGGTTGCAACCCCAGCACGGTGAGCGCCATCCCGACCGTCTGCACCGGCTGGCTGAGTCCGTACACCGGGCTGTTGGCCAGCCGGATCACGGCGGCGGCCATCGCAACGTCGGAAGCGGCGAGCTGCTCCAGCGCATGGGCGTCCAGCTCGGGCGCGGCCACGATGGCCTGTAGCCGCAAGAGGGACTCCGGGCACGGGGGTATCACGATGGCGCGCACAGAAGGATGCGCGCGCGCTTGCTGAATGTGCTGGTCAATAGGGTGGGCAGTGGTCAAGGTGCGTCCCGGAACTCACGCGCGGAGGCAACACGCGCGCTGGCGAGCCTGTCAGTTGCAATTGGTTTCATTGTGGTGCAAATCGGGAGGCTTGGCAGCGTTGACGGCCGGGCTGAACGGCCTTTGTTGCCAGGGGATTCTCTGCACGAAGCGAGCAGCAAGTGGGCGCTGCGGATCGCGATGCGCTGCAAGGCGCAAAACGCAGCAATCGCCATGGGTCCAGCGAGGATTTGCAACGATGCAGGCCGCCCATGCCTGCAGATGCACACTCGCAGCGTATCGCTGGGCTTCAGATATTGGCGCCGTCAATTCCGGTATTTGCCAACCGCGCGGCGAGGTTGCTGCGGCCCGGCATCGCTTCGCCCAGGAAATCCAGGAACCGCCGCACCGCAGGCGACAGGCCCCGGCGTGAAGGAAACACCGCGTGCACGATGGCGGGCGCAGGAGCCCATTCGGGCAACACCCGCACCAGTCGCCGCTGGCGGATCTCTTCCTGGCACATGTAGTCGGGCATCCAGCAGATCCCGGTGCCGGCCATCGCGGCGATCTTGAGCGTGAGCAGGTCGTCCGCCACATAGCGCGGGGTGTGGTGCACGAGTTGATGAACCCCGCCGGGACCGATCAGGTTCCAGGTCGAGCGCCCGTCAGGAGCCGACATCGCAATGCTGTCGAGCCGAGCCAGGTCTTCCAGCGTCTGGGGCGTGCCCTGGCGGATGAGCTGCTCGGGGCTGGCCACGAGGATCTGCGTGGCGTGGTCCAGCCGCTTGACGACCATGCTGCCACTGTCGTCCACCGACGGGCGCACGCGCAGCGCCACATCGATGCCCTCTTCCACCAGGTTCACCGCCCGGTTGCTCACCATCATTTCGACGCGCACTTCCGGGTAGCTGGCGAGGAACTGGGGCATCAATTCGGCGAGTACCGTCTGCGCCAGCGTCACCGGGCAGCTCACACGGATGGTGCCGCGCGGCGCGGTTTGCACCTGGGCCACGGTGTCTGCCGCCGCCTGCGCGGACTCGCGCATCGCCTGGCAGTGGCGCAGGTAGGCC
>NZ_JALEGG010000171.1 GCF_022763525.1 Acidovorax sp.
ATGCCCAGGTCCGCTGCGCTCTCGGGGGTGAGCAGCAAGGGCTTGGTCGGTGCCTGCACCATCTGGGCCAGTGTGGTGCTGGGGGCGTTGTCGGTGGAGGCGAAGAGGGAGGTGCTGGCGTTGTCCTGGGGCGGGTCTGTGAAGCCTGGTGTGCTGCCAGGAGCGGGCTGGCTGGCCAGGTCGCCAGGGGCGGGGGCGTAGGCGGCGGCTGAGGGGGCAACTTGCATGGCGCGCGACTGTGCCGGGCCAGCGGGGCGTTGCGTAACTGGGAAGGCTCCTAGCTAGGGACGTTCCTAGCTAGGAATGCCCCCTACATGGGGCGGGACAGCGTGGGCCGTGGGACGTACCGGAAATACGGCTGCAGGACCCATGCAGCTTGCGCAAGATGCTATTAAATCAGGAGCATTCTGTACCCGGAGAATGAATGCGATGAGGCTGCGCGGGTTACAGACTTTTACGCAGACGGTGGGACTGCAGGCGGAATGCGGGGTGCTGGAGTCCCGCCCGCAGGTCTATGGAGAACTGCTGGGGTATTGCAAAGCCTCGCAAGCCAGCCGTAGCAGCTTAGGCGGTGCAGTGTGCGTTCGGGCCAGTCCCTTTTCTTTGTCGCGCGCTTTGTGCGGCTGCGCGCTAGGCCGTGCCGGGCGTGCCCTGACTCCGGCGCATCAGGTCGCCCAGCTCGCGCCGCAGTTTCCAGCTGCTTTTCGGCTTGGCGCTTTCCTTCTTCCTGAGCCTTTGCATAGCGCGACGCAACCCGTTCGGCCGCCCTGGCAGGCGCTTCGGTGGTGGCGAACAGTGCCAAGCCGTGCTGCGGGGTGGGCAAGGTTTGGGCGCGGAACGAGGGCGCGGGTTGGTGCCCTTCGTTTCAATTCAAGAGGCGGGTGTCGCGCCCCCCCGCAAGCTCAGCGCTGCACTATGCCTGCGTATACGCCGTCTTCACCGTCGTGTAGAACTCCGCCGCATACCGCCCTTGCTCGCGCGGGCCGTAGCTGCTGCCCTTGCGGCCGCCAAAGGGCACGTGGTAGTCCACGCCCGCCGTGGGCAGGTTCACCATCACCATGCCGGCCTGGGCGTGGCGCTTGAAGTGCGTGGCGTACTTGAGGCTGGTGGTGGCGATGCCGCTGGCCAGGCCAAAGGGCGTGTCGTTGGCCAGGGCCAGCGCTTCTTCATAGTTCTTCGCGCGCAACACGCTCACCACAGGGCCAAAGATTTCTTCGCGGTTGATGCGCATGCTGGGCGTGGTTTCGGTGAACAGGGCGGGGCGCAGGTAGTAGCCGGGCGCGCCATCCGCGTTTTTTTCCAGCGCCTCGCCGCCAAAGGCAAGCCTGGCGCCTTCCTGCTGACCGATGGCGATGTATTCCAGGTCTTGCGCCAGCTGGCGGTCGTCCACCACGGGGCCGATGTCAGTGCCGGCCTTCCGGGCATCGTCCACCTTCAGGGTCTTCATCTTCTCGACCATGGCGGCCACGAAGCGGTCGTGGATGCCCTCGGTCACGATCACGCGGCTGCTGGCGGTGCAGCGCTGGCCGGTGGAGAAGAAGCCGCTGTTGATGGCCGCACCCACAGCCACGTTCAGGTCGGCGTCGTCCAGCACCACGAAGGGGTTCTTGCCGCCCATCTCCAGCTGCACCTTGGCACCGCGCGGCACGCAGGCGGCGGCCACGCGCTGGCCGGTGCCGACGGAGCCGGTAAAGCTCACGCCCGCAATGCGCTCGTCCTCCAGCAGCACGGCGCCCACTTCGGAGCCACGGCCCATCACCAGGTTGAACACGCCGGCCGGCAGGCCCGCGCGGTGCAGGATGTCGGCCAGCGCCCAGGCGGAGCCGGGCACCACCTCGGCGGGCTTGAACACCACGCAGTTGCCGTAAGCCAGGGCCGGTGCGATCTTCCAGGCCGGGATGGCGATGGGGAAGTTCCACGGCGTGATGAGCCCGATCACGCCCAGCGGCTCGCGTGTGATCTCGATGCCCACGCCGGGGCGCACGGACGGGATCAACTCGCCACCCGGGCGCAGGGCCTCGCCAGCGAAGAACTTGAAAATGGCGGCGGCGCGGCCCACCTCGCCGACGGCCTCAGGCAGGGTCTTGCCTTCTTCGCGGGCCAGCAGGTCGCCCAGCTCGGCCTTGCGGGCGATGATCTCGTTGCCCACGGCGTCGAGGATGTCAATGCGCTGCTGTGGCGTGGAGACGCTCCAGGCCGGGAAGGCCGTATGGGCTGCGGCCACGGCGTCCAGCGCCTGCTCGCGGCTGGCCACTGCGTAGTCGCCGATCACATCGCGCGTATCGCTGGGATTGGTGTTCTGGTAAGTGCGGACGCCATCGGTCCAGGCGCCGCCAATCAGGTTTGCATGCATGGTGGTGAGGTGGTTTGGATCAGGGGTTGAAACAAGGACGGGTCGCCAGAGACCGAGCGGTTGCGGCCGGTGCTCCGAGGCACTGGGCGCAGGCACGGCCACCGGCTGGCGCGGCTTGTGGTGGGTCGCTTCGAGCAATGGGGCAAGCTGCCGGCCGCGCGGGGAAGGAAGCCATGGAAAGCCTTTCGTTGTATGTCATCGTACAACATAAATCGCTGCGATGGTTGGCTGCCAAGGGCCAGCGGGGGTGGCGAGCCCCGCCATCACGGCCGGCGCCACCGGCCGATGTCAGCCCGCCTCGGCCTGCGCGCGCCGGCGGCGCTCGCGGCTGTTGGCCAAGTGCGTGCGCATGGCGGCGCGTGCGCCGTCGGGGTCCTGCGCCACGATGGCGTCATAGATGCTTTCGTGTTCGCCGTTCACGCGGCGCAGGTACTGGCGGCGCTCGTCGTTCAGGGCATCGGTGGCGTCCAGCCGGGCGCGCGGAATGATCATGCTGCCCAGCGTGCCCATCAGTTCCGCGAAATGGCTGTTCTGCGTTGCGCGGGCAATCTCCAGATGGAACTGGAAATCCGCCGCCACCGCATCCCGCCCCGCATCGACAGCCGATGCCACCGCGTTCAGCGCCTCGCGCATTGCCGCGATGTTGGCCTCGGTGCGCCGCTGGGCGGCCAGCGCGGCGGCCTCGGTTTCCACGCCGATGCGCAGTTCCAGCACGGCAATCACATCGCGCAGCGTGCTGACCTGATCGGCGCTGATCTTGAAACCCGGTGCCTGGCCCAGGCCCAGGACAAAAGTGCCGATGCCGTGCCGCGTCTCGACCAGGCCCGAGGCCTGCAGCTTCGAGATCGCCTCGCGGACCACGGTGCGGCTCACGTTGAACTCCGCCATGATGGCCGCCTCGGTAGGCAGCTTGGCTCCCAGTGCCAGGCGGCCGTCGCGGATGCGGTCGCCCAGGGATTCGACCAGTTCCAGGGCCAGGGTGCGGGGCTTGCGGCGAAGCTCGGTATCGGTGCTCATTCTTGGTGTTATCCCTATGTGGCCTCGTGGGCAGAAGCAGTACATTGCCTCATATTTTGTTGTACGACAACTGATGACGTTCAACAAGAGTGTTGTCACTGTACCAAGAACCTCTGCTTTTGTAACCGCCATGCCTTGCCATCCCACGCCCATCCGTTTTTCACGCCTGCTTCTGACGGGCGCCGCAGGGGGATTGGGCCAAGAACTGCGTTCGCGGCTCAAGGCCTACTGCACCACGCTGCGCTTGTCCGACATCGCCGATCTGGGGGCTGCAGGGGAGGGGGAAGAGATCCAGCCCGCCCGGCTGGAAGACGCGGGCGCCATGTTCAGCCTGCTCGAAGGCGTGGATGCCGTGGTGCACCTGGGCGGTGTGTCCACCGAACAGCCGTGGAGCCTGATCCTGCAGGCCAATATCGTGGGTGCCTACAACCTGTACGAGGCGGCGCGCAAGCAGGGCGTCCGGCGCGTGGTGTTCGCCAGCTCCAACCATGTCACCGGCTTTTACCGCCAGGACGAGGTCGTGGGCCTAGCGGACCCGGCCCGACCCGACGGCCTCTACGGCGTGTCCAAGGCCTTTGGCGAAGACCTCTCCCGCTTTTACTTTGACCGCTACGGCATCGAGACGGTGTGCCTGCGCATTGGCTCCTCGTTCCCCGAGCCCAAGAACCGCCGCATGCTGGCCACCTGGATGAGCTACGACGATCTGGAGCGTCTGGTCGTCGCCAGCCTCACCGCGCCGGTGGTGGGCCACAGCATCATTTACGGCATGGGCGACAACACCACCACCTGGTGGGACAACACCCTCGCTCGCCACATCGGCTACCGCCCGCAGGACAGCTCCGAGCCCTTCCGCGCCAAGGTGGAAGCGGCCGACCCGCATCCCGACATGACCGACCCCGCAGTGATCTACCAGGGCGGCCCGTTCGTGCGCACGGGGCCGTTCGATTGATGCAGGCGCTGCACGCACCGCCGCTGCGCCACCGCTGCCTTCATACCGTAAAACCTTGACAACAACCCGTACCGGAGACACACCACCATGATCCTTCGCCGTTTTGCCCTTGCCGCCAGTGCAGCTGCCGTGGCCGCGCTCACGCTGATGTCCCCCGCCGCCCAGGCCCAGTCCATGGTCCTCAAAGCGGCCGATGTCCACCCTGCCGGCTATCCCAATGTGGTGGCGGTGGAAAACATGGGCAAGAAGCTGGAAGCCGCCACGCAGGGGCGGCTGAAGATCCAGACCTTTCCGGGCGGCGTGTTGGGCGGTGAAAAGGAAATGATCGAACAGACCCAGTTCGGTGCCATCAACATTCTGCGCACTTCGCTTGGCCCTGTGGGCACGGTGGTGCCGGAGGTGAATGTGTTCAACATGCCCTTCGTGTTCCGCAGCCAGGACCACATGCGCGCCGTGATCGACGGCCCCATCGGCGACGAGTTGCTGGCCAAGATCAGCGCTTCGCCCGCCAAGCTGGTGGCCATTGGCTGGATGGACGGCGGCTCGCGCAGCCTGTACACCAAGAAGCCCGTGCGCACGCCGGCGGACCTCAAGGGCCAAAAGGTGCGCATGATGGGCAACCCCCTGTTCGTGGACACCATGAACGCCATGGGTGGCAATGGCATCTCCATGGGCTATGGCGAGGTGTTCACCGCGCTGCAGACCGGCGTGGTGGATGGCGCCGAGAACAACGCCCCCA
Organism: Acidovorax sp.; assembly: GCF_022763525.1. Classification (GTDB taxonomy): domain Bacteria; phylum Pseudomonadota; class Gammaproteobacteria; order Burkholderiales; family Burkholderiaceae_C; genus Acidovorax. The sequence continues at coordinate 5,059 of NZ_JALEGG010000171.1, forward strand.
GCTTCTTCACCAGCAACCACTACAACACCGGCGCCAAGTACTACACGCAGACCAACCACCTGATCATCCCCGAGCTGCTGGTGGTGTCCAAGGTGACGTGGGACAAGCTCAGCAAGGACGACCAGGCCCTGCTCAAGAAGTTGGGCCGTGAAGCGCAGATGGAGCAACGCGCCCTGTGGGACAAGAGCGTGGAGGACTACACCGCCAAGCTCAAGGCTGCAGGCGTCGAATTCATCAACGTGGACACCAAGGCGTTTTACGACGCCACCGCCCCGGTGCGCGCCAAGTACGGCGCCAACTATGCGGACCTGATGAAGCGCATCGAGGCGGTGAAGTAAGCGCGGCGAATCACTGCGGTCTTTTGCGTCGTGCGCGGGTGAGCTAGCTCCTGATGGGGTGCCCGCGCCTTTTCTTTCTTCTGGCCTTTCACACCTGCTTGTATGGACCACCCATTTTTGCGCTGGATGGACCGGCTCTACCTGGCCACCATCTGGGCTGCCGGCACCGCCATCTTCTTCATGTCGCTGATCATCCCGTGGGGTGTGTTCAGCCGCTACGTGATGGGCACGGGCTCGCAATGGCCCGAGCCCATCGCCATCCTGCTGATGATGGTGTTCACCTTCATCGGCGCTGCGGCGGCCTACCGTGCGGGTGGCCACATTGCCGTCAACATGCTCACTGAAAAACTGCCTGCTCCGCTGCAACGACTGCTGGCGGTGCTGGTGGATGTGCTCATGCTGGTCATCTGCGGCTTTGTGGCCTGGTATGGCACCAATCTGTGCATTGAAACCTGGGGCCAGGGCATTGCCGAGCTGCCCTGGTTGCCCGTGGGCGCCACCTATGCGTCGCTGCCCATCGGCGCAGCCGTGACGCTGCTGTTCGTGCTGGAGAAGATGGTCTTCGGGCCGCAGAACCACCGGCGCATCGTGCGTTTTGAAGAACTGACGGAAGGCGCCTGATCATGGATACCCTGGTACTGCTGGGCACCTTCTTTGCGCTCATGATGATTGGCGTGCCAATCGCCTATTCGCTGGGCCTGTCGGCCCTGGCCGGTGCGCTGTGGATCGATCTGCCGCTGGACGCGGTGATGATCCAGGTGGCCTCGGGCGTCAACAAATTCTCGCTGCTCGCCATTCCATTCTTTGTGCTGGCCGGCGCCATCATGGCCGAGGGCGGCATGGCGCGGCGCCTGGTGGCCTTCGCGGGCGTGCTGGTAGGCTTCATCCGCGGCGGGCTGTCGCTGGTCAACATCCTGGCGTCCACCTTCTTTGGCGCCATCTCGGGCTCGTCGGTGGCCGACACGGCCTCCATCGGCTCGGTGCTGATCCCCGAGATGGAAAAGAAGGGCTACCCGCGCCCCTTTGCCACGGCTGTCACCGTGAGCGGCTCGGTGCAGGCCATCCTGATTCCGCCCAGCCACAACGCGGTGTTGTACTCGCTGGCGGCGGGCGGCACGGTGTCGATTGCCGCGCTGTTCATGGCCGGTGTGCTGCCGGGGCTGCTCATGGGCCTCACGCTTGCGGCGCTGTGCCTGTTCACGGCGCACAAGCGGGGTTATCCCAAGGGCGAGGTGATCCCCATGCGCCAGGCACTCAAGATCTGCGTGGAGGCGCTGTGGGGCTTGATGACCATGGTCATCATCCTCGGCGGCATCCTGTCGGGTGTCTTCACGGCCAACGAGTCGGCATCGATTGCGGTGGTGTGGGCGTTCTTCGTGACCATGTTCATCTACCGCGACTACAAGTGGCGCGACCTGCCCAAGCTGGTGCACCGCACCGTCAAGACCGTCACGGTGGTGATGATCCTCATCGGCTTTGCGGCAGCCTTTGGCTACCTCATGACCATGATGATGATCCCGATGAAGGTCACGGCCTTCCTCACCAGCATGTCGGACAACAAATACGTCATCCTGGGGCTCATCAACATCATGCTGCTGCTCCTGGGTTGCCTGATGGACATGTCGCCGCTGATCCTCATCCTCACGCCCATCCTGCTGCCCGTGGTCAAGCTGCTGGGCGTGGACCCGGTGCACTTCGGCATGATCATGATGGTGAACCTGGGCATCGGCCTCATCACCCCGCCCGTGGGCACGGTGCTTTTCACCGGGGCTGCCGTGGCCAAGCTGCCGCTGGGCATTGTCACCCGGGCCATGATGCCGTTCTTCGTGGCGCTGTTTGTGGTGTTGCTGATGGTGACTTATGTGCCCGCCATTTCGCTATGGCTGCCGCGGGCGATGGGCCTCTGAACGGATATGGCAGACGCTCTGGTTTTTGTCTCCTGCGCCGACAATGGCGAATTGCACGTACTGCACCTGGCAGCCGAAACGGGGCAGCTGCGCACGGAACAGGTCCTGGCGCTGGGCGGGCAGCTCATGCCCATGGCGCTCAGCCCGGACGGCACCCGCCTGCATGTGGCGCGCCGCAGCGACCCGCTGGCCGTGGTCACCCTGGCGGTGGATGCGCGTGCGGGCCGGGCCGAGGTGTTGAGCGAGGCCGCGTTGCCCGCCAGCATGGCCCATGTGGCGACCGATGGCACGGGGCGCTGGCTGCTGAGTGCCTCCTACGGCGCGGATCTGATCGCTGTGCAGGCCATTGCCTCCGATGGTGTGGTGGTGGCGGGGCGGGAGGCCTCCACGTACGCCACTGGGCGCCACGCCCACAGCGCGCTGGCCAGCCCGGGCAACCGCTTTGTGCTGGCGGCGTCGCTGGGGGGCGGCCAACTGCACCGCTATCGCCTGGACGCGGACACGGGCGTGCTGGAGCCCACGGACCCTGCGGTATTTGCCCTGCCCGCGGGCACGGGCCCCCGCCATCTGCGCTTCAATGCGCGCGGCGACCGCATTTACCTGCTGGGCGAACTCGATGCCTGTGTGCACGTGCTGGCGTGGGATGAAGACACGGGCGACCTGCAACTGCTGCAAAGCCTGCCTACCGTACCGCCCGGCTTCACCGGCATCGCCTGGGGTGCAGACCTGCACCTGAGCCCGAATGGCCGCTGGCTCTACACCAGCGAACGCAACAGCCATACGCTGGCCGGATTCGCAGTGGATGCGGACACGGGCTTGCTGATACCTGCGGGCCATTGGTCCACCCAGTTGCAGCCACGTGGCTTCGCCATCACGCCCGATGGCCGCCACCTGGTGGCTGCAGGCCAGATCAGCCATCGGGTGGGCGTGCATCGGATCGCACCTGCCAGCGGTGCCTTGACCCAGGTGGCCGAGCACGACGTGGGGCTCAACCCGAACTGGATCACCATGCTCCCAATGCAGCCGGATGCCTGATGAGATTGCAGCAACTGACGAAACCGCGCCACCGATGAACCGACCTGCCCTCACCATCCGCATGCACGCGGATGACAACGTCGCCATCGTCGCCAACGACGGTGGCCTGCCTGCAGGCACCGTGCTGCCGCAGGGCGTGCCTGGCGCAGGCCTTGCGCTGCGCGACAAAGTGCCGCAGGGCCACAAGGTGGCGCTTGTGGATATTCCTGAAGGCGGCGTGGTGCGCCGCTACAACGTGCCCATCGGCTATGCGCTCAAAGACATCCCGGCCGGCAGCTGGGTGCACGAGCGCCTGCTGCAGATGCCCTCGGCCCGCGCGCTCGAAGGCCTGCCCATGGCCACGGTGAAAACGCCGGTGCTCGAACCGCTCGTGGGCTACACCTTCGAGGGCTACCGCAACGCCGACGGCTCGGTGGGCACGCGCAACATCCTGACCATCACCACCACCGTGCAGTGTGTGGCGGGTGTGGTGGCGCAGGCCGTGCGCCGCATCAAGGCCGAATTGCTGCCCTTGTTTCCGCATGTCGACGATGTGATCGGCCTCGAACACACCTACGGCTGTGGCGTGGCCATCGACGCGCCGGATGCGGTCATCCCCATCCGTACGCTGCGCAACATCAGCCTGAACCCCAACTTTGGCGGTGAGGTCATGGTGGTGAGCCTCGGCTGCGAGAAGCTGCAGCCCGATCGCCTGCTGCCGCCGGGCAGCTTCCCCATCGTGGACGAGCGCGACCCCGCGCTGGGCCCCGAGGCGGTGTGCCTGCAGGCCGATCACCACGTGGGCTTCATGTCCATGCTGGACGACATCGTGCAAAGCGCCCGGCCACATCTGGAGCGCCTGAACGCCCGCCGCCGCGAGACCATCCCGGCCAGCGAACTGGTGGTGGGCGTGCAGTGCGGCGGCAGCGATGCGTTCTCGGGCGTCACGGCCAACCCGGCCGTGGGCTTTTGCGCCGACCTGCTGGTGCGCGCCGGCGCCACCGTGATGTTCAGTGAGAACACCGAGGTGCGCGACGCCGTGGAGCAGCTCACCAGCCGCGCGGCCACGCCCGAAGTGGCCGAGGCCATCGTGCGCGAGCTGGGCTGGTACGACCGCTACCTGGACCGCGGCCGCGTGGACCGCGCGGCCAACACCACGCCGGGCAACAAGGCGGGCGGGCTGTCGAACATTGCCGAAAAGGCCATGGGCTCCATCATCAAGAGCGGCACCGCGCCCATTGCGCATGTGCTGGCCCCCGGTGAGAAGCTGCGCCGCGACCAGCGCGGCCTGGTGTACGCCGCCACGCCCGCCAGCGACTTCATCTGCGGCACGCTGCAGTTGGCCGCGGGCATGAACCTGCACGTGTTCACCACCGGGCGGGGAACGCCCTACGGCCTGGCCGAATGCCCCGTGGTCAAGGTGGCCACGCGCAGCGACCTGGCGCGCCGCTGGCACGACCTGATGGACATCAACGCCGGCAAGATCGCCGACGGCGAGGCCACCATCGAAGACCTGGGCTGGGAGATGTTCCACCTGCTGCTCGACGTGGCGAGTGGCCGCAAGAAGACCTGGGCGGAGCACTGGAAGCTGCACAACGCGCTGGTGCTGTTCAACCCGGCACCAGTGACTTGATAGGGCTTGATCAGAACTCTCGCTCATCCCGCCAAACGTTCGGGCCGAGCATGTCGAGGCCTTGCAAGGCGCTTCGACAAGCTCAGCCCGAACGGTTGGGGTTTTGGATGCAGATCGGTACGAGACTGTCTGCCCACACCGCAGCCCTGCAGCCCGTCGTCGACGGGCTGTTTCACTTGAGAAAGACGAATCCCAATGGGTCACACCCGATTTTCCGACCGCAAGGTCGTGGTGGCACTGGCGCTGCTGTGTTGCCTGCTCTGGGGCAGCTCCTACCCCGCTATCAAGACCGGCTACGCCTGGTTCGGCATTGCCCGCAACGACATTCCCACGCAGCTGGTGTTTGCCGGCTGGCGCTTTCTGGGCGCGGGGCTGATCCTGCTGGCCTGGGCTGTGGCCACGCGCAAGGCCATCTGGGGGCTGGGTCTTGCGGGCGGGCGGCAACTGGTGGTGCTGGGCCTGGCACAGACCACGCTGCAATACGTGTTTTTCTACGTGGGCCTCGCGCACACCACGGGCGTCAAGGGCTCCATCATGAACGCCACCGGCACGTTCTTCAGCGTGCTGCTGGCGCACTGGGTCTATCACAACGACCGCCTCAGCCACGCCAAGCTGTGGGGCTGCGTGGTGGGGTTTGCGGGGGTGATGGTGGTGAACCTTGGGCGCGGCACGCTGAACATGGACTTCACGCTGCTGGGCGAAGGTTTTGTGGTGATAGCCGCCTTCGTGCTGGCCGCTGCCAGCATCTACGGCAAGCAGGTGTCGCAGCGCATGGACTCGGTGGTGATGACTGGATGGCAACTGGGCATTGGCGGGGTCGCGTTGCTGGCCATCGGGTGGGGCCTGGGCGGATCGCTGTCGGGTTTTACCTGGGGCTCCAGCGTGTTGCTGTTCTACCTGGCGCTTTTGTCATCGGCCGCGTTTTCGCTGTGGAGCGTCCTGCTCAAGCACAACCGGGTGAGCCAGGTCACGGTGTTCAACTTCACCGTGCCGGTGTTTGGCGCGGCGCTGTCAGCGCTGTTTTTGGGTGAGGCGCTGCTCGAATGGAAGAACCTGCTGGCCCTGGTGCTGGTGTGCGCGGGCATCTGGCTGGTGACACGGGAGGCGCCTGCCAGGCCCGCTGCGACGGCGGCGGGAGGTACGCACCGAAGGGTTTAGCGCTTTTTCGGGCTCCAGCGCTTGTGGTTCAAGCGCAAGCAGCTATGTTTTCAGGAGCGTTTCGCGTGTGGGTGCCGCAGGTGCCTCGTTCCGCAGATGGGCCTGCACCACGTCTGCCAGCCAATCCATCACCACCCGCACGCGCTTTGGCAAGTGGCGGCGGTGGGCATACAGCAGCGTCACGGGCATGGGCGGGGCAGGGTGGCTCGGCAGCACCTCCACCAGCAGGCCCCGGTCGATCAGCTCGCGCACGCCCAGC
>NZ_JALEGG010000172.1 GCF_022763525.1 Acidovorax sp.
CGATACGGCCGTGTTCACATGATGGATGGCATCGCTCTGCTCGCTCAAGGCGGTGGAGATCTCGCCCAGCAGCGTGCTTACCTGGCCCACGGCGGCAACGATCTCCTGCATGGTCTGGCCGGCCTGGCCGACTTGCCCGGCACCGCTTTCCACCTGCTCGACCGACTCGCTGATCAGTGCCTTGATCTCTCGCGCAGCCACTGCGCTGCGCTGGGCGAGGCTGCGCACCTCTCCGGCCACCACGGCAAATCCACGGCCCTGTTCGCCCGCGCGAGCGGCCTCGACGGCTGCGTTGAGCGCCAGGATATTGGTCTGGAAAGCAATGCCTTCGATGACCTGAATGATGTCCACGATCTTGCGCGAACTGCCACTGATGGCCTGCATGGTCTGGACCACACTGCCCACCACCGCCCCACCCCGCTCGGCAATGGCAGACGCCTGGACGGACAGCCCGCTGGCGGAATGCGCACGCTCGGCGTTCTGGCGCACAGTGGCGGTCAACTGCTCCATGCTGGCGGCGGTTTCCGTGAGCGAAGCCACCTGGTCTTCGGCACGGCGGGAGAGATCCTCGTTGTCTCGGTCGATGTCCACGGCCGAGGCGCTGATGGCGTCCGCATCCTGCTTGATGCGCGTGACCAGATCGGTCAGCGTGTCTTCCATCGTGCCCAGCGCATTCAGCAGCCGGCCGAAGTCGCCCTGCAGGTCCGATTCGAACTCCTGGCTCAGGTCACCCGAAGCCACGGTTTCTGCGATCAGGATGGCTTGCCGCAACGGTTCGACGATGCCCCGGCGCAGGCTGACCACCGCCACCACCGCCAATACAAACACCGCCGCGCTGCAACCAAGGGTCCACGCCCGGGCGCTTTGCAGCTGCGCCAGCGCCGCCTTCGGCTGTCCGGCTGCGCCGCCTTGCAGGGCCTGCTCGGCAGCACCCAGGCCCGACAACGCCATCACCGTCATCAGCAGCACCAGCAGGGCAATGCCCCCGAATGCGAGAGCCAGGCGTGTACCAATTTTCAGATTGCTCATCATGTTGTTATATGTCTCCGGGGCTGCTTGCCGGCCAGCACGATGCCGCCAGCCACAGGGCAGCCAGCAATGCTAGCAACGATTGCGCTCCAGTGCGCACGGTCCGTCTACGTACAACCCACAACCCCAGCCCTCGCAAGTACAGCGGGTTGGACAAGCGCCCCGGCGGCTCCCGGGACCGGTCTGAGACAATGCCGGGGTGGACATCTCCAACCTCATCCAAACCGTTCTGATCTACGCCCTGCCGGTGCTCTTCGCCATCACCGTGCACGAGGCAGCCCACGGCTACGCGGCCCGTCACTTTGGTGACAACACCGCGTACATGATGGGCCGCATCACCCTCAACCCCATCAAGCACATCGATCCTGTCGGCACCATCCTGATGCCGCTGCTGCTGTACTTCGCTACCTCGGGCGCTTTCCTGTTTGGCTACGCCAAGCCCGTGCCCGTCAATTTCAGCAACCTGCGCAATCCCAAGAAGCACATGGTCTGGGTGGCGCTGGCGGGCCCGGCGTCCAATTTCATCCAGGCCATCGGCTGGGCCGTGCTGCTGGTGGCACTGGTCGGCGCGGGAGTGGACGAGCGCTTCTTCATCGAAATGGCCCGGGCCGGCGTGCTCGTCAACTTGGTGATGTGGGCCTTCAACCTGTTTCCGCTGCCGCCGCTGGACGGCGGCCGCATCCTGGTGGGCCTCTTGCCCTGGCGGCAGGCCCACATGGTCTCGCGCATCGAGCCATGGGGCTTTTTCATCGTGATGGGCCTGGTGATCGCAGGAGTGGTCGGCACGCTGTGGCTGCGGCCGCTGATGTCGCTGGGCTACAGCGCCATCAACCTGCTGCTCACGCCGTTGACCGCGCTGATCCGCTGAACCTGGCTGAATTCCGCACCTTCTTTTGTTTTTCCGTACCTCCGCTGACATCGTTCCCATGAGCACCACGCGCTACCTCACCGGCATCACCACCACGGGCACGCCCCACCTGGGCAATTTCGTGGGGTCCATCCGTCCTTCCGTGGCCGCCAGCCTCACGCCCGGCGTGCAGAGCTTCTACTTTCTGGCCGACTACCACGCGCTCATCAAGTGCGAGGACCCGGTGCGCATCCAGCGCTCCACGCTGGAGATCGCGGCCAGTTGGCTCGCTGCGGGGCTCAATCCCGAGAAGGTCACGTTCTATCGCCAGTCCGACATCCCCGAGATTCCTGAACTGACCTGGCTGCTGACCTGCGTGACGGGCAAAGGCGTGCTCAACCGCGCACACGCCTACAAGGCCAGCGTGGACAAGAACACCGCCGCCGGACGCGAGCAGGACGACGGCGTCACGGCCGGCCTGTTCATGTACCCCGTGCTGATGGGCGCGGACATCCTGATGTTCAAAGCCCACAAGGTGCCCGTGGGCCGCGACCAGATCCAGCACATCGAGATGGCGCGCGATATGGCCGCGAGCTTCAATCACCTGTATGGCGAGCACTTCGTGCTGCCCGAGGCGGCCATTGACGACCATGTGGCCACCCTGCCCGGCCTGGACGGGCGCAAGATGAGCAAGAGCTACGACAACACGATCCCGCTGTTCAGCTCACGCGAGCAGCTCAAGAAGCTCATCGGTTCCATCCTCACCGACTCGCGCGCGCCGGGCGAAGCCAAGGAGGTCGAAGGCTCCGCGCTGTTCCAGATTTACCAGGCGTTTGCTACGCCACAAGAGACCGAGGCCCTGCGCAAGGCCTATGCGGACGGCATTGCCTGGGGGGATGCCAAGCAGATCCTGTTCGAGCGCGTGGACCAGGTGATCGCTCCCATGCGTGCGCGCTATGAAGAACTCATCCACAACCCCGCCCGCATCGAGCAGACCCTGCTGGCCGGTGCGGAGCGCGCCCGCGCGCTGGCCACGCCGTTCATCCGCGAATTGCGCGCTGCCGTGGGCCTGCGCAGCCTGGCCCAGGCCCCATCCGCGGCCAAGCCGGTGAAGTCCGCCAAGACCGCCCTGCCTTCGTTCAAGCAGTACCGTGAAGCCGATGGCAAGTTCTACTTCAAGCTGGTGGACGCCGAAGGCCGCCTGTTGCTGCAGAGCGCCGCGTTCGACGCGCCCAAGGACGCCGGGCAGGCCATCGCCCAGTTGCAAAAAGACCCGGATGCCCTGCAGGCGCTGCAAGCGCGCCTGGTCCCGGTAGCGGGTGTCAGCCTGAGCGACGCGGCGGCTGCGCTGCATGCACTGGCGCAGGCGGCCGCCGCGTAATCCGGGCTGCACCGGGAGGGAGACGGGCGTCGCCTGTCCTTTGGGCCAAAGCTATCAATTTGATAGCTTCTCGCGCTTATCCATCCAGCGCGGAAGGCCAAAACGGCTCAAAACTGCTGTGAACTCTCCTTGAGTTGCCTGCTGCGCGGCCGCAGGTCTTGCGCCTTGCGCCTACTCCGCTGCGGTGGGCGTGTGCGTAAACTGGCCTTTCCTTCCCGGAGGTTCCCATGAAATTGCCAGCCGCCACCCTGTGCATCCCTGCGGTCCTTGCCCTGCTGGCGGGATGCAACAGCGCCACCATGCACCCCTCGCATCCCCACCATCCTTCCGGCCCCATGGCATCGGGCCGCGATCGCACGTTCAGCGTGCCCGTCTATGGCACGGACATCTCGCCCGCCTACGCCGCCGCCACCCGCGAATGCCAGCCTCTGGCCCTGTTTCCCAAGCTGCTGCGCAACGACGGCCATCGGCTGATCTTCGAGTGCGTGAGCGAGGCTCCCGATCGCCAGCCGTGATGGCCGGGGTTTCCGCGCCCCCTCGCGCTGCCGTGGGCGTGGTCATCGGGGTGCTTGCAGCCGCGTGGGCGGCTACCGGGGCCTGTGCCGGCCCCGCCGCTCGCGCTCCTTCCGGCAGCGCCACGGTCCAGCCTGCCACGTGGACCAACAGTCTGGGCATGGTGTTCCAGCGGATTCCGCCGGGCCGCTTCACCATGGGCGGCACGGAAGCCCCCGAAGCCTTGGCACGGGCGTTCCCCGCGCTGGAGCCCCGACGCTTTCACGAACTTGCCGATGAAAACCCGGCCCACACCGTGCGCATCCAGCGGGCGTTCTACCTGGGCCGGCACGAAGTCACCGTCGGGCAGTTCCGGCGGTTTCTTGAAGCCTCCGGCTACCAGCCGGAATCCGAAGCCGACGGAACCGGCGGCTACGGGTACAACCCCGCTTACGACCCCGCCACCACGCAGCGGGGCGATGCCTTTGAGGGGCGCGACCCGCGCTATTCGTGGTGCAACCCTGGCTTTGCCCAGAGCGACGACCATCCGGTCGTCAATGTGACCTGGAACGACGCCCAGGCCCTGGCCCGTTGGCTGAGCCGCACCGAGGGACACCATTACCGCCTGCCCACCGAGGCCGAGTGGGAATACGCCTGCCGCGCCGGCACGCGCACGCGCTACCCGCACGGCGACGATCCGCGAGGCCTGCTGAAGACGGCCAATACCTTTGACCAGGAAGCGGCCGCCTTCTGGCCTCGCTGGCAACAACACGCGCTGCCCGGCAGCGATGGCCATGCCTTCACAGCGCCCGTGGGCAGCCATGCGCCCAATGCCTTCGGACTGCACGACATGCTGGGCAACGCGTGGGAGTGGGTGTCGGACTGGCACGGCGACACCTACTACGCGCATTCGCCTTCCAGCGATCCGCAAGGCCCCGCCGACGGCAGCGTGCGCGTGCGACGCGGGGGCTCCTGGCACACCTGGGCGTTCTACGCGCGCTGTGGCTATCGCAACTGGAACACGCCGCAGACGCGCTACACGCTGGTCGGCATGCGGCTGGTGCGGGAAATTTCCCCGGCGCGCTGACGCCCCTCGCCCTGGGACGCTCCCGAAGCGTCAACAAATGTCAAACGGCGACCGCCGGGCCGCTGGGCCACGCGCTGGGCGCCACATATCGCGAATAATCCGCAATTGCATCTTCAAGGGAGATAAAAAATGCGCATTGCCGCGTTGGATGACGACGCGCTTCAGCTGGACTTGATCAAGCAGGCGACCGAGGCGATGGGCCACATCTGCCACACCCATGCCAGTGGTGCGGAGCTGCTCAAGGAGATGCGCCGTGAAACCTTTGACCTCCTGATCGTGGACTGGCACCTGCCAGACACGACGGGGCCGGAAGTCGTGCGCTGGGTGCGTCAGAACGTGGGCGAGCGCTTGCCTATCCTGTTCGTCACGCACCGGCAGGAAGAGCGCGACATCATGGAGGGCCTGGGCAGCGGCGCGGATGATTTCATGGTCAAGCCCGTGCGCATTGGCGAGCTCAGCGCCCGTGTCACCGCACTGCTGCGCCGCGCCTACCCTGCCAATACCGCTGGCGTGATGGAGTTCGGGCGCTACCGGTTTCTGTCCGAGACCCGGTCCATTGAAATCGACGGCGTGCCCGTAGAGCTCAAGAACCGCGAGTACGATCTCGCCCTTTTCCTGTTTCAAAACATGGGCCGCCTGCTTTCGCGCGATCACCTCAAGGAGATCGTATGGGGCCAGGTGGCGGATGTGATGTCGCGCTCGCTGGACACCCATATTTCGCGCCTGCGCACGCTGCTGGACCTGCGGCCCGGCAATGGTTTCATCCTCTCGGCGGTCTACGGCGTGGGCTACCGCTTTGAGGCCGTCGCGGCCCAGCGACGCGCCTGAGCCCCTTCCGGAGCCCTTTCGCACGGCGGCGTCGCTGCCGCCCCATCCCTCTTGCCTCATCGCTCATGGCGTTCTGGAGATTTGACTTGGCAATGACGAAAAACGGCACTTGCACCACCCGCAGGCTCCGCGGGGCCTTGCACACCGCCGCGGCACTGGCCCTGGGACTGCTTGGCAGCTTTGAGGGAGCGCACGCGCAAGGCCAGCCGCCCGGCCAATTGCAGGACGACGAGATCGCCCACACGGTGCAGGACGGGGACACGCTGGAGGCGCTGGCCCGGGAGTATCTGGCCGCACCGCAGCAGTGGCCGCTGCTGCAGGCCCGCAACAAGGTGCCCGATCCGCGGCGGCTGAAGCCGGGTTCGGTGCTGTGGATTCCGGTGCGACTGCAGCCCGCCGAACCGGCCACCGTGGAGTTCGTGCATGGTGCCGTGACCGCGCAGGCGACGCCCACCCAGCCTCCGGCGCCGCTCAGCGCGGGCAGCAAGCTCGAAGAAGGTACAGCCGTGCATGTGGGGCCGGAGGCGTTTGTCGCCGTCAAGCTGGCCGATGGCACGGTGGTGCGGGTACAGGCGGGCTCCGAGCTGAACCTGCGGCAGTTGCGCCGACGGGGGCGCGCCGGCAGTCTGCAGTCGGTGCTGGAAATGCGCAGCGGCACGGTGGAATCCACGGTTCCACCCAACGCCGAAGCGTTTCGCCGCTTCGAGCTTCGCACGCCTCAGGCCGTGACCAGCGTGCGCGGCACCCGGTTTGACGTGTCGATGGGTGAATCCGGCCAGACCACCGCGTCGGTGCTCAGCGGTTCGGTGGCGGTGCAGTCCCGCCCCGGCGTAGCCACAGCCAGCCACACCGCCGCTGCGGAGGGCCGCTCGTCATTGCTGGCGCCCGGCCAGGGCGTGGCCGTGGCGCCCGACGGAACGCTGGGCGAACCCCGCCCCTTGTTGCCCGCCCCCGACACCTCAGGCATCCCTGCCATGCTCAGCGATGCGGGCATCCTTGCCATCGACATGCCGCCCCTGGCAGGCGCAGCGCGCTACGCGGCGCAGGTGGCCCTGGACCCCGAGTTCACGCGGGTCTTGCGCTCAGGGAGTTTTTCCGGCGGCCAGTTGCGCTGGAAGGCGCTCGACGACGGGCGCTACTACCTGTCCGTGCGCGGCCTGGACGATGCGGGCATCCCCGGCCTTCCAGCGGTACGGGCCTTGCAAATCAAGACACGTCCGGTTGCCCCCTTGTACCAGCAGCCAGCCCCCGGCGCGGTCGTGGCCACCTCGGCAGGCGAGTTGCGCTGCACCCAGGTGCCGGGCGTAGCGTGGTACCGCTTGCAGGTGGCACGCGATGCGCAGTTCGCGCAGCCCGTGCTGGACGTTCCACGGCTCACCGAATGCAGGCTGCCGCTGAGCACCCTGCCGCCCGGAAACTACTTCTGGCGTGCGGCAAGCCTGTTGCGGCTGCCGCATGCAGCTGCCAACAAGCAGCCCGGCCAGGAGGAGCAGGCCGACCAGGGGCCGTTTGCCCCGCCGCAGCCCTTCACCGTGGCTGACCGCCCCGCCGCCCTTGCTGCGCAATCGCTGCAAACGCAAGATGGCGACGCCACCGTGCGACTGCATTGGCCTGCGCAGGGGGGCCAGCGCTTCCGCCTGCAACTGGCAGCGGTGGCCGACGTCGGATTCGACAACGTGATGCAGGACACGCTGCTCGACGAGCCGGCATGGACGGCCAGCGGCTTGGCTCCCGGTGCGTATCTGGTGCGCATCCAGGTGCTGGACCCTACGGGGTTGGAAAGCGACTTTTCGCCCCCCCGTCAGATCGAGGTCGGGTCAGGAATCCGCACGGGCTCGGGCCTGCCGGTTTCCACGTCCAGCGGGCGTCCCTTGGAGCGGCCTTGACCATTGAAAAAGCCTTTCACTCCAGCTGGCAGCCGGCCCGCTCGCTGCACAGCCCCGCGCCGTGAACCGGACCGCCCAGAAAGCTGACGCGGTGAATTCTGCGGGCAGCTCGCGAGCCCAGCGGCGGCGCCTGGAATGGTGCCTGCTGTCCACCGCCCTGCTCGTGCTGGTGGCCGGGCTCTGCACCACCACCAGCCTGGACCGCATCAACTACCTGGTGCAAGACGCAGGGCTGCGCCTGCTGTCGCGTCCGGCACACCCGGACATCGCCATCGTGGCCATTGACGACCGCAGCATTGCTGCGATCGGCCGCTGGCCCTGGCGTCGGGCCCTGCACGCGGAACTGATCTCTCGGGTCTCGGCCCAGCAGCCGCGCGCGATCGCGATGGACGTCCTCTTCAATGACGAGGACCTGGACTACCCCGCCGATGACGTCCTGTTGGCCGAAGCCATGCGCCGAAGCGCCCACGTGGTCCTGCCCGTGCTGCGGCGCGGCCATGGCCCGGCCGCGGATGCGGCGGATCTCCCCGCCCCCGTGTTCGCCGGAGCATTCGCCGGGCTGGGGCATGTGCATGTGGCCCCCGACCGTGATGGCGTGGTGCGCGGCCTGTACCTTCATGAAGGGCCCGCCAGCGCGCCTTGGCCGCACATCAGCCTCGCACTGGCATGCACCGGCGCCGCAGAGCCGCGGCAATGCGCGTCGACACCGCAAGCCCTGGCGGCTGCGGCACTCCTGCGCAACGGCGGGTGGACGCGGGCTGGCCGCACGCCGATCGCCTACGCAGGCGGGCCAGGCCACTTTGCCACGTACTCCTATATCGACGTGCTGCGCGGCCAAGTGCCCGCAGACGCTTTCCGTGGCAAGTATGTGCTGGTAGGCGCCGCAGCCTCGGGCCTGGGCGACATGTTCGCCACGCCGGTAGGGCCGAAACCCAGGCTCATGCCCGGCGTGGAGGTGATCGCCCACGCACTGGACGCCCAGCTGTCAGGCACACGCCTGGCGCCCGCCCCCCCCTCGCTCAACATGGGCTTCAACCTGGCCCCCGTGGTGGGCGCACTGCTGGCACTGCTGCTGGCCGGCCCGTTCATGGCATTGCTGACCACCGGGGCTCTGGGGGTTGCCACGGTGCTGCTCAGTATGGCCTTGCCCGCGTGGCTGGGCCTGCAATTCGCACCGGCTGCGGCCCTGATCGGGCTTGCGCTGGCGTACCCGCTCTGGAGCTGGCGCCGGCTGAGCGCGGCCGCGCATTTCCTGCGCCTGGAGATGGAGCGGCTGCAACGCGACGGGCTTCCCCTGCGGCCCCAGCGCCAGACGGGCGACGGAGGCGACTTTCTGGAAAAGCGCATCAACGCCGTCGAGCATGCCTCGCGCCATCTGCGGGACCTGCACCACTTCGTGAGCGAGAGCCTGCAGCAGTTGCCCTCTCCCACCATGGTGTGCGACCGGGAGGGCCGGATTCTGCTGGCCAATCTCGCGGCCCGCCGCCACGTCGGCGGCGAAGCCGCAGCGCCGCTTCAAGGGCAGTGCGTCGTGGAGCTCCTGCGCGATCTGGTGCATGCCGAAACAGGCCAGCCCCTGCTGACCCGCGAGCAATTTCTGCGCGCATCGATGCCCGAGCAAAACGAAGGCCGCGACGCCCAGGGCCGCAACCTGCTGGTGCAGTGCAAACCTTTCACCAACCTCGGCCCTGCCGGATGGCTGCTGACCCTGGTGGACCTGAGCGAGATCCGGCACGCGCAAAGGCAGCGCGACCAGGCGGTGAACTTCATCTCGCACGACATCCGTGCGCCCAATGCCTCCATCCTGACGCTGCTGGAAATGCAGCGCGCCTACCCCGGCCGGATGCCTGAGGAGGAATTGATGTCGCGCATTGAACGTTATGCCCGCACCTCGCTGGGCATGGCGGAAAACTTCGTCAGGCTCGCTGGCGCCCAATCGGCGGAGTACCACATGGCACCGCTCGACCTGGTCGCCCTTCTGGGGGAAACCGTGGACGATGCGTGGACGCTGGCCCAGGAAGCGAACACGGAGCTCACCATCACGGCCGCCCCGGAGGCCGCCCCCACAGTGGGCGATCGCGCGTTGCTGGCTCGCGCCATCGCCAACGTGATCCACAACGCCATCAAGTTCAGCCCCCCGCAGAGCGTTGTCGAGTGCGCCATCGCACAGCGCGGGCACCAGTGGGTCATCTCCGTGCGCGACGAAGGTCCGGGCATTGCTCCAGAACAACAACGCCGCCTGTTCGAGCCCTTCCAGCGCCTGCACGAGCGCAGCCATCCTTCCATCGACGGGATCGGCCTGGGGCTGGCGCTGGTGCACACCGTGGTCCAGCGGCACGGCGGGGCGCTTGAGGTGGAGAGCGAGGCGGGGCGCGGTGCGGAATTCAGGCTGGTGCTGCCGACGGCTGGCATGTAGCGGCAGCCGTGCCGGCCACTGCCGGGCTAACCCTACCGCCCCCACAGGTCTGAAAAGGGACTTTTCGGTTGCAAGGAGATACATTTATCCCCTTGCGAATCCTCTTGCCCGGTGATGCCATGACCACGTTGCCCACCTCCCTTTTCTATGTTCCTGTCTATCCCACCCATGGCGACGATGCACTCGCCGAGAAAGGCACGGAGGACCCCAATGCGGGCCAGGGGATCTCCGGCGGGGGCAACGGTATAGGTACCAGCGTCTCCGGGTCCTACCTCTTCAATTCCTCCACCGAAATTGGTGACACATCCGTTGAAGGGCTGTCGGTACGCAACCTGACTTCGCTGGGGACATGGATGGGTGCCCCGGCAGGTATCAAATGGGGGTCAGGCCCCGTGGGCACGGGCGCCACGCTAACCTACAGCTTCTATGTCGCGGGGGTGTCGCAATACCAGGAAGCCGAGGGGCAGTCCCCGGCCTTTTCGTTCACCCCTCAACAACAAAGCGCCGCCCAAATGGGCATGCAGAGTTTTGCCAACGTGGCCAACATTACCTTCACACAGGTTACGGACACAGCAAACTCGGCGGGAGACATCCGGTGGGGAAACTCCACCGTGCCCGGTACCGCGCTCGCGTACTTCCCCGGCAATTCAGGAAGCAGCGGAAACGTCTGGTTCGGCACGCAGTATTCGGACTATGCGTTCCCTGCATTGGGGAATTATGGCTACCACACCTTCATTCACGAGCTAGGCCACGCCCTGGGCCTCGCCCATCCGCACAGCTCGACCACGAACCTGCCTGTCCCAGGCCATGATCGACTGCAATATTCCATCATGAGCTACCGGGGTTACACGGGCCAGCCGCTGGGTAGCGGCTACAACCTGGACTACTTTCCGACCACCCCGATGATTGACGACATCGCGGCGTTGCAGGCCATGTATGGCGCGAACATGAGCTACAACGCCACCAACACCGTCTACTCGTGGGCGCCGGGCGCCAAGATCTTCGAGACCATTTGGGATGCGGGCGGGATCGACCTGATTGATGCATCCAACCAGACGCAAGGGGCGATCATCAATCTCCAGCCCGGAACGCTGTCATCGGTGGGCGCTTCCATCTGGAACGGCAGCACCAACATGCGTGACACCCTGGGCATTGCCTACGGCGCCATCATCGAGAACGCCACGGGCTCGACCTTTGCCGACATCATCTCGGGCAACTCGGTGGCCAACCATCTCATCGGCGGGGGCGGCAACGACACTTTGCGCGGGCTCGACGGCAATGACACGCTGGTGGGCGGCACGGGCAACGATTCGCTGGAGGGCGGCACGGGCGACGACACCTATGAAGTGGACGCCGCCAGTGACCTGATCGTGGAAGCTTCGAACGCCGGCACCGACGAGGTTCGGATCAACCTCAGCACCGGCACCTACACGCTGGGTAACAACGTCGAAAACGCCGTCCTGCTGCCCGGCGCCGCCGCGGGCCTCACCGGCAACGCGCTGGCCAACCACCTCACCGGCAATGCACTGTCCAATACGCTCAACGGCGGTGCAGGCATCGACACGCTCGAAGGCGCTGCAGGCGACGACACCTATGAGGTGGACGTGGCTGGCGACGTGATCGTCGAAGCTTTGGGCGAAGGCACAGATCTGGTGCGGGTGAACCTCGCCTCGGGCACCTACACCCTCGACGACCATGTCGAGAACGCCACCGTCATCTCCATCGCGGCCGTCGGCATCACGGGCAATGGCCTGGACAACCTGCTCACCGGCAATGCGGCGGCCAACACCCTCACCGGGGCCGCTGGCAACGATACCCTGAACGGAGCAGCCGGCGGCGACCGTCTGGTGGGCGGCCTGGGGGACGACAAGTACCTGGTGAACATGGCCAGCGATGTGATCGTGGAAGCCATTGGCGAGGGCACGGACAGCGTGGAGGTGACTTTCACCGCCGCAGGCACCTATGCACTGTCGGCCAGCGTGGAGAACGCCACCATCACCAACGCGCTGAACGTGAACCTGACGGGCAGTGTGGACGCCAACGTGCTCACCGGCGGCGCGGGCGCCAACCTGCTCAGCGGCGTGGGAGGCAACGACACGCTCATCGGCGGGCTGGGCAAGGACACGCTGGACGGTGGCACGGGCGATGACACAGCCGTCCTGCAGGGCAACCGCAGCGACTACACCGTCACCCGCACGGCCACGGAGGTAGTGCTCACCCGCTCGGGCCAGGTGGTTGCCCTGCGCGGCATTGAGCAGATCGTGTTTGACGATACGAGCCTGTTGATGACCGACCTTTTGAGCGGTTTGCCGAGCGCCTTTGCCGACACGATAGTAGGCACAGCGGGTGATGACTCCATCGATGGCCTGGCAGGTAACGACAGCCTCAGCGGCCTGCAAGGCAATGACACGCTGATCGGAGGCACGGGTATCGACACCTTGACCGGCGGCGCAGACAACGACACCTACCACGTGGACGTGGCGGGCGACGTGATCGTCGAAGCATTCGGCGAAGGCACGGACTTCGTGCAGGTGGGCCTCGGCTCAGGCACCTACCTTCTCAGCGGCAACATCGAGAACGCCACCGTCACCTCCGTCGCGGCCGTCGGCATCACGGGCAATGGCCTGGACAACCTGCTCACCGGCAACGCGGCGGCCAACACCCTCACCGGGGACGCTGGCAACGATACCCTGAACGGCGCCGCCGGCGGCGACCGTCTGGTCGGCGGCCTGGGCGACGACAAGTATCTGGTCGACATGGCCAGCGACGTGATCGTGGAAGCCATTGGCGAGGGCACGGACAGTGTGGAGGTGACTTTCACCGCCGCAGGTACCTATGCACTGTCGGCCAGCGTGGAGAACGCCACCATCACGAACGCGCTGAACGTGAACCTCACAGGCAGTGTGGACGCCAACGTGCTCACCGGCGGCGCGGGCGCCAACCTGCTCAGCGGCGCGGGAGGCAACGACACGCTCATCGGTGGGCCAGGCAACGACACGCTGGATGGCGGAGCGGACACGGACACTGTGGTGCTGGACGGTAACTTTGCCGAATACGCCATCACCCGGCCCACCGCCACGGATGTTCAACTGGTTCGGGGGGGAAACACCACCATCGTGCGGAACGTCGAGAATTTTCAGTTTGGCGATGGAACACGCACGCTGGCGGACATTCAGGGCAACACGGGCGGGCCCCTCAACGATTCGCTGGTCGGCAATGCGTATGCCAACACGCTCGACGGCGGCGCCGGCAACGATACCGTGAGCGGACTGGCCGGCAACGACACCCTGCTGGGCGGACTGGGCGACGACTCCCTGATGGGGGGCGAAGGTGACGACAGCCTGGTGGGCGGCGCCGGCAACGATACCTACGAGGTGGACACCGAGAACGACTTGGTCGTGGAAGCCCTCAACGGCGGAACGGACACGGTCCGCATCGCTCTCGGTGCAGGCACCTACACACTGGCTGCCAATGTAGAAAACGCCACCACCATCTCCTTGGCGGCCGTGGGCATCACCGGCAATGCACTGAACAACGTGCTGACCGGCAATGGCGAAGCCAACGCGCTGAGCGGCGCCGTGGGCAACGACACCTTGAACGGCGGCGCAGGCAATGACACCCTGGACGGCGGCTCTGGCACCGACCGCCTGGTGGGCGGCCTGGGCGACGACACCTATGTGGTGGACGTGGCCACCGACGTGGTGTCCGAGAACGCAGGCGAAGGCACCGATGAAGTCCAGCTGAACCTGGCGGTGGCCGGCACCTACACCCTGGGCCTGAACGTGGAAAACGGCGTCATCACCACCGCCAACACAGCACTCAAGATCAACCTCACGGGCAACGGCGGCAACAACGTCCTCACAGGCAACGGCGGTGACAACCTGCTCAGCGGCGGCGCAGGCGACGACACGCTGGTTGGCGGACTGGGCAACGACACGCTGGACGGTGGCACCGGAGTGGCAGACCGGGCCGTCTTCAGCGGCAACTATGCTGACTACACGGTGGCGCGCATCTCGGCCGCCGACACCCGGTTGACGCACATCGGCACGGGCCAGGTCACGATCGTGCGGAACGTGGACGTCTTCGAATTCAGCGGCGGCACCACCATGACAGCGGCCGAAGTCGTTGCCAACACCGCCGGCATCGGCAACGACACCCTCAGCGGCACGGCGCAGGCGGACCTGATCGATGGCCTGGCCGGCAACGACTCCTTGTCGGGGCTGGCGGGCAACGACACGCTCAAGGGCGGACTGGGCGACGATACCCTGGTGGGTGGTGAAGGCGACGATAGCTTGGAGGGCGGCGCCGGCAATGACACCTACGAGGTGGACTCCAACGCCGACCTGGTGGTCGAAGCACTGAGCGCGGGCACAGACCTGGTGCGCGTGGCACTCACGTCAGGCAGTTACACGCTGGGCGTCAACGTGGAAAACGCCACCATCACCTCCTCCGCGGCCGTCGGCCTCAACGGAAACGCCCTCGGCAACGTGCTGACCGGCAACGACGAAGCCAATGCGCTGAGCGGCGCCGTGGGCAATGACACCTTGAATGGCGGCGCAGGCAATGACACGCTTGACGGCGGCGCAGGCACCGACCGTCTGATGGGCGGGCTGGGCGATGACACCTACATGGTGGATGCGGGGACTGACGTGATTGCCGAGCTGGCAGGCCAGGGCACAGACACTGTGCAGGTGGGCTTCACGCTGGCGGGTACCTTCACCCTGGCCCTGAACGTGGAGAACGCCCTGGTCACCAATGCACTGAATGTGAATCTGACGGGCAACCCCGACGGCAATGTGCTTACCGGCGGTGCGGGCGCCAATTTGCTTAATGGCGCGGGGGGCAATGACACGCTCATCGGCGGGCTGGGCAAGGACACGCTCACCGGCGGCACGGGCTCTGACCGGTTCGAGTTCTCTACGGCGCCCAGCGTCGGCAACGTGGACACCATCACCGACTTTGTGTCTGGCGTGGACGTGATCGCACTCTCCGCCGACATCTTTACCGGCCTGGGTGTGGCGGGCAACACCGTTGGTTTGAGCGCTAACCTCACCTACAACAGCACCACCGGCGTTCTGGCCTATGACGCCGATGGCGCCGGAGCCGGGGCTCCCATGCAGATCGCTCTATTGGGCGCCAGCACGCACCCCGCCACGTTGGGCAGCGATTTCCTGCTGATCTGAACCTTTTCCCCGACCCGCGAGCGCTGAAGTCCTTCACGGGCTGGAGGGCGCGCGGGCCACGCGATCACCATTCCCTCCTTACCGCTGCAGGCCCAAGGCCGCTGAGCACCTGCGCAGCCAGTCACACCCACGGATTCAGCGAAGCCGCACTACCTGAAACCCAACGGCTTTTTGTGCTGCACATCACGCTGGCGGGTCTGAAAAGCGCCCTGCTCCTCAGCTCCGGGCGCCTGGGAGGCTGTTGCCGCAGCGCAACAAAACCGCCGCAGCCGGAATGCCGATTGGCTCAGCGCAGCCGTGCACCTGCAAAGCAGCCCGGCACACAGCAAGCGCTTTGTTGACGCACAGCAACGCTCGTCGCAAAATTCAGCTACCAAAGTTTCAATTATTTACATACTGCATTGCAGCGGCCTGACGGCCATCTCCCGGAGGCCCGCTCAGTGGCGTTCTCCGCCAGCGATTTTCTCTCATGACGCAAAACCTTCCTCTCAACCCGGCTCTGCTGCGGGATCACCAGCCCCCTGGCTTGCGGGCGGAGGGGGAGGCTAAGGCCGGCATAAACCCCGCCGGGCGACCACAGAGAGAACGGAACCGCCCCTATGTACCTGTGCGGTGGAAATTCGCGTTTGCATTGCTCGCCGGCTTCGCCTGGATGGGATTTTCGATTTACGCCGCCGACGCGTGGATACACGATCTGGCGAAAGTGACCGGCGCAGTGATTGCCTACCTCGTGATCTATGGCATTGCAGTGGTGCCTGGCTTCATGAATGCCTTCCTGGTAGTCAGTCTGCTGCTCGACCGCCGGCCGGCGGCGCGCGAGTCGAGCGGCCGCCTCCCGGGGATTTCCATCCTGGTGGCGGCATACAACGAGGAGGCCAACATCGTCTCCACAATCGAGAGCATTGCCCGCCAGCAGTACGAGGGGCCGCTGCAAGTGCTGGTGATCAACGACGGCTCGACAGACTCCACGGCCGAGAAGCTCGCCGGACTCAGCTATCCCTGGCTGCAGGTGCTCAATCTGGAGCGCAACGCCGGCAAGGCCAATGCGCTCAATGCCGGGCTGGCGCTGGTGCGCCACCACCTGACTATCACCGTGGACGGAGACTCCTATCTCTACCGCAATGCGCTGCGCAACCTTGTGCGCCGTTACATGAGCGATCCCCCCACCACCCGGGCCGTGGCGGGCGCAGTCCTGGTGCGCAATTCGCGCAAGAACATGGTCACTGCCATTCAGGAATGGGACTACTTTCACGGGATCGCCGCCATCAAGCGGCTGCAAAGCCTCTACCAGGGCACGCTGGTGGCACAAGGCGCGTTTTCCATTTATGACACGGCCGTGCTGCGCGAACTCGGCGGCTGGTCGCACACGGTGGGCGAAGACATCGTGCTGACCTGGGCCATCCTGGAAAAGGGGCACCGTGTCGGCTTTGCCGAGAACGCATGTCTCTTTACCAACGCACCCGATACCTGGTTGCAATTCATCCGCCAGCGCCAGCGTTGGTCCCGCGGACTCATCGAAGCATTCAAGTCACACTGGCGGCTACTGTTCAAAGCGCGCATGACCACCTTGTTCATTTGGTGGAATCTGCTGTTTCCCTACATGGATCTGGTCTACACCTTTGCCTTTGTGCCGGGCCTGGTCCTGGCGCTGTTCGGCGTGTACTGGATCGCGGGCCCCATGACACTGCTGGTGCTGCCACTGGCCATGCTGGTCAACTACCTGATGTTCACCGTACAGGCGAAAATGTTCACCGAACAAGGCCTCAAGGTGCGCCGCAACGTGGTGGGCTTCATCTTTTACGCCTTGTTCTACAGCGTGGTCCTTCAGCCGGCATGCGTGCTCGGATACATCAAGGAAGTGATCAGCCGCTCAAAAAACTGGGGTACGAAATGATGGGGCGTCTTTTGGGCGCGCTGGTGGCGCTCTGCGCCTGCGGCGCGCAGGCACAACAGTCTGTGTCCGGTGGCTTCTTTGCCAGCCAGGACTCGGACGATTTCCGGGAAAGCAAGCA
>NZ_JALEGG010000173.1 GCF_022763525.1 Acidovorax sp.
AGCAGCACCAGCCCCCCAATGAGGTGCAGCGTGACAATGGCAGGGAAGAGTTTCATCGTCACCGTCAGCGCGCCGAAAGCCCCCTGCAGACACACCCAGAACAGCGTGAAGGTGGGCCACCACGGACTGATGGAGGGGCTTTCCCCCCCGCCACGCAAGGCCTTGCGGTGCTGCACCCACGCCGATACCGTGAGCACGATGATGAGCACGCCCACCCCCGTGGCCAAGTAGCGGTGGATCATTTCGACCCAGGCCTTGCCGTGGGTCACGGGACCGGTGGGCATGGCCTCCTGGGCCGCCGCGATCTCGGTGCGCGCGCCGACGGGGCTGGCGCTGCCGTAGCACCCGGGCCAATCGGGGCAGCCCAGGCCCGAGTCGGTCAGGCGGGTAAAGGCACCAAACAGCACCAGATCAAACGTCAGGAACAGGGTGAGCACCGTGAGTGCCTGCAGGCGCCGCAGGTGTGAGGTGTTGCGGTTGCGCCAGCCCACCCAAGCCAGCGGCCCCAGCGCAATCAGCACGCCCAGCAGCATCAGCCGGGCGACAGGCGCCAGATCGTAGAGCGGCTGGGTTTCCATCATGGCTTGCCGGGACGGCCGGCCTCGTCCCATGAGGCGGATGCGCGCAACAGGCGCTCCAGATCGCGCTTGGCCTTCGCCGCGCCACTCGCGTCCATGGCGGCCGGAAAGCGCATCATCCAGTTGCCCATGGGATCCACGACATACAGGTGGTCGGCGATCTGCTGGCCTTCGGCGGGCGCGAGCCAACCCGCCAGTGCAGCCGCATCCACGCGCAGCACCGTCGCCTTTTGCAATGCAGGGGTGAGCTCCGCAGGCACGCTGGCGGCGTCGTCCACCAGCCACACCCAGTCCACGCGGTCCTTGTCTTTGCCCACGCTTTCGCGCAACTGCCGCTGAAGGTACAGATGTTTCTGGCAGGCGGCGTTGCAGGTGCCGCCGGAAACGCTGACCAGCAGCCATTGCCCTTTCAGCGAGGCCAGCGGCACGGCCTTGCCGTCGAGTGCCGTGCCGTTCAGATCGGGCACGGTGCGCTGCGGGTTGATCAGCTCGCCATAGTTGCGCCGGCCCTCGGGACGGATAACGTAGTACGTGAAATACGATGCGATGACCGGGGCCGCACAGATGAGCAGCACGCCCAGCATCTTCAAGCGCCCATGGCGCGTGCGGTGTGCCTGGGCCACGGCGCCCGCGGCTTCGGGCAGCGTGTGCACCGTGAGCCCCAGCGGGTGATCCCCCTGGGCTTCAGGCGGCAGGGCGGCTGCGCGGGCGAATGAACCGTCGGACGAATTGGAACCAGACATAGAGAAGTGCAATCAGGCCGCAGAGCCCGAACCATTGGAATGCGTAACCGTAGTGTTTGTCGACGCCGGTGCCGACCACGGGCCAGTCGCGCAACAAGCCCTCACTGGCAGCGCCCGTCTGAAGCACCGTGAAAGGAGCCAGTGCAAGCCCCGTCTCGGTGCGGAACGATGCCAGGTCGAGATTTTGCCGGATGCGCGAAGACCCCTGCGCGCTATCGGCGCCCCGGAACTCGTACAGACGTGAAGGCGGCGGCGCTACGACCCCCTGGACTTGCACCATCGCGTCTTGCGGCGTCTGTACCTGGGGCAGCTGCACGCGGTCCTGGAAGTTGCGGGCAACCCACCCGCGCTGCACCATCACCACGCCACCGCCTGGCTCCGCCAATTGCAGGGGAGTGAGCACAAAGAAGCCGGGGCGGCCCCGCATCTGCCGGTTGTCGAGGTACACCGTGTGATCAGCCAGCCACCGGCCCTGCAGCCGGACGGCGCGATGCGCCAGGGATGCAGCGCCGTCTGCCGGCTGCGCCGCCCCACCTGCTGCCAGCAAGGCGCGGCCATCCATGGCAGGCATGCGAGCCCGCTCATCGCGCAGGGCTTGCAGGGCCTCCTTTTCAGCGGCGCGCGACAGCTGCCAGCGGCCCAGCGACCCGGTTGCCAGCATGCCCACAATGGCTGCCAGCGTGATGAGCCAGAAACGCAGGGCGTTACGGCGCGGGGAAGTGGTCACAGGATAATGGGCTCCATGAAATACCTTGTCGTGCTGGCGTTCATCGCCATTGTGGCCAGTCTGGCATCTGCCTTGTTCTTCATGATGCGCAACGGGCGCAACGACAAGTCCAAGGGCGGGCACATGGCCAAGGCGCTTGCGGTGCGGGTGGGCTTGTCCATTGTTCTGTTCGTGTGCATTCTGGTCGCATGGAAGCTGGGCTACATCCAGCCCACCGGCTTGCCGGCCGTTTCGAAATAGCATCTGGCCGGTGCATCTGCGGCGCAGCCGCCGAGCCCCAGCCCCGCCCATAAAAAAAGCGCCGCGAGGCGCTTTTTTTAAGGTCGCTGCTGTGGCTTACATCCAGTACACCAGCACATACAGGCCCAGCCACACCACGTCCACGAAGTGCCAGTACCAGGCAGCACCTTCGAAGCCGAAGTGCTTGTCGGCGGTGAAATGGCCCTTCTGCAGGCGCAGCGTGATGACCAGCAGCATGAGCATGCCCAGGAACACGTGGAAGCCGTGGAAGCCGGTCAGCATGAAGAAGGTCGAACCGAAGACGCCCGAATTGAGCTTGAGGTTCAGGTCCGTGTAGAGATGGAAGTACTCGTAGCCTTGCACCAGCAGGAAGACGAAGCCCAGCAGCACCGTGGCCCACATGAACGCGATCGTCTTGCCGCGCTGGTTTTCACGCAGGGCATGGTGGGCGATGGTCAGCGTCACGCCCGAGGTCAGCAGCAGGGCCGTGTTGATGGTCGGCAGCCAGAAGGGGCCGACGGTCTGGAAGGGTTCCACGATGCCGGCAGGCGAGGCTGTGGCGCCAGCAGCAATGCTCGGCCACACGGCCTTGAAGTTGGGCCAGAGCATGGCGTTGTCCAGGCTGCCGAGGGCGGGCACCGAATGCGCCCGAGCCCACCACAGCGCCGTGAAGAACGCACCGAAGAACATCACCTCCGAGAAGATGAACCAGCTCATGCTCCAGCGGTACGACAGATCGATCTTGTGGCCGTAGAGGCCGCCTTCGCTCTCGCGCACGGCGTCGCCAAACCATTGGTACAGCGTGAACAGCCACCACACCAGGCCAAGAGCCAGCGAATACTTGCCCCAATCGTGGCCATTGATCCACTGGCCTGCGCCCAGGATCACAAAGAACAGACCGGCCGCCGCCATCACCGGGTGACGCGACTCTGCGGGCACGTAGTAGTACGGGGTTCCGCCGTGGGTTGATGCACTCATTTCAGCTCCTGACTCTCAAAATCTCGGTTTTCAGTATTTGTTCGTACCAACCAACACACTCAAACTCATTCACTCAGACGATCAAGTTCACCAGCCCGATCAGGCCCACGACCAGCAAGAAGACCGCCGCGAGCCCCACCGCGATGATGTGCAGAGGATTGATCTTCTCAACATCCTGCTGGTACTCGCTGCCCTTGCGCAGGCCGATCAGCGACCAGGCCACCGCCCGTACGGTACGCGGCAGCGAGCCCTTGCGCTCGTGTGGCTTCTGCTCCCGGGGAGCATTCATGAGCCTGCTCCTGCACCAATGGGTGCCGCAGGCAAGACCGATACCACGGCGGCAGACGAAGGTGCGGGAGGCGTCTTACCGCCCACTTCGAAAAACGTGTACGACAAGGTGATGGTCGTCACATCCTTGGAGATACGGGGATCGATCACGAAGGCCACCGGCCACTCTTTCTTCTCGCCCGGCTCCAGCGTGTACTGGTTGAAGCAGAAGCACTCCAGCTTGTTGAAGTGCGCTGCAGCCTGCCGCGGCGCATAGCTGGGAATGGCCTGTGCCGCCATGCGCCGGTTCTGGATGTTCTGGAACTCGTACATCACCGTGGTCAACTCGCCCGGATGCACTTTCACCAAACGCTGGGCAGGCTTGAAATCCCACGGACCGCGCGCGTTGGCATCGAACTCGACCGTGATGGTCCGGCTCTTGTCCACCTGGGTGTTGGCAGGCACCTTCACGTCCTTGCCCGCGACGCCATTGCCCGGCACCTGCCGCTCGGAGAGCGAAAGGATGTTGATGCCCGTCATCTCGCAGATGTGCTTGTAGATGGGAATCAGCACGTAGCCGAAGGCGAACATGCCGGCCGCAATCACGACCAGCTTGCCGACCATCTTGGCGTTTTCGCGGCGCAGGCTCATGGCAGGGCAATCAGCGGGAAAGCAGGACCACCTTGACCATGAACCCGACAAAGAACACCACCGCAATCGACGCCAGGATCAGCGCCAGCCGCAGGTTGTTCTTTTTCTGCTCGGGTGTCATGGGCATGGTGTTCAGCCGATCACGCGGGTCGCGGTGGCGTCCAGCTTGGGCGGATTCTCGAAAGTGTGGAACGGCGCGGGCGATGGCACTTCCCATTCCAGCCCTTCTGCACCATCCCAAGGCTTGGCCGCCGCCTTCACGCCGTTGCCGCGCATGGCGGGCACGATCACCGCCAGGAAGAAGTACACCTGCATCAGGCCAAAGC
Organism: Acidovorax sp.; assembly: GCF_022763525.1. Lineage (GTDB taxonomy): Bacteria > Pseudomonadota > Gammaproteobacteria > Burkholderiales > Burkholderiaceae_C > Acidovorax. Next base: position 4,511 of record NZ_JALEGG010000173.1, read on the forward strand.
CCAGCGCGCCCACGGAGGCAATCGCGTTGAAGTCAGCGAACTGCATCGGGTAGTCGGCATAGCGGCGGGGCATGCCGGCCAGGCCCAGGAAGTGCATCGGGAAGAAGGTGATGTTGAACGTGATCAGCGAGCCCCAGAAGTGGATCTGGCCGCGGGTTTCCGAATACATCACGCCGGTCCACTTGGGCAGCCAGTAGTACACGCCGGCAAACATGGAGAACAGCGAGCCCGCCACCAGCACGTAGTGGAAGTGGGCCACCACGTAGTAGGTGTCCTGCAGTTGGATGTCGATGGGCGCCATGGCCAGAATCAGGCCAGTGAAACCGCCCATGGTGAACACGAAGATGAAACCCACGGCGAACAGCATGGGGGTCTCGAAGGTCATGGAGCCGCGCCACATGGTGGCGATCCAGTTGAAGATCTTCACGGCCGTGGGCACCGAGATCAGCATGGTGGCGTACATGAAGAACAGCTGGCCGGTGACGGGCATGCCGGTCGTGAACATGTGGTGAGCCCACACGATGAACGACAGGATGGCGATGGACGAGGTGGCGTACACCATGGAGGCATAGCCGAACAGCTTCTTGCGCGCGAACGCGGGCACGATCTGGCTGATGATGCCGAAGGCCGGCAAGATCATGATGTACACCTCGGGGTGACCGAAGAACCAGAAGATGTGCTGGTACATCACGGGGTCGCCGCCGCCAGCGGGGTTGAAGAAGCTGGTGCCGAAGTGGCGGTCCGTCAGCGTCATGGTGATGGCGCCTGCCAGAACGGGCATCACGGCGATCAGCAGGTAGGCGGTGATAAGCCAGGTCCAGGCGAACATGGGCATCTTCATCAGCGTCATGCCGGGCGCGCGCATGTTCAGGATGGTCACGATGATGTTGATCGAGCCCATGATGGACGAGGCACCCAGGATGTGCATCGCGAAGATGCCGGCATCCATGGACGGGCCCATCTGCAGCGTCAGCGGCGCATACAGCGTCCAGCCGGCGGCGGGTGCGCCACCGGGCATGAAGAACGACGCCACGAGCATGATGGCCGCGGGGATCATCAGCCAGAAGCTGAAGTTGTTCATCCGGGCGAAGGCCATGTCGGATGCACCGATCTGCAGCGGGATCATCCAGTTCGCAAAGCCCACGAAGGCGGGCATGATGGCGCCGAACACCATGATCAGGCCGTGCATGGTGGTGAGCTGGTTGAACAGCTCGGGGTTCACCAGCTGCAGGCCCGGCTGGAACAGCTCGGCGCGGATCAGCAGCGCCAACACGCCGCCGACCATCAGCATGGTGAACGCGAACAGCAGGTACAGCGTACCGATGTCCTTGTGGTTGGTGGCATACACCCAGCGGCGCCAGCCGGTGGGACCGTGGTGATGGTCGTGGCCGTCGTGTGCGTGGTCGCCCGCGTGACCGTGGTTGTCCAGAACTGCGCTCATGTTCGATTCCTCAATACGTTGGGCGATGATTACTTGCCACGCTGGGCCACGATTTCAGCCGGCTGCACCAGCTGACCCGTCTTGTTGGACCAGGAATTCTTGGTGTAGGTGACCACGGCGGCGATGTCGGTGTCGCTCAACTGCGCCCAGGCAGGCATGGCGCCGTTGGCGGCACCCTTGAGCACCACCTGGATCTGCTTGGCATGGTCAGCGTCGAGCACGATGGCAGAACCGTCCAGCGGCTTGATCGGGCCCGCGCCCTTGCCGTTGGCCTGGTGGCAGGCTGCGCAGTTGGCGGCATAGACCTTCTCGCCACGCTTGGCCAGGTCGTCCAGCGCCCACACCTTGGACGGGTCGTCCAGCTTGGCAGCGGCCTTCTTCTTCTGGTCGGCCACCCAGGCGGTGTAATCCTCGGCGGAGACGACCTTCACATGGATCGGCATGTAGGCGTGCTCCTTGCCGCACAGCTCGGCGCACTGGCCGTAGTAATCGCCCACCTTTTCGGCGCGGAACCAGGTGTCGCGCACGAAGCCGGGGATCGCGTCCTGCTTGATGCCGAAGGCCGGCACCATGAAGGCGTGGATCACGTCGTTGGCCGTGGTGATGATGCGGATCTTCTTGCCCACCGGCACCACCATCGGGTTGTCCACCTTGAGCAGGTAGTCGGCGGGAGCCTCCGCCACGTTGCCGCTGTCGGACATCACGCGGTGGCTGCTGTCCAGCGTCGAGATGAACGCCAGGCCTTCGCCTTCGCCGGCAATGTAGTCATAGCCCCACTTCCACTGGTAGCCCGTGGTCTTGATGGTGAGGTCGGCATTGGTGGTGTCCTTTTGCGCCACCAGCACCTTGGTGGCAGGCAGAGCCATGAGGATCACGATGATGAAGGGGATCACGGTCCAGACGACTTCCACCGTGACGGACTCATGGAAATTGGCCGACTTGGCGCCCTTGGAACGGCGATGCTTCCAAATCGAATAGAACATGACAGAGAACACCGCCACAAAGATGACCGTGCAGATGATGAGCATCATCCAATGCAGGAAATGCTGCTGCTCCGCGATCTTGGTGACCGGCGGGGCCAGGTTCAACTGGTTGACAGCGGGGCCGCCAGGCAGGTCCTGAACGGCATGGGCCGCGCCGCCCACCCATACACCGGCCATCAACAGCAGAGAAGCCAGCTTGTTGGAAATGCTCTTCATAGTTCTCACTTACTTCTAAGCCTCAATTTAACCAATCCCTTTCGCGCGCCTGCGTGGGGTCAGGCTGCGCGCAAGGCCATCCGGATCTCCGATGCCAGGGCCGCTCGAAGTTCGGGGCGCATATAGCGCCCCACTTCGACCGTCCGGCCCTGCGCAGACAGCATGATCAGCGAGCGGTCGCCGGTCTTGGGCTCCACACGAACCCGGCTCCGGTCAAACTCGGCGCGCTGCAGTCTGCCTGCGGTTTCCAACTCCACCACAAGGCGCGAACCCTGCAGCGAAATCCTCTCGCCATCGGCCGCATGGCGGCCATAGATGGCAAGTGCAATGCCCAAAACCATGATTTCGAGCCATGCCACCAGCATGGCCTGAGGAAACCCGAGCGTCCAGAACCAGGTGGCCGCCGTGAGAGACGCCGTGCACAGGAACAGGTACATCCCGCCCAACTGCATCGGGGTCACCGCGCAATGGCGAGCAAGGCGCCAATCAACGCGCTGGCCCGATACTGTGGCGAAACGAAAAACCAAGCCCATCACCGGAAAGTGCTCACAAGACTACTCACTGAGGTGCAGCCGTGCTCTTGGGGTCGAGGCGACCCAGCAGGCCGATTGCGCAGGAAGATGCCCGAAATCTCTCTCTATCACCAAGAATTGTAGCCTGCCTTGCGCTACATCATTGACACGGAAGCCTCCGGGCTACCCCTTAGAACCGTTCGAGTTCGGGGTGCCGTTGCGCAGCATGGTGCGCATGTCCGCCAGCGAAACGGCGCTGCTCGAGCTCACACGCACGCGGGGTGTTGGCTTGAAGGCATGACCGTAGATGACCTCGAAAGTCAGCGCCAGTTGGCCGCCGTGCTGCGGATCTGCCAAGCGCTCGGACATCGACTGATGGAGCTTCTCGCGCCAGCGCCGCCCGCGCAATGAGGGAAAGCGATCAGGATGAAGGTTGCAACCGAGCTCGCGCAGCTCTTGCACCAGGCGCTCCGGCGTGGCAAACGTGAGCGTGATGCGCTCCATGTCCATCACGGGCTCGGCAAAACCGGCCTGCACCAGCATGTCTCCCCAGTCGTGCATGTCGGTCAACGCATGCCCCGCAGGCGGGTAGCCCAACGCAGCGTAGAGGGCGTGCAGCTCGCGCAGGGTGTCCGGGCCCAGACAGGAGAACATCAGGTATCCGTCGACGGCCAGCGCACGATGCCATTGCGCCATCAGGTCGAGGGGGTCGGCGGCTGTGTGCAGCGCCATGTTGGACCACAGCATCTTCACGCTGGCATCGGCCGGCGCACCCCACTGCGGATGGGCCGCGGACCATCGGGCGGGGCTCCACCACGGCTTGGCCAGGGCTTGCTCGGTCACTGCCGCGCAATGCGGCGAGGTCTCATAAATCTGGCATCGAGCCTGGGGATAGCGGGCGCTAACCAGCGCGTGGCCTTGCAACCCGCCACGCAGGGCGTCCCAATGGCACCACGATTCGGGTGCCTGGCGTATCCACTGCAAGCGCTCTTCCATGCGGCGGGCGACCTCCTCGTGCAGCCAGGGCGAGACCGCCGGAGCGGCTGCATGCCAGCGTGCCGCGGCAATGGGGTCAATGGTGGGCGGCCGCTCGGCGGCGTGTGAAGACGGTGGCATGTGCGTGGGACGGAGGACGCGCGAGTATATTGACCCATGCTTTTTTCCGGGCTCACAGGGGTTTCACGCCGACTTCGCAGCTGGGGTGACGCCCTGCCCAGCCAGTGTGCGTTTTGCCACGCGTGGCCCGCGCGGCGCGTTTGCAACGCGTGCGCCGCGCGGTTCGCGCAGCCCGCGCACCGGTGCGGGCGCTGCGCGTTGCGGGTGCCGCCGGGCGTGGCGGTTTGTGGGGCCTGCCTTCGCGCACCGCCGCTGCTCGATGGTTGCCTGGCAGCGGTCGACTACGCCTACCCCTGGGCCGAGGCGTTGGCAGAGTTCAAATTTCGTGGCGATCCAGGCTGGGCCGGGGCGCTGGCCTCCCTGCTGCGCGACATCCCCGGGATGACCGCGGCCCTGGAAGCCGCCGACTGCGTGCTGCCCGTCCCCCTGTCTTCCGAGCGGCTGCGCGAGCGCGGATTCAATCAGGCGGCACTGCTGGCGCGTCGCCTGGCGGGCCCCAAAGCCGACAACGCCACCCTGCTGCGCCTGCACGCGACCGAAGCGCAAAGCGGCCTGCCCCGGGCCGAGCGGCTGCGCAACCTGCGGGGTGCGTTTGCGGTGGAGCCGGCTCGGGCCGGGGCCGTGGCCGGCAAGCGGGTGATGCTGGTCGATGACGTGATGACCACGGGCGCCACGCTGCAGGCCGCCGCCGAGGCGCTGCGCGCGGCCGGTGCTGCCCACGTCACCGCGGCCGTCCTGGCGTGCACCGGGCTGGATTAGGGCCCAAGCCGTACTGACGGGATACTTTTGATTACGAGCGGTTGCTCAACTCACATCCCGAGCGATGACAATCGAGCCCATGTTCCATATCGTCCTCGTCGAGCCCGAGATCCCGCCCAACACCGGGAATGTGATTCGCCTGGCGGCCAACACCGGGTGCACGCTCCATCTCATCGAACCCCTGGGGTTCTCGCTTGAAGACCGGCAGATGCGCCGCGCGGGGCTGGACTACCATGAATACGCCTCCGTGCAGGTGCATGCCGGATGGACGGCGTTCCTGCGCGACGCCCAGCCCGACCCCGCGCGCATGTTCGCGATGACCACGCATGGCGAGCAAGCCGTGCACTCCAACGCATTTTTTCCTGGCGACTGGCTGGTGTTTGGCGCGGAAACCCGTGGCCTGCCGCCCGAGCTGCGAGAGAGCTTTCCCCCTGCCCAGCGCCTGCGCCTGCCCATGGTGGCGGGCCAGCGCAGCCTGAACCTGTCCAACGCCGTCGCGGTCACCGTCTTCGAGGCATGGCGCCAGAACAGCTTTGCGATGCCTGACGGCAAGGTCACGGTGGAGCCCGAAGGCACGATCATCAGCGGCTTTGCCCAGTTGGGCTAAGCGCCGGTTCACGATCTCGCGGGGGCCGCGGCGGGGCTGCTATCTTGGTGGCTATCTGACCTGGCCGCGCTGTTGCGCCACAGCCAGGGACACGTGCTTGCTGAGAAAATCCAGGAACACCTTGGTGCGCGCAGGCAGCATGCGGCCCGATGGCAGCGCGGCATAGATGGTGTAGCGCGAAAAGATCCACCCGGGCAGGATGTGCACCAATTCGCCCCGGGCCAGGTGCTCCTCGGCCAGCAGGCGCGATGTGACCGCCACCCCGGCGCCGTCCACCGCCGCCCGCAGCAACAGTTCGGTGCTGACGGACTGCAGCACAGTGGGCACATCCACTTCCTGTACCGGCAGATCGCCGCTGAGGGACTGCAGGCGCAGCTTGCGGCCCGGCCCCATCTGCGAACGCGCTGCCATGCCGGAATCCCGCAGATGGTCGTGGAGCATCAGGTCTTGCGGTTCGCGCGGAATGCCCCTGCGCTCCAGGTAGGCAGGCGATGCCACGACGATGGCCTCGCCCTGCAGCAGCGGGCGCGCCACGATGTTGGCATCAAAGTCCTCGCCCGCCACCATGATGGTCACGTCAAATTCGTCCACGCGCGCGCTGGCAAAGGCGTCGATGCTGATGTCCAGCATCAGCTTGGGAAAGCTGGCGTGCCACAAGGCCACCATGGGTGCCAGGAAGTTCGTGGCCAGCACGGGCGCGGCCACGATGCGGATCGTCCCGCGCAGGTCGCGCGTGTTGGCGGCGGCAGCGGCCTCGGCGTCGTCGATCTCGTGCAGGATGTTGCGCACGCGCTGCAGGTAGGCGTCACCCGCGTCGGTGAGCGCGAGCTTGCGCGTGGTGCGCTGCAGCAGCCGCGTGCCGAGGTGCTGCTCCAGTTCCGCCACCATGCGGGTGACCACGGGGGGCGACATGTCCATGGCGCGGGCAGCGGCGGCAAAGCCGCCCTCTTCCACCACACGCTCGAAAACCTTCATGGCTTGCAGGCGGTCCATGGTCAGGCCTCTTGTTCCAAGCAGAGCGTGGCCAACGTGCCGGCGCCTCCAGTGGCTGGCCTTTCAAGGCGCGCCTGCGCAGGCTTGGACGTGCCCGAAGAGCCGCTGCCTTTGGCGGCGGTACCGAGGCGCGAAGCGCCACAGGGGGATGTCAGGGTTTTGTGCCGAAGTTGCGGGCCAGGGATTCGGCCACGCACACCGGCTTGTCGCTGCCCTCGCGCTCCACGGTCACGAGCCAGGTCATCTGGATGCCGTCGGGCGCCACCGGTTCGGCTGCCTGCAGCGTGAGGCGCGCGCGCAAGCGGCTGCCCACCGGCACGGGCGCCGTGAAGCGCACCTTGTTGAGCCCATAGTTCACGCCCATGCGCGAGCCTTCGATGGCCAACCCCTTCTCGAAGAACTGCGGTATCAGCGACAGTGTGAGAAACCCATGTGCAATGGGTGCTCCGAACGGGCCGGCCTTGGCACGCTCGGGGTCCACATGGATCCACTGGTGGTCGCCCGTGGCCTCGGCAAACAGGTTGACCTGTTCCTGCGTGATGGTGATCCAGTCGGTCACGGCCACTTCCTGGCCCACGCTGGCGCTGATTTCGGAGTAGGAGCGAAAGGTTTTCATGGCCCCAATGTAGCGCCGCGCCCTTTGGTGCCTTGTCGGGCGCGGGACAGGGCCACGTCTGCAGTCTGCCGCTTAGAACCATGCGCAAATGTCCTGCCACTGCTCCAGGTCGCGCGCGACGCGGCCGGGCGCCACGTCGAACAGCGTGAGACCGTGCGCCGCCAGGTGGATGTAGTTCTGCGTGTCGCGCAAATAGCCCAGCACGGGGAAGCCCAGGCTGTCGACGAAGTGGTGCAACTGCTCGGCCGCCTTGGTCCGGGCATCCACCCGCATGCCGACAATGCCCACGGGCACGCCCGCCGCGTGGCGGTGCTCGGCCAGCTGGTCCAGGAAGCTGCGGGTGGCGAAGATGTCGAACACGCTGGGCTGCAGCGGCACGACGATCTTGTCGGCCAGCTTGAGCACGTCGTTCAGGCGCCAGCCGTGCAGGCCGGCGGGGGTGTCGAGCACCGCGTGCGTGGTGCCCTTGGGCGGGCGGCTGATCACGTCCGAACTGATGCCTTCCCACAAGCCGATGGGGCGGGCAGCGGCCGGGCGCAGGCCGAGCCACAGCTTGGCGGATTCCTGCCGGTCTGTGTCGCCCAGGATCACCGGATGCCCCTGGCTTGCAAAGTAGCCGGCGATGTTGGTGGACAGCGTGGACTTGCCCACGCCGCCCTTCGGGTTGGCGACAACGACTACTGGCATGACAACCTCCTTGGATTCAGAACGTCCATGAAAACCCAGGCCAAACAAGCCCCCAGCGCCTACAGATCAAGCGCCGGCAGCTACCAAAAAAGAAGCAAAATCCCTCATCCGGTCAAGCGTGCTGCCCGCCGCGCTTGACGAAGAACAGCCCCGCGCCCACCGCCATCAGCAAGCCGCCAAACACGCGGTTTTGCGTGCGCACGGCCCGGGCGCTGCGCATCAGGCGGCGCAAGGCGCTGGCCCCGAAAGCGTAGCCATGCATCACCACCACGTCCACCGTCACCGTGGTGGCGGCCATCACCAGAAGCTGCGTCCACAGCGGGCGGGTGTCGGTCATGAACTGGGGCAGCACGGCCACCATGAAGATGATGCCCTTGGGATTGGTCGCGTTGGTCAAGAAGCCCGTGAGGCAGCGCTTTTGCCAGGTCCCGGCGGCTTCTGTGTCGTCGCCCTGCACGGGGGATTGGTCCCCGGAACGCCACTGCGTGAAGCCCACATAGATCAGATAGCAGGCGCCCATCACCTTGACGATGCTGAACGCTACCTCCGAGGCCAGCAGCAGCGAGCCCACGCCTGCCCCGGCGATCAGCAGGATCAGCAGCAAACCCAGCTGCAGGCCCAGGATGGTGGCGCCGGTCTTGCGCACACCGAACGACAGGCCATGGCTCATCGACAGAACTGCGCCCGAGCCCGGCGATACCGCAATCAGGCACGACGCCGCGAAAAAAGCCAGCCAAGTCTGCAAATCCATGAATCACCAAGCCCGTGTGCAACGAAGGGCGAGCATCTTAACAACGCCCTCGCCTCGCTGCCATGATCCAGGTAAAAATGGCCTCCAGCGCTTGTACAACAAGCGCTGATAGCTATCAATATTGAAGTAATCGAGAAGCCTGACGCCCCTGCCCTGCGGCATCGCCGCACCGATGCCAGAATCCCACACGCCCGCCCCAGCCTGCTTTCCTGCAACGCCCTTCCCTCCCAACGCCACCAAACACCCACTCCATGGAACACGCCCCCACCTGGCTCACCTACGGTTTCCTGTACCTCACCGCGGCCGTGCTGGCTGTGCCCATTGCCAAGGCGCTGGGCCTGGGGGCCATCATTGGCTACCTGGCGGCGGGCATTGCCATCGGACCCTGGGGACTCGGCCTGGTGAGCAACGTGCAGGACATCCTGCACTTTGCAGAGTTCGGCGTGGTGCTGATGCTGTTCCTCGTGGGACTGGAGCTGCAACCGAGCCGCCTGTGGGCGCTGCGCCGCCCCATCTTCGGCACGGGCACGGCCCAGGTGCTGGGCTGCGCGGCCGCGTTGTTTGCGCTGGGCGCGCTGGCGGGCCTGCCCTGGCGCGTGAGCCTGGTGGGGGCGTTGGGCCTGGCGCTGTCGTCCACCGCCATTGCCCTGCAGGTGCTCGCCGAGCGCAACCTCATGCGCACGCAGAGCGGCCAGGCGGGTTTTTCCATCCTGCTGTTCCAGGACGTCGCGGCCATCCCCATCCTGGCACTGCTGCCCGTGCTGGGCGCCGCCGCGGGCGACGGTGCGGGCCACACACCCGCCGACATGGCCCTGGAGGTGCTCAAGATCGTGGGCGTGATCGCCGCCATCATCCTGGGCGGACGCCTGCTGCTGCGCCCCGTGCTGCGCTGGATTGCCAAGAGCCGCACGCCCGAGATCTTCACCGCCGCCGCGCTGCTGCTGGTGGTAGGCATCGCCTACCTGATGGTGCTCGTGGGCCTGTCGATGGCGCTGGGTGCCTTCCTCGCCGGTGTGCTGCTGGCCGACAGCGAATACCGGCGCGAACTGGAGGCCGACATCGAGCCGTTCAAGGGCCTGCTGCTCGGCCTGTTCTTCATCGCCGTGGGCATGAGCATCGACTTTGGCGTGATCCTGCGTTCGCCTGGGCTGATGGCCGCCATCCTGGTGGGCTTTCTCGCAGCCAAGGCCATCGTCATCTACACCCTGGCCAAGCTCGTGGACATCCCCTACCAGGAGCGCCCCGTGTTCACGCTGCTCCTCGCCCAGGGCGGCGAGTTCGCGTTCGTGGTGTTCCAGGCTGCAGCGGGCGCCAGCGTGTTCCCGGCCGAGACTGCCTCGCTCCTCATCGGCGCCGTCGCGCTGTCGATGCTGATCAGCCCGCTGCTGCTCGTGGTGATGGACCGTGTGCTGCTGCGCCGCTATGCCCAGCTCAAGACCGCCAAGCCCCAGGCCGAAGAAATCTCCGAACCCCAGAAGGCACCCATCATCATCGCGGGCTTCGGCCGCTACGGGCAGATCGTCTCGCGCGTGCTGCTGGCCCAGGGCATCCCCACCACCGTGCTGGACCACAGCGTGGAGATGCTCGAAGTGGCCCGCACCTTCGGCTACCGCGTGTTCTACGGCGACGCCACGCGGCTGGACCTGCTGCGCATTGCAGGTGCCGAGCACGCACGCATCCTCGTCATCGCCGTGGACGATGCGGAGCAGTCCCTCAAGATCGCCAAGCTCGCGCGCGAGCACTTCCCCGAGCTGCAGATCGTGGCGCGCGCGCGCGATGTGACGCACTGGAACAAGCTGCGCGACCTGGGCGTGACGCTGGTGCAGCGCGAACTGTTCGAGTCCAGCCTGCAAAGCGCCCACACCGTGCTGGAGCTGATGGGCCTACCCCCAGCGCAAGCCACCGCCATCACCCAGCGTTTTCGCACCCACAACATCGCCCTGGCCGACCGCATGTACCCGCACCACAAGGACCGCGCCAAGTTCATCGCCGTGGCGCGAGAAGGGCGCAACCAGTTTGCGGAGCAGATGGCGCGGGAGCGGCAGGAGAGTGCGGCGATGAATACGGCGGGTGCGGAGTACCCGGGGTATGGGGGAGTGGGGAGTGCCGAAAACGGGGATGGGGCTGCACAGGGCGGAGATCTGGATAAAAACAGGCTGTAGAGCTTACCCCACATGCGCAAGCAGCTACATTTTCAATAGCACCAATCAAAACCTGTCCCGAACGGACGAAACGAAAACGGCAGGATTGGCAGCGGGCGGCGCTACGTCATGACGCGCAAATTTATTTCGCGACAGAATTTTGTCGCGTAAACTGCTTTCGCGACAAAATTCTGTCGCGATTTGAGCTTGCGCCACCACAAACCCCGCCATGCCCCGCACCACCCTTGCCCAGGAACTGGACCAGCTCGCAGCGTTGATTCACAAAGCCGGCACCGCCGGGGTGGGCAGCGACGCTCTCCTGCAACAGCTCGGCGGCACGCATGAGCGCCGCACCCTGCAGCGCCGCCTGGCACGGCTGGCAGAGCAAGGGCGCATCACGGTGCGCGGCGAGGGGCGAGCCACCCGCTATCACCCCAGCAATCCAAGCCACCCGCAGGCGTCGCCTGCTGAATCCACGCCGCCCGCAGCGTGGACGACTGCCGTCCCCTCCGCCGCTGACTACGTCCCCACCTCCGCAGAAGGCGCAGCCATCCGTGCCGCCATCTCCCAGCCGCGCCACTTGCGCAAACCGGTGGGCTACCAGCTGGAATTTCTGTCGCAATACCACCCCAACCACACGGCCTACCTGCCGCCCGCACTGCGAGAGCAGTTGCACGCTCTGGGCCGCTCCCCCGCCGATCAAACCCCTGCAGGCACCTTCGCCAAAGACATCCTCAACCGCCTGCTGATCGACCTGTCCTGGGCCTCGTCCCACCTTGAAGGCAACACCTACAGCCGCCTCGACACCGAGCGCCTGATCGAATTCGGCCAGGCCGCCGAAGGCAAAAACGCGTTGGAAACCCAGATGATCCTGAACCACAAGCAGGCCATCGAATACCTGGTGCTCCAGCCTGAACACGCGCAAGTGCGCACCGACACGCTGATCGCGCTCCACGCCTTCCTGTCCGACGGCCTGATGGCCGATCCCACCGCCGTCGGCCGCATCCGCCGCCGCGCCGTGGAGATCGGCGGCAGCGTCTACCAGCCCATCGCCCTGCCCCAGCGGCTTGAAGAACTCTTCGGCATCGTCACGCAGATGGCCGCCGAGATCACCGATCCGTTCGAGCAAGCCTTCTTCCTGATGGTGCACCTGCCCTACCTGCAGCCGTTCGAGGACGTGAACAAGCGCGTCTCGCGCTTGGCCGCCAACATCCCGTTCATTCGCCACAACCTGTGCCCGCTGTCGTTCATCGACGTGCCGCAGCAAGCGTATGTGGATGGCATGCTGGGCGTGTACGAACTCAACCGCGTGGATCTGCTGCGCGATGTGTTCGTCTGGGCGTATGAGCGGTCTTGCCAGCAGTACGTGGCGGTGAAGCAGAACCTGGTGCCGCCGGATATTTTTCGGCTGCGGCACCGGCAGGCGCTGGCGGAGGTGATTGCAGCCATCGTGCGGCAGGGGGAGGCGCCTACGGAGGATGCGGTGAAAAGCAGGATGCCCGCTTCCGTTCCGATAGCTGACCGCGACCATTTTGTGCAGTTGGCGCTGGCCGAGTTTGGCGCGCTGCATGCGGGGAATGCGGTGCGGTTTGGGATTCGGCCGTTGGAGTACCAGGAGTGGGATAGGAAGCGCAGAAGTGCCCCCGACTAGCGCCAGAGAGACAAACAAGAATTATTCGCATTAAAATCCCCGTCTTGCCGCCAGCCAACGTCCCCGAATTGCCACGTGAGCCAGCGCCTTTCGCGCTTCTTGCTCACCCTTTTCTGGGATTTCCATGTCTCCTCAGCCCCTGCGCTCCGCGCGCACCTCGCGCTCGTTGCCGTCTGCCCACGCGCCCTCGTCGTTGACGCGACAGCACCGCCTGTTTGCACTCACGCCCATGGCTCTGTCCCTGTGCCTCGCCCAAGCCGCCATGGCGCAGCAGGCCGACGCGCCGCCCGCCGACCCGGCTGCCGCCGCCCCCCAGCTCCAGGAAGTCCGCATCAACGCCAGCACCGAAAAAGACATGGGCTTTGCGCCCGTCGAAGCGCAGACGGCCAGCAAGGCGCCCATGCGGCGGCTGGAAACGCCGCAGTCCGTCAGCGTGGTCACGCGTGAGCAAATGGAATCCCGGCAGATCACCAACGTGCAGCAGGCGCTGCAGACCGTGGCGGGGGTGAGCCCGGTCAACTTTGGGC
>NZ_JALEGG010000174.1 GCF_022763525.1 Acidovorax sp.
CTTAGATAATTGAAGGAAGCTTTCCCCACGATTTGGGATATGCAACCCATCCGTCACTTCGTTTGGGTTGGCGCTATCTTAGCCCGAGAGTTTCTGGTTTTCAAATCTATTCCAGCCAGAAGTTCCGCATCCGTGATTTTGTTGCACCTCCACAACAAAATTTATGACTTCTCCCCGGGGAACATGACGCTGCGGCGCAGCACGTGGTACCACGCGCCGTCGATGCGGCGCCATTCGTCCTGCGATACCGTTTCCATGTTTTTGAGCCGCACCAGCGGCACCGCGTAGCGTGTAAACACCTCCACGGTCGCGCGGTCGCCCTCAAGGCTCTTCACCTCCCGCACCTCCACCGCATCAAACGTGATTCCGCCGCGCTTGAGGTAGCCCTCCAGCGAACCGTTCGGGTCCTTGGACAGCTCTTCGTAGTTCCAGGCCTTGACGCGGTCATTGGCCTTCACCAACGCCCAGTACTCCTGCGCGCGTTTTTTCAAGGCTTCCTTGTCGGCTTCGGGCGAGGCCTTGCCAACCGCAGCGCAGCCGCTTAACACACCCATGACGATGGGGGCAAGCAAAATCGCTGCGACATTGCGGCGACTGATGGATTTCGTCATGAATAGACACTCCTCGATTTACAAGTGGACATGGATGTAGATCGCTTTTACAGCGCTGCATCACCGTTGGGGAAGAGAGGGAACAGGAACTTCCTGAGGGCGGGGAGGAAAAGACGGCGACTGCGACGACAGCGAGCGCATGCGGTCGCGGATCTCGGCGCTGGCGGCGCGCAGCTGATCGTCGTCCTCCAGGGCCCGCGGCGTCATCAGCACCAGCAGCTCGGTGCGGTCGCGCTTGTTGCTGGTGGTGGAGAACAGCGAGCCCAGCAACGGAATGTCGGCCAGAACGGGCACGCCGCTGCGGGAGCCGCTATCGTTTTCGCGGATCAGGCCGCCGAGCACGATAGGTTCGCCCGATCGCACGGCCACTCGTGTCTGGATCTGCCGGGTCTGGAAGGCGCGCTGACGGGTGACGGTATCTTCCTCGCCCACATCGGTCACTTGCTGCGTGATGTCCATGCTGATCAGCCCGCCCGCGTTGACAGATGGCGTGACGGAAAGCATGACCCCCGTGTCCTTGTAGCTGATGGATTCGGTCACGAGGTTGTTGCCCGTGGCGACTGAGGTAGACGTCTTGATGGGCTGTTGCCGGCCGACCTGGATCGTGGCGTTGTGGTTGTTGAGCACCAGAACCGACGGGCTGGACAGCAGGCGCACTTGCGATTTCTCGCTCAATGCGTTGAGGGTTGCGCGCACCACGTTCGCCTTGTTGATGATGGTGTAGGAGAACCCGGGCTGTCTGGCACCGATCGCGCTGCTTTCATTCATGTTGAGCGAGGCGATACCCTCGCGGCCATTGCTCAAGCCGTTTTGCAGGTACCACTCCACGCCATATGCGAGATTGCCTGTGAGGCTGACCTCCACGATGCTGGCTTCGATCAGGATCTGCATGGGGGCCCGATCCAGTTCGCGCAGCGCCTGCTCAATACGCCGGTATTCCACGCGCGGGGCGCGGATCAGCAGGGCATTGCGCTTTTCGTCAGCCACCACCCGCACATTGCCGTCGAGCTGGCTGGTGGACGTGAGCGACATGTTGTTGGGTGATGTGCGGTTGCCACCCGCCAGATTGGCGCCCAGGGGGCTGCTGCCAGCGGTGCTGCCGCTACCGCCAAGACTGTTGCCCGAATTGAGGCCGCTGTTGCCCGAGATGCCGGTGCCGAGCCCGGTGTTGCCCATGCCGGTGCCTTGCGAGAACTGCGTTGGCGCCGAGCCCGACGCCACGCCGGCCGAACGGCCCTGGCCAGACTGGCCGCTGCTGAACAGGCCATTGAGCATTTCTGCCAACTGCAGCGCGGAGCCATTTTGCACTGGGTACACGAAGAGGCTGGCTTCGAGGGTGTCGCTGGGCCGGTCCAGGCGACGGATCCAGGTTTCTACCTGGGCCAGAAGATGGCTGCGCGGGGTGACAACCACCAGCGCATTCAGCCGTTCTACCGGGAACACCCGGATGAGCCCACCCAGCGGTGTAGCCACCTGTGCGGCAGCACCACCGCTGGCGCCAGCGCCAGCACCGGCGGCGGTAGCCGCGCCAAACGTTCCTCCGCCACCGCTTGCCGGCGCAGCCGCCCCTGCCGTGCCGCTACCACCAAAAGGATCGGCAGCGCCACCGCTGGAACCTCCCAGCATGGCTTGCAGCGCGTCGCGCACCACGTTGACGTTGGCGTTTTCGAGCACGAAGACTCCAAGGGACATGCCCGAGAGGAAGTCCACATCGAACGCCTCGACCATCTCGAGCCAGCCACCCAGCTGCGCCTTGCTGCCCTGAAGCACCAGCAGGTTGCGCATGGAGTCCACGTAGACGATGGCTTCCTTCGGTGCGATGGGCGCGAGGATTTTGGCCATCTCGGCTGCGGCGATGTGGTTGAGCGGCACGATCACGGTGCCGGCACCCGACAGATCCTTGAACTTGGAGGAGCCCACCACCGGCCGTGCGCCGACGGTGACCGTGCGCTTGGTCACGTGGTAGACGCCCGCGTTATCTCGCACGATGGCAAGGTCGTGCGGCAGGAGCACGGCGTCCAGCACATCGAGCACCTGGCTGCGCGCCAATGGCTGGCGCGTGTGCAGGCTGACCACGGTGTCGCCTCCGGCGTCGATGGTGTAGTTGAGCTTGAGCAGGTCACCCAGCAACGCCGTGGCAAGGTTGCTGACGGTGACGTTCTCGAAATTGAGCGAGACCTTATCGCCGCGCGCAAGCACGGGATCGAGCTTGGGAGCCACATCGCGCTTGAACAACTGATCATTGCCGGGGAACAGCTTGGTGCTGCCAGACGACGCCTTCGGGGGCTGGGCCTCTACCGCAGCAGAGGCCGGTGCGCCGGCTGGCGCAGCAGCGTTGGCCACCGGAGCACTCGCCGCAACAGGGGCCGCAGGCGCCGCAGAAGCGGCCGGTGCTGCAGCGGCGGTTGGTGCATTGGACTCGGCGGAAGAAGACGACGATGCCGCAGGCCCACCCTGCGTGCTGGCACAGCCTGACGCCAGCAATGCCAGCAAAAGGATGGATGGCCGAATGTTCATAAAGTTAGCTCCAAATGGGGTATGCCGCTCGGGCCTACTGTCGGGGTGCCGGGCGACGCACGCGTCCAGCAGCGCTTGGCTGGGCATTGGTTGCAGCCGCAGGGGTTCCGGCTTCCAGCGGCCGCTCAACGCGTTGGTTGTCTGCAGACAGGAAGAGGGCCTTGCGGCCGTCAAAGGACTCGACACGCCAGGGTTTGGTTTCACCGGTGATCTTGAGGGTGGTGCCGTCGGCACGCTGCAGGACGGCGATACGTTCCTTGCCGGATTCAAACACTGCCGTGAGGCGTGCTTGCATCAGCTCGTTCACCATGCTGCTCTTTTTCTCGTCCACGGCCACGGGGCGTCGGGAGGTCCACAGCAGTGGCCGCTCCACGGCCTGCCGAGCACGAATCCTGACCACATTGGGCATGGGCTCGACCGTAGGCAGGTCGGGCTTGCGGGGCGGTGGCGGAGTCCAGCGCTCCTTTTCCGCGTCCCACCAATAGGCGCTCGCGGCCACCGCCACGATGCCCAGGACCGGGGCCAGGTACCAGGACTTGATCATGGCTTGACCTTTTCTGGCGCCAGCGGTGCCTCCAGTTGCAAGGTCAGGCGCGCGGTCTGCGGGCCAGCACCGGTGCTGGCCCCCTCGCGGGCGATGTTGGCCGTGCGCACCCAGAACGGCGGCCGGTGCGACTGCAGACTCTCCATGAAGTTCACCAACTTGGCCCATTCACCCGAGATGGTGGCGGTCAGGCGGACGCGTGCCAACTTGCCGTCCACGCCGGGCTCCAGCGCGACCTGGGACGACACGAGCGTCCCCCCCGAGGCCAGAATCATCTGCCGCAATTTCTGCTGCACATCGGTTTGCGCGGTTTCACCGGCAGGATGGAGCATTGGGGCCACGGTGCTGCTCGCGGAGGCCAGCAGGGTTTCGATCTCGGATCCCGCATTGACCACGCCTTCGAGGCGCTCGCTGCGAGGCTCCAGTTGCGCCAGGGCGGTGTCGTAGCGCGCCCACAGCGCGCGGTACACCAGCGCGGAGCCTGCCAGTGCCGCCAGCAGCAGAACGAGCACTGACACGATCGCGCGGCGACGCCAAATGTTCATCTTCATGGCTTTGCTCCTTCGCTGCGCCAGCGCATCTCGAAGGTGAAGCGTTCCTTGTTCAGGGTGGCGTCGCGCACGCTGGCGCCTGTCGCGCGCACGTCGACCAGGCCGGGCTGGCGGCCCAGCTGGCCGATGAGCTCAGTGGCATTGGCCGTGAGGCCGGTGATGCGGATCTCGTTGCCATTGACTTCCACGCGGTCGAGCCACGTATCGGCCGGAACGGCTACCGAGAGCGCTTCGATGACACTGGCCAGCGGCAGGTCGGTGCTGGCGTTCTTGCGCAGTTCTTCGGCCAGCTGGGCTTGCTGGCGCAGGTCGTCCAGCTTCTGGCGCAGGGGTGCGGCCTTTGGCTCCAGACCACCCACATGGACCACGGCCCGCACCACAGCTTGGCGCTTGAGCACCAGGGGCATGAGCGCGGGCAGCGCCAGCGCGGCCATCACCACCAGCAGCAGCGCGACGCCGCCCCAGTCCATCCAGCGCTGCTGGCTTTGCTGCTTGCCCCACGCCACATTGCGCACCGGGCAGGCCCGCCCCTGCCGCAGAAGATAGACCGGCGCATCCGGGGCGAAACCGTGTTGCTCAAGCTGCTGGGCAAGTTGACTGCGCCGGCACATGCCCCACGCCACCGTCCATCCACCCTGGGCTTGGGGCTCGGCCCACCAGGCTGCCACGATCTGCTCGGGCGGCATGGGCGAGACTCGCCAAAGAGCTTCTTCCACGCCGCTGGCCAGGGCATGGCGTGGCATGTCGGGCAACTGCAGGGTGCCCCACAGGCAATCGGCCTCGGGCACGAGGAAGCTGGCGGCTTTGCGGCTGCCAGCCTGCTGGCGTGCGCGGGTGCCGGTGATGGACCAGCGCGCGCCGCCCGGCGTGATCGCGATGCTGGTGGCAGCGGGCCACGCGCCGCGCTCCATCAGCACCCGTTTGAAGTCACCGAAACCCCAGGCCATTCGGTCCAGTGCCGTTTGCGCACGAAGAGATAGTCGCCCCCAACCTGTCATGGCTTGAATTCCTGTTCCGGCTTGTTAAAGCGGCGTGTCGGCTCCAACGAGAGCATTGTCCATGGCGTCAAACCACCGGGGCGCTCGCTGAGGTCGATCCACGCTTCGCGCTGCCACCACCGCTCGCCTTCGGCCTGCACATAGGCCTTGAAGCGCACCGTTTGCCCGCCCCTCGAACGTGCAGGCGAGAAGAATTCGGCGGCGGCCCCGGTGAGGAGCTCTCCAGCCCGCGTTTCCGGTGGGGAGTTGTGAAGGCGCGCCCCCAGACCTGGCTGTCCTGTCAGGACGTCGATCAGTGCAGGGGGGGCAGAATCGATTTCGATGCGTTGCTGCCCGTTGATACCCAAATGGGGCGCGATTATGTCATACAGCTCCGGCGTCATCCCCAGCACGGATCGCAGCTCGGACAGGTCATCCACGGGCCCGTTTCGCGGCAGCGAAGGCCACCCGGCCGCCCGATACTGGGCCGCCTCGGCCCCGCCCACGCCGCCGGGCGTGTCGTCCGGATCGATGAAGTCGCGCATACGCGAAGCGAGGATGGCGGCCTCGCCGGGCGCCAGCGCCCCAACCTTTTGGAACAGCGCCAGCAGCAGGGGTTCGCTGGCGACGTTGACGTCCACCAGCCCCCCGGAGGGGGTAGTCTCCACCCAGACCTCGGCCGCCCCCATGGGCAGGCGCTGGATGCGGTACTGCGCCGACGAGTCCTTGTCGGCCAGCAGGCGCTGGGCAGTCAGTTGCAAGGCGGCGTCGAGCAGCGATTCGGCGCGCAGGCGCTCCAGGTCCAGAGCGGTACGCTGCGTCTGCAGGCGAATGCCGCGGGCGCTGGCCATGACCACCAGGGACAGGGACGCCACCAGCCACAGCACCAGGATGAGCGCCGCGCCTCGGTGGAATCGTGGTTTCAGGCGTCTCATCGTGCCCTCACCAGCGGAAACACCATCGGCGGCCATTCGCCACGTGCATCGGCCAGCTCCAGCCGTATGCGAGCAGGGTACGTCGTCTTGGCCACATCCCATTCCTGCGTCCACTGGCCGGTCTGGCCGTCCTGGTAGTGCCACTGGAGCGTCGTCACGTTGGCGAGCAGCGTCTCCCGCAGGGCGCGGTTCCAGTCGAGGTCCATGAGTGCGCCGTCATAGGGCACGGCTTCCACCGAAAGGTCCACGCGCCCGCCAGCGTGGCGCAAGGGCGTCATGCGGAATACGTACAGGCCGCCGCCCTCGCCGCGCTCGGGCAGCGGCGCCACCCAGAGTAGACCGGCCGCATTGCCGCTGAAGAAGTTCACGAAGCCCGTATCGCTGCGACGGCTGAGCAAACGCAAGGCATCGAACTTGCGCCCCAGCCATTGGCTGACGACCAGCATGCGCTCCGAGCGCTCGATCACGCGCTGGTTGCGCTCTTCAGAGCGCCCGATGACCCCCACGCCCGCAAACATGAGCGCCACCACGGCCGACGTGACGGCCAATGCGATCAACAACTCCAGCAAGGTGAACCCTTGGGAGGATTTGGCAAACTTGCGGGTCATGGCGCGGCCCTGTAGGGCTTCCAGGTGGTCCAGGTGGCGGCGGGCACGCCGTTCTTGCTGACCTCGACCGAGACCCGGGCCGCGCGCAACGGGCCGCCGGGCGCGGGGCGTCCGTTTTCTTCCAGCAGGGGAATCTGCTCGGGCGCGATCTGGATGCGCCACTGCCAGTCCCCCGCCTGCCCGGAAGCCTGCCGTGCAAAGTCCTCGGCAAACGTGCCTGCGGCCAGCGCAGATTTGGCCACCAGGGCGGCCTCGACCCGAGTCTCCACATCCACCACGTTCTTGGAGCCCTGCCCCACGCTCTTGTACAGGCTGGCCAGTGCGATGGCGGCAATGGCCATGGCCACCAGCGCTTCCAGCAAGCTGAAGCCGCGCTGTGAACGTGCAGGCGCCAGCACCGGCACGGGTGACCACCCTCCGCAGGGTGCGCGATGCCGCAGGGTCCGCTGCTGACGCACGGCAGGCATCATGACTGCGCCACGGCTGCAGCTTGCTCCACCGTGCCCAGCAGCCAGTTCACGCGGAAGCTGACGCCCTGGCCGCCGCGCAGCACCGCCAGCCGCCCGCCACGGGCGCCGCCGTCGGCATTGAACACAAAGACCAGTTGCCCGGCGGAAGCCGCCCCGGCTGATTCGCGGGAGCGTGGGTTGCGCGCGATGGGCTCCCACTGGACCATGACTGATTCGGGCACTTCCAGGGACACCTGCCCATCCACCAGCAGCTTGCGGATTTCTGGCTGGTAGGCGACGGCGATCGGCCGCCCCTCCTGCATGCTGAGTGCGCGAGCCCGGTTGAGCTGGGTGGCCACGTCGCGCACCGCCTGGCTGTAGCGGGAGCGGTCCATGTAGGCCTGCCCGCCCATGCCCACGACGGCGATGGTGATGCCGGCGAGCACCAGAACCACCAGCAGCTCCAGCAGCGTAAAGCCATGGGAGCGGCGCAGCGCCGAAGGTTGACGGCTCATGCAAGGCGGATCAGCGGGCAGCAGTCTGGGCGCGCAACGGGTGCGGCTCAGTTGTAGACGTCCGCGTTCTCGCCATCGCCGCCCGGCTTGGCGTCGGCGCCCAGCGAGAATACGTCCGGTCCGCCATTGCGGCCCGGGTTCTTGTACTGGTACGCAGCGCCCCACGGATCGGAGGGCAGGCCCTTCTTCAGGTACGGGCCGTTCCAGCCCTGGGCCGTCGCAGGCCGCTCGGCCAGGGAGCGCAGCCCCTCGGCGTCATTCGGGTAGCGCCCCACGTCGAGCTTGAAGAGGTCCAGGCTTTGTTCAATTTCAGAGATCTGGATGCGGGCGGTCTTGGATTTGGCGCCGCCAAGCTGGTCCAGCACCTTGGGACCGACCAGGCCCGCCAGCAAGGTCAGAATCACAAGCACCACCAGCAGTTCGATCAGGGTGAAGCCTGCGGAGCGGCGCGCCCGTGCCGCTGCAGTGCGGCCAAAGTTCTTCCAATTCATGTCAGGTTTCTTTCTCAAAAATCCAAAAATCAAATGGTGTCGTTGATCGACAGGACACCGCCCAGAATGGCAATGATGATGAAGGCCACCAGGGCGCCCAGCACGATGATGATGAGGGGCTCCATGGCGGCCAGTACGCGGCCCATGGTGCGCCGGCCCTCGTCCTCGTAGCGGTCCGCCAGGCCCAGCAGGGTGATGTCGAGCTGGCCGGTTTCCTCGGCCACTTTGATGAGCTGCGGCGTGCTGGACTTGCCAAGGTAAGGGGACACAAAACCAGTGGACAGCCGCTTGCCGGTCTTGACCACGCCGACCAGGGGTTCCATATCCTTGCGCAGCGCGGTGTTGGTCAGGGTGTCGATGGCGATGCGCAGGGCATCCACCATCGGCACGCCACGCTGCAGCAGGATGCCGAAGGTGCGGAAATAAATCGCGAACTGCAGGTTCTTGAGCACCTTCCCCAGCAGGGGCAGCCCCAGCAGCGCGCTGTCCAGCCGCAGCCTCCCCGAGGCCGTGGCAGCCCAGCGCGAGGCGAGGAACAGTACCACGGTCAAGCCCAGCAGGATGGCCATCCACTGCGAGCGGATGGTGTCGCTCAGATCGACCACCAGCCGCGTGGAGTACGGCAGTTTGTCGCCCATGGAATCAAAGATCTCCCGGAACTGCGGCACCACGAACGCCAGCAGGAGGGTGACGGAAAGCACGGCGACCACCAGCAGGATGACGGGATAGGTCATCGACGAGATCACGTAGTTGCGCAGCTTGTCTTCGGCTTCGAGCTGCACCGTGAGTTCCTTGAGCACCACGTGCAGCGAGCCGGAGGTTTCGCCCGCGCGGATCAGAACGAGGTATTGGCGCCCCAGGTCGCGCTCGAACGGGAGCAGGGACTGGTACAACGACTTGCCGCCCCGCACGCCCTCCTCGACCTTGGCAATGAAGGCCTTGAGCCGCTCGGTGTCGGCCGTTTCCTTGAGCATGACCAGCGCCTTGTCGAGCGGCATGTTGGCTTGCTTGAGGTGCGCCATCTCGCGGCTGAACAGCAGGACTTCGCTGCGCTTGAGCTTGGCGCCCCGGGGTTGCGTGTCGGCTTGCGGCACGGCCGCCGTCTCATCGGTAATGCGCACCGGCGTCACGCCCTGCCCGATGAGGCGCAACCGGGCGGTCTCAAGATTGAGCGCGCGAATCGTCCCCTGGCAGGCCTTGCCGTCAGACGTTACCCCATCGTATTGAAATTCAATCATTTTGACGCGCGACGCGCAGGACTTCTTCGGCCGTGGTCAGACCCTGGAAGACCTTGGTGGCGCCATCCTGCAACAAGTTCCCGCCGGCATAGGCGCCATCAGCACCGCCCAGCGATGAGCCGCGCTCCAGCACGAGCTTCTTGACATCCTCGGTCATGAGCAGCAATTCATGCACCGCCAGCCGCCCGCGGTAGCCCGTTCCGCGGCAGGCCGGGCAGCCCACGGCGTGGTACAGGACCTGGCCTTGCGGCGCTGCCACCCCGAGAGAGGCCGCCGCCGCGTGCGCCTGGTCGGCCGACAGCGGTGCCTTGCATTCGTCGCACAGCTTGCGCACCAGGCGCTGGGCGAGCACGCCAATGACGGATGCCGTGATCAGGTAGGGCTCCACGCCCATGTTGATCAAGCGGACGATGGCGCCCAGCGCGCTGTTGGTGTGCAGCGTGGACATGACCAAGTGGCCCGTCAGCGCGGCCTGCACGGCGATTTCGGCCGTCTCACCATCGCGCATTTCGCCGATCATGATGACGTCCGGGTCTTGGCGCAGGAAGGAGCGCAGAACCTTGGCGAAGGTCAGGCCGATCTGGGGCTGCACCTGCACCTGGTTGAGCCACTGCAGGCGGTATTCCACCGGGTCTTCCACGGTGAGGATCTTGAGGTTCTCGCCCTCGAGCTCCTGCATGGAGGCATACAGCGTGGTGGACTTGCCCGAGCCCGTGGGGCCGGTGACCAGGAAGATCCCGTGCGGCACGCTGAGCATCTGGCGCATGGCTTTCAGCGTGGGCGGCGTGAAATGCAGGCTCTCGAGCGAGAGCAGGTCAAAGTTCTTCTCCAGCAAGCGCATCACCACCGATTCGCCGAACATGGTGGGGATGGTGGACACGCGGGAGTCCATCTCCTTGCCATGCACGCGCAGCTTGGTACGCCCGTCTTGCGGCATGCGGCGTTCGGCAATGTCCAACTGCGAGAGGATCTTGATGCGCGAGACGACGGCGGGCGCATCCTTGTTATCAATCTCGTCGATGGGGTAGAGCTCGCCATCCACCCGGATGCGAACCACCGATTTCTCTTCGTAGGTTTCGATGTGGATGTCGGACGCCTGGGCCGCCACGGCCTGGGAGAGGATCTGGCTCACGCGCTGGATGATGGGGGCCTCGGAGGCCATGTCGCGCAGGTGCTCGATGAATTCGGACGCGCCAAACTGGTCGCCCACCACCTCTTCCTCAGGCTCCGACGCCTCCACAAACCAGGTGTTGAGCTGGCTGGCGATTTCGGATTCCAAGCCGAAACAGAGCCTTGGGACTTCTCCAAAGACAAGCCGCAGCGCATCGCGCAGGGCCGGGCTGCGCGGGTCGACCGAAGCGAAATCCGGCAAGGCGTCCGCACTCTCGGCATCCCCCAGCGGCAGCAGGTTGTTGGCGAGCAGGAAGCTGGTATTGAGCCGCGACGTGGCGGGCTTTTCCTTGGGGAAGGCCTCCTGGCGAACCAGCGGAAGACCCGCCTGCCGCGAGAGCGCGGCATACACATCCACCTCGGACACCAGGCCGAGGCTGATCAGGAGCCGGCCCAGGCGCCCGCCCATGGAGCGCTGGACTTCCAGCGCGCGCTCCAGGTCATTGCGCGAGAGCTTCGCGTCTGCGAGCAACATTTCCCCAAGCCGGGGCACTGCGCCGCCCCCACCTGTTTCTTCAATGACTTCCGCCGAAAGCATCATTACCACGCCTTTGAGTATCTATAAGAGCACCTTCGCCGCACGGTGCGCAGCGTTGATCGCGCTCAGTTACTTGAACCACAACAGGCAACGGCTCAGTCGGTCAAGTTCAGGGCCCGCATAATATCGACGATACGCCCTCAGCCTCGCCCAGAGAGGCTGCCTTCGCCAAGCCAAGTATTCTGACACGTAGGCCCCATCTTGCCCTGAGGCCTTCAGTCGCGCCTGCAGCGCCAGAGCCTGCAAATAGGTGGCCGCGCCCAAAGCCCTGACTCGCCGAATGACCCCCTGGCCGTTGGTCAGCAGACGCCACAGCCGCGTGCCCAGACCACGGTTCTTGGCGCCCACTTGGTTGGAGCCATGTTGACGATACAGGATCAACGGTTCGGCCACGAAGCGCCTTCGGCCGCTACCGCTCAGCAATGCACACCACCAGTCGTGCATGACCGTTTCGGGGGGCAAAGGCAGCGCCATTTCAAGAAGAGCGCGATTCACCAGCATTGTGCAACCGGTCACTTGGTTCACGCTGAGAAGCGACACGGGCGAGCACTGCTGCGGGTCCATGTGCTGGTACTTGGCGAAAGATTTCGCAATGGGCCGCAGGCCGTCGTCCACCACAGCCAAATCTGAGTGAACGAGGCAGGGGAGGCTCGTCCCACAGGCTCCCTCAAGATGACGCATCTCCTCAACGCAACGCTCGATCTTGTGGGGGAGCCACACGTCATCCTGGTCTGCGAACGCAACCCAACGTGCCACGCCATCGCGCAAGCTGGTGGCCATCAGGTTCTCAAAGTTCTTTATCACCCCGCCCCCCCGACAAGGGTGCGCCACGACAACCAGTCGCTTGCCAAAGCGGGACCTATAACGATCCACGATGGCCAATGTGGCGTCTGAGGAGCCATCATCACTGACGAGGAGACGAAAATTCTCATACGTCTGAGCCAGCAGCGAATCCAGCTGATCCGGCAGATACTGCGCACCGTTATAGGTAGCCAGCAGCACATCGACCAACGGTTGCGCTGCGCCAGCTTGCTGCCCTGAACTCACCGCACCCCCGGCTGTACGACTCCGCAGTGCGGCCGGCACTGCGCAAAAAGCAAGGCCTCGTAGTCATCGGCAATTCGGTCCCACGTATAGTTTTTCGCCACGATTTCACGTGCGCGCGCACAGCGCCGGGACCGCTCCAGCAACGGTAGCTGAACTATTTGCTCCAACTGGCGAGCGAGTTGCTGCGGGGTTTCAAAATATTCTGCAGCGTCGCGCGCCACCTCGCGGTTGAACGGGTTGTCGTGCGCGATCACCAGGCTGCCGCAGGCCAGCGCCTCCAGCAGCGACGGGTTAGTGCCACCGACGGAATGCCCGTGGATGTAGGCGGCCGCGTGCACGCGCAGGCTCTGCAGCTTGGGGGCGTCGTACACGCCGCCCACCAAGCGAACGCGTTCGCTGGCCAGCGACTGCAGCTGGCGCTGGTATGGCGTGGCATCGGTCACGCTGCCCACGATCACCAGGGGCAGCGGGCCATCGTGCAGCAAGTAGCCCTGGATGATCTCCAGCACATGGTTTTCCGGCTCGGGCCGGGCCACTACCAGCAGGTAGCCGCCGGGCGTGAGGCCCCATGCGGAAAGCGCCTGCACATCCACATCCTGCGAGCGGACCTCCTCTGCACCGTAGGCGATGAAGCTCGTGGGCGCAGAGCGGGGATACACGGTGCGCACGCGCTGTGCGATCGCCTCGGCGTCGGCAATGAGGCGAGTGGCCGTCTTGGTGGCGAGCCATTCCATGCAGCGCAGGTAGGCGCGCGCTGCCCTGCCCCACTTGCTGCGGGCCCATTCCAGGCCGTCCACATTGATCCACACCGGCGTGCCAAAAACGCGGGGCCACCAGCAGGCCCAGGCCGCGCCGTAGCCCAGCATGTAGACCAGGTCGTAGCCGCGGCGTGCGTCCCACAGGCTGGCGCAGTCGTAAGCCAGCACGGACGCCGGGCCCCAATGGGGCCTGCGCTGAAAGCGCACCCGCACGCCTTGGTGAAAGGTATCGGCCGGGGCTGGGCCGTCTTCGGCCTCGGCATAGACGGTGACCTGGTGTCCGCGCGCCACAAGGCGCACGGCCAGCTGCTCGGCAAAGGTTTCGAACCCGCCGTAGCTGGCCGGAATGCCCTTGGTCCCCAAAATGGCGACCCGCAGCGCGGCAGGCCGTGGCGCCACAGCCAGGGACCCAGGTTCCGACATCAAAGATCTGCCTCGGCCAGCGAGCGCCCGGCCTGGTCCTTGGCGGACAGTTGGATTTCTGCGGCCACCTCGGGCCAGGCGATGGCCAGCTGAGGGTCGTTCCACCGGATGCAGCGCTCGTGCTCGGGACTGTAGTAGTCGGTGGTCTTGTAGAGGAAATCCGCCGACTCGGACATCACGAGAAAGCCATGGGCCAGCCCGGGCGGTACCCACAGCTGCCGGTGGTTGTCTTCGGTCAGCAGCGCACCCACCCACTGGCCGAACGTGGGCGAACCCTTGCGGATGTCCACCGCCACGTCGAACACGGCGCCGCGCACCACACGCACCAGCTTGCCCTGCGCTTTGGGCGGCAACTGGTAGTGCAGGCCGCGCAGCACGCCCTGGCGGCTGCGGCTGTGGTTGTCCTGCACGAAATCGCAGCGAACCCCGGTGGCTGCCTCGAAGGCCTGCTGGTTGAAGCTTTCATAGAAGAAGCCGCGGCTGTCGCCGAACACCTTGGGCTCGATGAGAAAAACGTCGGGAATGGATTGCGGGATGGCGAGCATGAAAAAGAGATCAATAGACTTTGTCGTTCAGCAGACGCTGCAGGTACTGGCCATACCCGTTCTTGGCCAGCGGCTGGGCCAGCCGCTCCAGCTGGCTGCTGTCGATCCAGGCGGACCGCCAGGCGATTTCCTCGGGACAGGCGATCTTGAGGCCCTGGCGGTGTTCGAGCGTGGCGATGAACTGGCTGGCCTCCAGCAGGCTGTCATGCGTGCCGGTATCCAGCCAGGCGTAGCCGCGGCCCATGATCTCGACATTGAGCTGCCCCTGCTCGAGGTACAGGCGGTTCAGGTCGGTGATTTCCAGTTCGCCGCGCGGCGATGGCTTGAGGCGCTTGGCCATCTCTACCACCTGGCCGTCGTAGAAGTACAGGCCGGTGACGGCGTAGCTGCTTTTGGGCCGGGCCGGCTTTTCTTCCAGCGACAGCACTTTGCCGTCTCCATCGAACTCGGCCACGCCGTAGCGCTCGGGGTCGTGCACGTGGTAGGCGAACACGCTGGAGCCCACGGTGCGCCGCTGCGCGTTGCCCAGCAGCTCATGGAAGTCGTGGCCGTAGAAGATGTTGTCGCCCAGCACAAGCGCGCTGGGGGCCCCTGCGAGGAAGTCTTCTCCGATGAGAAATGCCTGGGCCAGACCGTCCGGACTGGGCTGCACGGCGTACTGCAGGCGGATGCCCCACTGGCTGCCATCGCCGAGCAGCTGCTCGAAACGGGGCGTGTCCTGCGGCGTGCTGATGATGAGGATCTCGCGGATGCCCGCGAGCATCAGCGTGCTCAGCGGGTAGTAGATCATGGGCTTGTCGTACACCGGCAGCAGCTGCTTGCTGATGGCCAGGGTGGCGGGGTGCAACCGGGTGCCGGAGCCTCCGGCCAGGATGATGCCTTTGCGTTGCGTCATGGTCAGAGGGCCGATCAGAGAATTTCCGCGAGCATGCGGGCCACGCCCTGCTGCCAATGGGGAAGCTGCAGCCCGAACGTGGCCTGGAGCTTGCGGGTGTCCAGGCGCGAATTGTGGGGACGCACGGCCGGCGTCGGAAACGCGCTTGTCGGAACGGGTGCTACTTCCGTTGCTTTTATTTTGATAGCTGGTTGCGATTGCTGCGCCTGCGCCAGCACGTATTTTGCGTATGCATTCCAGTTGGTCTCGCCACCGGCCACGCAGTGGTACAGGCCAGCGTCCTGCGGGCGGTGCTGCAAGTGGCGCAGCGCGTGCGCGGTCACATCGGCCAGCAGGTCGGCGCCGGTGGGGGCGCCCCACTGGTCGTCAATGACGGTGAGCCGATCCCGCTCTTGCGCCAGGCGCAACATGGTCTTGGCGAAGTTGCCACCGCGCGCGGCATAAACCCAGCTGGTGCGCAGGATCAAGTGCTTGGCGCCGGACTGCGCGATCAGCTGCTCGCCTTCGAGCTTGGTGCGGCCATACACGCTCAGCGGCCCGGGCGTGTCGGTCTCCACCCAAGGGCGGCTGCCGCTGCCGTCGAAGACGTAGTCGGTGCTGTAGTGCACCACCCAGGCGCCCAGCTTCGCCGCCTCTTGGGCAATGGCGCCCGGTGCGGTGGCGTTCAGCGTGCGGGCCAAGTCCGCCTCGCTCTCGGCCTTGTCCACCGCGGTGTGGGCCGCAGCATTGACGATCACGTCAGGGCGCAGCGCGCGCACCGTCTCGGCCACCCCAGCGGGGTTCGAAAAATCGCCGCAATGCCCGGTACTGTCGAAGTCCAGCGCCGTGACCGTGCCCAGCACGGACAGGCTGCGCTGCAGCTCCCAGCCGACCTGGCCGCCCTTGCCGAAGAGCAGAATGTTCATGCGCGGGCGCCCGCGGGCGCAGCGGCCGCTTCATGGGCGTACTGGGTCTGCACCCAGTCGCGGTAGGCGCCGGTCTGCACGCCAGCCACCCAGTCGGCGTTTTCCAGATACCACTGCACGGTCTTGCGGATGCCGGTATCGAAGGTCTCGGCGGGCTTCCAGCCCAGCTCGCGCTCGATCTTGCGCGCGTCGATGGCGTAGCGGCGGTCGTGGCCGGGGCGGTCCTTCACGTACGTGATCTGGGCCTTGTAGCTCTGGCCGTCGGCGCGGGGGCGCAGCTCATCGAGCAGGCTGCAGACCATGTTCACGATCTCGATGTTGGGCTTCTCGTTCCAGCCACCCACGTTGTAGGTCTCGCCGGGCGCTCCCGCTTCGAGCACGCGGCGGATGGCGCTACAGTGATCCTTCACGTACAGCCAGTCGCGCACCTGCATGCCGTCGCCGTACACGGGCAGGTTCTTGCCGGCCAGGGCGTTCACGATCATCAGCGGAATGAGCTTTTCGGGGAAGTGGTAGGGCCCGTAGTTGTTGCTGCAGTTGGTGGTGAGCACTGGCAGGCCATAGGTGTGGTGCCAGGCGCGCACCAAGTGGTCGCTGGCGGCCTTGCTGGCGCTGTAGGGGCTGTTGGGTTCGAAGCCGCGCGTTTCGGTGAAGGCCGGGTCCGTTGGGGCGAGCGAACCGTACACCTCGTCGGTGGACACGTGCAGGAAGCGAAAGGCCCCGCGCTCGCCCTCGGGCAGCGCGCTCCAGTACGCGCGCACGGCTTCGAGCAGGCGGAACGAACCCACGATGTTGGTCTGGATGAAGTCCTCGGGGCCGTGGATGGATCGGTCCACATGCGATTCGGCCGCGAAGTTGACCACCGCGCGCGGCTTGTGTTCGGCCAGCAGGCGGGTCAGCAGCGCGGTGTCGCCGATGTCGCCCTGCACGAAGATGTGCCGGGGGTCGCCCTGGACGCTGTCCAGGTTGTGCAGGTTGCCCGCATAGGTGAGCTTGTCGAGGTTGACCACGGGCTCGTCGGAGGCCGCGAGCCAGTCAAGAACGAAGTTGGCGCCGATAAAACCCGCGCCGCCAGTAACCAGAATCATAGGGAGGGCTGTGAATTGCCTGCTCGGCAGAGCCCGCAATTATCCCACCCTGTCCGGCCCCCCGGTAACAGAGTTCTACGAGGAGGGAATTGCACGGGCAGACGTGGGTTCGGTCAGAAGTGGATCCCGCGCATCATTTGCTGCAGCGCCACGGCCTCGGCCGACAGTTGCGGTTTGGCGTCCTTGCCGCCGCCCTTGGCGGCCGTCGAGTCCGGGAACATGCGAAAGCTCGTGTTCATGGTGATCTGCGCCACGCGCGGCACGAGGGCGTGCAGGATCTGCCCGGTGATGCCCAGGCGCGTGGCGATGCGCACGGGCTTGAAGATGCAGGCCTGGGCGATCATGTCGGCCGCCTCCTCGGGGCTCAGGGTGGGCACATTGTTGTAGATCTTGGTGGGCGCGATCATGGGCGTGCGCACCAGCGGCATGTTGATGGTGGTGAAGGTGATGCCTTGATCCGCGAATTCGCTGGAGGCGCAGCGCGTCCAGGCGTCGAGCGCTGCCTTGCTGGCCACATAGGCCGAAAAGCGTGGCGCGTTGGTCAGCACGCCGATGGAGCTGATATTGACCACATGGCCCTTGCGCTTTTCCACCATGCCGGGCAGCAGGCCCATGGTCACGCGCAGGCAGCCGAAGTAGTTGAGCTGCATGGTGCGCTCGTAGTCGTGGAAGCGGTCGTAGCTCGACTCGATGGCGCGGCGGATGGAGCGGCCCGCGTTGTTAATCAAAAAGTCCACACCCCCGTGGTTGTCGATGAGCAGCTGCACAAACCGGTCGCAGTCGGCCATGTCCGCAATGTCGGCAGAGTAGGCGATGAACTGGTAGCCCTTGGCCTTGGCTTCGGCGCAGGCTTCGTCGAGCTTGTCCTGATCGCGCCCGCAGATGATGGTGGTGGCGCCGGCTTCGGCAAACTTGTGCGCAGCCGCCAGGCCGATGCCGGACGAGCCGCCCGTCACCAGCACCACCTTGCCCGCCACCGTGCCTTTGAGCGTGCGGTCGATGAACAGTTCGGGGTCGAGGTGGCGCTCCCAGTAGTCCCACAGGCGCCAGGCGTAATCCTTGAGGTTGGGGCAGTTCACACCCGAGCCCTTGAGCGCCGCCAGGGTCTCGCGGCAGTCAAAGCGCGTGGGGTAGTTCACGAAGGTGAGCATGTCCTCGGGCAGGCCCAGGTCCTTCATCACCGCGTTGCGCACGCGGCGCACGGGCGCCAGCGCCATCAGGCTTTTCTTGACGCTCTTGGGGATGAAACCCAGCAGCGCGGCATTGACGAACAGGTTCATGCGCGGCGCATGGGCGGCGCGGCTGAAGATGTCCAGCACATCGCCCACGCGGTAGCCCACTGGGTCCACCAGGTGGTAGCACTTCTTGGTGATGTCCTTCTGGTGGCTGATGACGTTGAGCGCGTTCACTACGAAGTCCACCGGCACGATGTTCACGCGCCCGCCTTCCAGCCCCACGGTGGGCATCCAGGGCGGCAGCAGCTGGCGCAGGCGCTGGATGAGCTTGAAGAAGTAGTAGGGCCCGTCGATCTTGTCCATCTCGCCGGTGGTGCTGTCCCCCACCACCATGGCGGGGCGGTACACCGTCCAGGGCACCTTGCAGTCCTGGCGCACGATTTTTTCGCTCTCGTGCTTGGTCTGGAAGTACGGGTGGTCCAGGCCCTCGGCTTCTTCGAACATGTCTTCGCGGAACACCCCTTCGTACAGGCCCGCAGCGGCGATGGAGGAGACATGGTGGAAGTGGCCCGCATCGATCGCCTTCGCCAGGTCCACCGTGTTGCGCGTTCCCTCGATGTTCACGGCCACCTGGGTTTCCTCGTCGGCGGACAGGTCATACACGGCGGCCAAGTGGTAGAAGTGGTCGACTTGGCCCTTGAGTTTCTTGACGTCTTCCGCCGCCACGCCCAGCTTCTTGGCAGTGAGATCACCAAACACGGGAATGGCACGGGTGGCGCTCACGCCCCAATAGCTGCGCAGATCGGCGACCTTGTCCGCACTTTCCTTGCGGATCAGGAAATGGACCACCGCGCCCTTGCGCTCGAGCAGCTTCTTGACCAGCCGCTTGCCGATGAAACCCGTTGCTCCCGTCACGAAATACTGCATGCGCGTCTCCTCTGTAATGGATTTCATTTTTGCCCAAGGCCGGCGCGGCCCGATTCAGCACAAACCCGCGCCGGAGCTGGAGCTCCTTAGAGCGGCTAACAAAACTCAGCGAAGCGTTTCTGGCTAGGCGCTGCGTCGCAGGCAGTACGAGTAGTACGACAAGACGCGGCAACGACGCCAGAAGAGTTTTGTCAGCCGCTCTTAGACGGCGCGCTCTACGTTTTTAGGAGCGCCCGCCTACACGATCGGCATGGTGCGGCGTACAGTGCGGCCTTGCTTCAGCGGCAAACCGCCCTGGCACATTCACCCAACCGCACAACGGAGGCCCCATGGTCAAGAAACTGCAGAAACTCAGCGCCGACAAGAAAAAGAGCAACGCCCAACTCTCCAGCACCGTGAAGGACTCGGCACAGCAGATCTGGCTGGCGGGCCTGGGTGCTTTTTCCAAGGCCCAGGAAGAAGGCGGCAAGGTGTTTGAAGCCCTGGTCAAGGAAGGCCTCTCCATCCAGCGCAAGACCCAGGCCGTGGCCGAAGAGAAGATCACCGAAGCCACCAGCCGCGTGACCACCATGGCCACGGACATTGGCTCCAAGGCCCAGGGCCAGTGGGACAAGCTGGAGAACATCTTTGAAGACCGCGTGGCCAAGGCCCTCTCCAAGCTGGGCGTGCCCTCCGCCCGCGACCTGGAAGCCCTGAGCGCCCGCGTGGATGCCCTGGCCAAGGGTGCCGGCAAGCCTGCGCCCGCCAAGGCGGCGGCAAAGGCGCCTGCCAAGAAGGCCCCCGCCGCCAGGAAGGCAGCGCCCGCCAAGGCCGCAGCAAAGCCTGTCCCCAAGAAGCCCGCCACGGCCAAAAAAGCAGCCACCAAGAAGCCCGCAGCCCGCGCAGCAGCAGACAGCGGCGCC
>NZ_JALEGG010000175.1 GCF_022763525.1 Acidovorax sp.
GGATCAGAGGGAGACGACGGCATGGCAGTCAAGGCGCAGGGCCGCATACATAAGGACACTCGTTCGTAGTGAACCCGCCAGAAAGCCGCGGGTCATAATTCCTGCCACATTCAATCCCACCATGATCGATCCCTCCACGCACCCCACACGCCTGCTGAGATTGGTGGCAGGTCTTGCGCGGTGGTCACTGGGCTTGCTGCTCGCCTTCTGGCTGCTGCTGACCATCGCCTGGGGCGCTCTTCATGGCTGGATTGTGCCGCGAATCGGTGATTTCCGCCCGCAACTGGAGGCGCAAGCCGCACGGGCGCTGGGGCTTCCGGTGCGCATCGGCGCCATCGCCGCGCGCACTGAAGGCCTGATTCCTTCCATCGAGTTGTCGGATGTTGCTTTGCTGGACGCCGCAGGCCGGTCGGCCTTGCGCCTGCCGCGGGTGGTGGTGGCGCTGTCGCCGCGTTCGCTGCTGCAGGGCGGCTTTGAGCAGCTGTACATCGAAGAGCCCGAGTTGGACGTGCGGCGCACGCCGGACGGGCGCATCCAGGTGGCGGGGCTCGATTTCTCGGCCCAGCCGGGGGAGGACAACGCCGCCGCCGACTGGCTGTTTTCCCAGGGCGAGGTGTTCATCCGGGGCGGCATGCTGCGCTGGACCGACGAGCAGCGCGGCGCGCCCGAGCTGGCCCTGGAGAAGGTGGACCTGGTGCTGCGCAACGGCAGCTGGCGCCACCACATGCGTCTGGACGCCACGCCGCCGGCCGCTTGGGGCGACCGTTTCACCGTCGTGGGCCTGTTCCGTGCCCCCCTCCTGCGCGCGGGGGATGGCAACTGGAAGCACTGGAACGGACAGCTGTTTGCCAACTTTTCTCGGGTGGATGTTTCGCGGCTGCGCCACCATGCCGACGTGGGCATGGATGTGGCGCAAGGCCGGGGTGCCTTGCGCGCGTGGGCCGATGTCCAGCGCGGCCAAGTGGTGGGCGGCACGGCCGACCTGGCGCTGGCCGACGTCAACGCGACGCTGGGTCCAGAGCTCCAGGCGCTGGTGCTGCCCTCCATCCAGGGGCGGCTGGGCGGGCGTCGGCTGAACGGCGGGTTCGAGTTTTCGACCCAGGCGCTGCAGTTCCAGACCGATGACGGGCTGCATTGGCCCGGTGGCAACGTCCGGCTCGTGCATACCGGTGCCGCCGGCAAGGCGCCTGCGCAAGGGGAGTTTCGAGCCGACCGGCTGGATTTGGCGGCGCTGGCCCAGATCGCCAGCCGCCTTCCCCTGGGGGCGACGGCGCACGACGCGCTGCGCAACTATGCCCCCGAGGGGCTGGTGGACGAAATCCAGGCCACCTGGAAGGGTCCGCTCGAAAACCTGCAGCAGTACCAGGTGCGCGGGCGCATCCGCGGCCTGGCCCTGGCGGGCGACACTCCCGGCAGCACGCCCACGCGGCTGGGCCTGCGGGGCGCCACCGTGGACGTCGACATGACACAGGCGGGCGGCAAGGCGGCCTTGTCCATCGCCACGGGCGCGCTGGTGCTGCCTGGCGTGTTTGAAGATCCTGTGTTGCCGCTGGACCGGCTCAGCGCCGACGTGCGCTGGCAGTTCGATGGCCAGCGCATCGCGGTGCAGGCGAACGATGTGCAATTTGCCAATGCCGATGCCCAAGGCGAGGCCCGGGCGACCTGGCACACCAGCGATCCAGCCAAGGTGGCGCACCGCTCGCGGTTCCCGGGCGTGCTCGACCTCACCGGAACGCTGCATCGCGCGGACGGCACCCGCGTGCACCGCTACCTGCCGCTGTCGATCCCTGCGGAATCGCGTCACTACGTGCGGGACTCCGTCGTGACCGGCAGCGCCAGCAATGTGCAGTTCCGCGTCAAGGGCGACCTGCAGCACCTGCCTTTCGACGACCCCAAGCAGGGGGAATTCCGCATCGCGGCGCGCGTCAAGGACGTGACCTATGCCTATGTGCCGCCGCAGCTGCAACCTGCCAACACGCTGCCGTGGCCCGCGCTGACGGAGCTGGGAGGCGAGCTCATCTTCGAGCGCTCGTCCATGCAAGTTCGGGGCGCCAGCGGCGGGTTTGCGGGGCGCCCGGGCCTGCGGCTGTCCAAGGTGGATGCGCGGATCGCCGACCTGGCCCACACGGTGGTGAGCGTCAACGCCGATGCCCGGGGGCCGCTGCCAGAGCTGCTGGCGCTCATGAGCACTTCACCCCTGGGCGGGATGACGGGCAACGCGCTGGAGCAGGCCAGCGGCACGGGGCCCGCCGATTTCCGGCTGCGCCTCACGCTGCCCATCAGCGACATCGCCAAATCCAAGGTGCAGGGCAGTGTCACGCTGGCGGGCAACGAACTGCGCATCACCCCTGATACCCCCACCCTGAGCCGGGTGCGCGGCGTGGTGCAGTTCACCGAAACCGGCTTTTCTCTCAACGCCGTTCAGGCGCAGGCGCTGGGCGGCGCGGTGCGGCTGGAGGGCGGCATGCGCGCGCTGCCCGCCAACGCGCCCGCCACCGAATCGGCCGTGCAGCTGCGGGCCCAGGGCACCGCCACCGCCGAGGGGCTGCAGCAGGCCACGCAGCTGGGCATGCTGTCGCAGCTGGCCCGCCAGGCCACGGGCAGCACGCCCTATGCGATGACGCTGGCCTTCCGGCGCGGCGTTCCCGAAGTGCAGGTCACCAGCAACCTGCAGGGGCTCGCGCTGGCGCTGCCGGCGCCCCTGGGCAAGACCGCGGAAAGCAGCCTGCCGCTGCGCTTCGAGATGCAGGTGGCCCGTGAATCCCTGGCCGGGCTCACGCAGCAGGTGGCGGCGGGTGCAACCCCGCCGCCGCTGCGCGATCAGCTCACGCTGGACCTGGGGACGCTGGGCTCGGCCACCTATGTGCGCGATATCAGCGGGCCGCAGGCCCGGGTGCTGCGCGGCGCCATCGGCCTCGGCCTGGCGGCCGGTGAGTCGGCGCCGATGCCGGCGCAGGGCGTGGCGGCCAACATCAGCCAGGGCAAGCTCGACGTGGACGCGTGGGAAGACGTTTTGACGCAAGCCACCGGCGGTGCAGGCAGCACGGCCAACGCAGGCCAGGGGGTCGCCCGGCAGGGGGCGGCCCCTGCTTCTGCCGGGCCTGGAGCCGGAGCCGGTGTCGCGCAGGAGTACCTCCCCACCACGCTGGCCCTGCGTGCCCGCGAGCTCACGCTTCAGGGCCGGACGCTGCACAACGTCGTGGCGGGGGCCTTGCGCGATGGCACCACCTGGCGCGCCAACCTCGACGCCACGGAGCTCAACGGCTACCTCGAGTACCGCCAGCCCGATGGCGGCGACGTCCCAAGCGG
Organism: Acidovorax sp.; assembly: GCF_022763525.1. Classification (GTDB taxonomy): domain Bacteria; phylum Pseudomonadota; class Gammaproteobacteria; order Burkholderiales; family Burkholderiaceae_C; genus Acidovorax. The sequence continues at coordinate 3,310 of NZ_JALEGG010000175.1, forward strand.
CCGGCTTTTCGCGCGGCTGTCGCGCGTCAACATGCCCCAGAGCGATGTGCACCAGGTGGAGGCACTGCTCGACGAGCAGCCTGGCGCCCTGCCCGCGCTGGACATCGTGGTGGACGACTTCGAACTGCGCGGCAAGCGGCTCGGCCGCGTGGAAATGGAAGCCCAGAACCGCGGCGGCGATGGCGCGCAGCGCGAATGGCGCCTGTCCAAGTTCAACATCCTGGCGCCCGAGGCGAGCCTCACGGCCAACGGCAACTGGGCGGTGCTGGCCACCGCTGGCGCCGGGCCGCGCGCGCCGGAGCGGCGTACGGTGCTCAACTTCAAGCTCGATATCCGCGACTCGGGCGACCTGCTGGCCCGCATGGGCATGGCCAACGTCGTGCGGCGCGGCAAGGGCCGCATGGAAGGGCAGGTGGCCTGGATTGGCGCCCCGTTCAGCCCCGACTACCGCTCCATGACCGGGCAGATCAACCTCAACATCGAATCCGGCCAGTTCCTGAAGGCCGATCCGGGCCTGGCCAAGCTGCTGGGTGTGCTCAGCCTGCAGTCGCTGCCGCGCCGCCTGACCCTCGATTTCCGTGACGTGTTCAGCGAAGGCTTCGCGTTCGACTTTGTGCGCGGCGACGTGCGCATCGAGCAGGGCGTGGCCACCACCAACAACCTGCAGATGAAGGGCGTGAACGCCGCCGTGCTCATGGAGGGCAGTGCCAACATCGACCACGAAACCCAGGACCTGCGCGTGGTGGTGGTCCCCGAGATCAACGCCATGACCGCCTCGCTGGTGGCCACCGCCATCAACCCGGTGATCGGGCTGGGAAGCTTCCTGGCCCAGGTGTTCCTGCGCGGGCCGCTCATCGAGGCCGCCACGCAGGAATTCCGCATCGATGGCACCTGGACCGACCCTCGTGTGGTGCGCGTGCCCCGCCGGGGCCGCGCCGCTGCGGCGGCGACCGAAGCTGCGCCCC
>NZ_JALEGG010000176.1 GCF_022763525.1 Acidovorax sp.
CCGCGGGGCCGCTCGGTGCGTCGGTGGCGAGGGCTTCGACCTTTGCCTTGGCCGTGGCAGTTGCCGAGCGCGCGGCGGGGGCGCGGGATGTGCTCACCGCGCAGACTCCGGCAGCAGCATCGCCAGCGTCTGCAGCGTGTCGGCCTCGGCCACGGGCTTGTCCTGGCGCCAACGCAGCATGCGGGGGAAACGCACCGCAATGCCGCTCTTGTGGCGCGGGCTGCGCGCAATGCCTTCAAAGCCCAGCTCGAAGACCTGCGTGGCCTCCACGCTGCGCACAGGCCCGAAGCTCTCGCGCGTGGTCTTGCGGATGATGGCGTCCACCTGCGCGATCTCCGCATCGGTGAGGCCCGAGTAGGCCTTGGCGAATGGCACCAGCTGCCGGTCGGGGTCCTCGGGCGGACCGCTCCACACGGCAAAGGTGTAGTCGGTATACAGGCTCGCGCGCCGCCCATGGCCGCGCTGGGCGTAGATGAGCACGGCGTCCACGCTCATGGGATCAATCTTCCACTTCCACCACACGCCCACGTCCTTGGTGCGGCCCACGCCGTAGTGCGCATCGCGGTGCTTGAGCATGAAGCCCTCGGTGCCCAGGCTGCGGGCGGCTTCGCGCTGGCGGGCGAGGTCTTGCCAGTCGGGGCCGTGCAGCAGGGGGCTCAGGCGCAGGGCGCCTTCGGGCGTCGCGACGATGGCGCCAGGGTTCGGCTGCAGCACTGCCTCGAGCAGGGCGCGCCGCGCATGCTGCGGCTGCTGGCGCAAATCCTGTCCTGCATGCTCCAGCAGGTCATAGCACACCAGCACCACGGGCAGTTCGCGCAGCAGTTTGGGGCCCAGGGTCTTGCGCCCCAGGCGCTTTTGCAGATCGGCGAAGGGGCGGGGGCCGGGCTCTTCGGGCAGCCAGACCAGGATCTCGCCATCGACCACCGTGCCGTCGGGTAGTTGGGCCATTGCGGCCTCGGCCAGTTCGGGAAAGCGGTCGGTCACCAGTTCCTCGCCGCGCGACCACACCCAGGCTGCCCGCGCCCGCCGCACGATCTGCGCGCGGATGCCGTCCCATTTCCACTCCACCAGCCAGTCCTGCACCGGCCCGAGCAGCGCGGGCATCTCGGCCGCCGGCTGGTTGAACGGGTGGGCCAGAAAGAAGGGGTAAGGATGCCCGGCCGCGCTGTTGTCCGGGCGGCCTTCCGTGCCTTCGGCAGGCGCCACCAGCGCGGCGTAGTCGGCGGCCTGCGGCTGGCGGCCGATCTGGGTGTAGCCCATCAGCCGGTGCGCGATGCGCTTGGGTTCTACCCCACTCACGGCGGCCAGCGCCTGCGTGACCTGCAGGCGCGACACCCCCACTCGGAAATTGCCGGTGATGAGCTTGAAATAGACGAAGCGCTGCTCGGGCGCCAGCATGGCCCACTGCCCACGCAGGCGGGCGTCGGCCTCGTCGGCGGGCAGCGCGCGCAGTGGCAGCAGCAGCGCCATCCATTCCGCCAGCGGCAGGTCCGCGGGCTCGGTGGGCGGGGGCAGCAGCAGCGCCAGGGTTTCGGCCAGGTCGCCCACGGCCTCATAGCATTCATCGAACAGCCACTCGGGCAGCCCGGCGGCCTCTTGCGCCAGGGTTTTCAGGCGCTTGGTGGGCACCATCTGCCGCGGCTTGCCGCCAGCCAGGAAGTACACGGCCCAGGCCGCATCGCCGGGGGCTGCCACCCGCAGGTAGGCCACCAGCGCGGCCAGCTTGGCCGACTGGGCGGTGGTGGCATCGAGCGCGTGGAAGAGGGCGGCGAACTGCTTCATGGCGCTGCCTCGGGTGCGGGTGCGCTGCCCGGCTCTTCGGGCGCTGAACCTGCGTCGTCCTCGTTGTCATCCGCGCCGTATTCCGTGGCAAATACCTGGGCGTCCAGGCCTTGCTCGCACAGCCAGCGCACCATCACTTCCGTGCTGCCGTGCGTGACGATGACGCGTTCAGCTGCTGTGGCTCCGATGGCCTTTTGCAGGCCGGGCCAGTCGGCGTGGTCGCTCATCACAAAGCCCCGGTCCACCCCCCGGCGTCGGCGTGCGCCGCGCACCAGCATCCAGCCGCTGGCAAACGCGTCGGAATGTTCGCCAAAGCGCTTGAGCCACGGTGTGCCCGCGGCCGAGGGTGGGGCGATCACCAGCGCACGGCGCAGGTCTGCCTTGGTGATCTGCGGGTCGGTCACGCGGTGGGTGGTCGGCAGCGCAACGCCTGCGGCGCGGTACACGGCGTTCAGCGGCTCCACCGCGCCGTGCACCACGATGGGCCCGATGCCGGCGTCCACCCCGTGCAGCAGCCGCTGCGCCTTCCCAAAGGCATACGCATACAGCACGCTGGCCTTGCCCGCCGCCGCGTTGGCGGCCCACCAGGCGTTGATGTCGGCAAACAAGGCAGGTTGCGGCGGCCAGCGGTAGATGGGCAGGCCGAAGGTGGATTCGGTGATGAAGGTGTGGCAGCGCACCGGCTCGAACGGCGGGCAGGTGCCGTCGTCTTCCAGCTTGTAGTCGCCCGAGGCCACCCACACCTGGCCGCCGTGCTCCATGCGCACCTGGGCCGAGCCCAGCACGTGCCCGGCCGGGTGCAGCGACAGCTTCACGCCCTGGTGATCGATGGTCTTGCCATAGTCCAGGGTCTGCAGGGCGATATCTGTGCCGAGGCGGTTGCGCAGCGTACCCGCGCTGTCGGTGTGCGCCAGGTAGTGGGCCGAGCCCATGCGCGCATGGTCCGAATGCGCGTGCGTGATCACGGCCCGCTCCACTGGCCTCCAGGGGTCGATGTAGAAGTCGCCAGATGGGCAGTACGGGCCCTCGGGGCGGTGGACGATGAGGTCGCTGGGCATGGCGCGGATCGACGGAGGTGCCGGCAAATTATGATTAAAAAAGGGCCTTGGCGCCTGCAATGCAAGCGCAGGCAGCTATAAAAAAAGGAGCGTCTGCGCGTCGAGGCTTGTGCCCAGGCGAGAAGTCTTGCCATCATGGCGCCGGGCGAGCCGGGGCCTTGCAGGCAAAAACCGCGTCCTGCAGTGCGCCCGTACCCATCCTCATCAGGAGTCCAGCACCGATGAAAAATCGATCTTTGCGGCACGGCGTGGTGAGGGCGTTGGTTGCCTGGCTGGCAGTAGCGGCGCCGGTTTGCGGGCTGGCGCAACAAGGCGCCGCCGCAGTGCCCCGCACCAACGCTTTCAACGATCCCTTCGTGCAGGTCACCTCGGCCATCCCGGCTTGCCCCGTGCCCGAAGGTCCGCTGTACACCGAGGCCGAGGTGCGCGACCTGGCCCATGTGCGCTCGCAGCACGGCGGCAGCTGCTACCGCGTGGGGCGTTGCCGGCTGCCCAACTCGTACCTGTACGACGCCGAGATCATCCCCCGCGTGCAGCGCTATATCCGCGAAGAAGGCCGCTTTGACGACACCAGCGTGTGGGTGCTGGGCGAACGGCGGCTGGTCACCCTCAAAGGCTGCGTGCAGTCGCAGGCGCAGTCCGACGCGCTGGAGAAAGCCGTGTGGCTGGTGGACGACGTGATGGGCGTCATCAACCTGCTGCAGGTGGGCACGGACCGCAGCGCTGCGCGGTATCCGCTGGCCGCGCCGTAGCCCGCGCTGCTGGCCAGCCGTTCGGCGCACGTGGCCGCGCGGGGCGGTCCGCGCCTATCGCAGCCGCCACGGTGGCGCAATCGCCCCGGCGGCATCTGGATCCTGGGCACCACACACGGCCTGGCGGGGCTTGGGCTGGCCGGCGTCCTGCTGCATATTGCCGGTTCCTCATTCTTCCATTCACGAAGGAGTACCCCATGCCATTCAAGTTCTCCCTGCTGGCGGCCACGACCCTGGCCCTGGCGGCAGCGTCGTCCACGGTAACGGCAAAACCGTTCAAGTGGGCAGGCTCCAGCGACATCCAGACCATGGACATCCACTCGCAGAACAGTGCCCTGGGCAACGGCATCCACGCGGCGGTGTACGAGTCGCTCGTGATGTTCAACAGCCGGACGCTGAAAGTGGAACCGGTGCTGGCCACATCGTGGCAGCAGGTCAGCCCCACGCAGATGCGCTTCAAGCTGCGCCAGGGCGTGAAGTTCAGCGATGGCTCGACCATGACGGCGGACGACGTGGTCTATTCGCTGCAGCGCGCGATGAGCAAGACCTCCACGTACGCCATCTACACCCAAGGCATGGACCGCATCGCCAAGGTGGATGGCGAGACCATCGACATCTTTCTGAAGAACCCGAACCCCGTACTGCTCAACCAGCTGACCGAGCTGCGCGTGATGAGCAAGGCCTGGGCCGAGAAGAACAACTCCGTGGAGCCCAAGGACATCAAGGCCAAGGACGAGACCTTCTCGCACCGCAACGCCATGGGCACCGGCCCCTTCGTGCTCAAGGAATGGGTGCCCGACCAGAAGCTCGTGTTCGCCACCAATCCCCATTGGTGGAATGCCGGCAAGGTCGAAGGCAACGTCACCGAAATCACCTACACCCCCATCAAGTCCGAAGCCACGCGCATCGCCGCGCTGCTCTCGGGCGAAGTGGACATGGTGCGCGACACCAGCATCCAGGACCTGGGACGCCTCAAGGCCAACCCCCAGCTCAAGGTGTTGGAGATGGTGGAGAACCGCACCGTGTATCTGGCCCTGGACCAGTTCCGCGACGAGCTGCCCGGCAGCAGCGTCAAGGGCAAGAACCCGCTCAAGGACCTGCGCGTGCGCAAGGCGCTGTACCAGGCCATCGACAGCGCCACGCTGCAGCGCGTGACCATGCGCGGCATGTCCAAGCCCACCGGGGCCATCGTGCCGCCCCAGGTCAACGGCTGGACCGAAGGCGTGGACAAGCGCCTGCCCTATGACGCCGCCGCCGCCAAGGCCCTGCTGGCCGAGGCGGGCTACAAGGACGGCTTCGAGGTGGACTTCGCCTGCAGCAACAACGCCATCATCCAGGATGAGGAGCTGTGCCAGGCCATCACCTCCATGTGGTCGCGCATCGGCGTCAAGGCCAAGCTGCGCACGATGCCCGCCGTGAGCTACTACCCCATGGCCCAGCGCCACGAGGCCAGTATCGCGCTGCTGAGCTGGGGCGTGCCCACGTTTGACGCGCTGTACACGCTGCAGTCGCTCACCCGCACCAAGACCACGGGCGCCGACGGCAACTACAACCTGGGCCGCTACAGCAACGAACGCATGGACTACATCGTCGACCGCGTGAAGACCGAGACCGACCTGCCCGTGCGCAACCGCTTGCTCACCGAGGCGCTGCAGCTGCAGAACGACACCATCGCCCACATCCCCCTGCACAACCAGATGCTGGCCTGGGCCATGAAGAAAAACGTGGACCTGGTGCAGCGGCCGGACAACCGGATCGACTGGCGGCTGATCAAGGTGAACTGAAGCCCCCTGAATCGCTGCGCGCCTTTCCGCCAGGGGACTTCGCCAGTGCAGGCAGGCACAGCGCCGTCATTCGCGGCTTGGCAGCTTTGCACGGCGGTTCTGGTCTGAGGCCGCGCCCATCGCTGGGGCTGCGGTGACCGGGTCAGCCTTCAGCGGGGCGCATGCTGGGCATGATGTCCCGCCAGCCACTCGCGCAGTGCGAGCTCCCCCTTGGGCGTGAACTGCACGACCCGCGAACCCGCCGGGCGGTGCGCCCATCCGCCCTCGAACAGGCGCTGCAGCAGCGCCGCGCCCAGCGCGCCGCCCAGGTGGTGGCGGCGTTCGCTCCAGTCCAGACACGGGCGGCACAGCATGCGCCGCTGCTGCGCGAGCGCGGAAGTGTCGATGCCCACCTGGGCAAACCACTGTGCGCCGGAGGGCGTGATTTCGACGCCGGTGGGCGTGGCTCGCACCAGGCCCTGCCGCAGCAGCGATTCGTAAAACTGCACGCCCACCTCGCCCGCCAAGTGGTCGTAGCACATGCGCGCACGGCGCAGGGCCGGCTCGCGCGGGCTGGAGCGAAGCCGCACGGCGCCCGCGCGGAACGCGACGTTCATCAGCGACTCCAGCAGGTGGGCGACGTCGCGGTCCGCCAGCCGGAAGTAGCGGTGGCGGCCTTGCTGTTCCATGGCCAGCAGGCCGGCGTCCTGCAGCTTGGCCAGGTGGGTGCTGATGGTCTGCTTGGTCACGCCGGCAATCTCGGCCAGCTCGGTGGCGGTGAGGGCGCGATCGGCCATCAGGGCCGTCAGTACTTCGGCGCGCCCGGGGTCGCCGATGAGCGCGGCGATGCGCGCGATGTGGGGTCCGTCTTTCATGGTTCGATGTTGGGCGAACCATTCCTGCCCGTCAAGCGCCTATCGTGGAGGCCTTGTTTATCCATGCCTCAGGCCTTTGCCATGATCACCTGTTTCATCCGCTACGAAATCGACCCCTTCCAGCGCGAGCTGTTCGCTGAGTACGCGCGCCGCTGGGGCCAGATCATCCCGCGCTGCGGCGGCCACCTGCTGGGCTACTTCCTGCCGCACGAGGGCAGCAACTACGAGGCCTGGGGGCTCATTGGCTTCGAGTCGCTGGCCGCCTACGAGACCTACCGCGCCCGCTTGCGCACCGACCCCGAGGGCCGCGCCAACTTCGCCATGGCGCAGGAAAAGCGCTTCATCCTGCGCGAGGAACGCACGTTCACGCAGGGCGTGGAGGGAACGCTGGGCCTGCCCGCGCACCCGCAGGAGGCCCGCGCATGATGGCCGTCATCTTCGAGGTGCAGCCCGCGCCCGGCCAGCAGGACGCCTACCTCGGCGCCGCGGCCGCGCTGCGGCCCTTGCTGGAGCAGATCGATGGGTTCATCTCCATCGAGCGGTTCGAGAGCCTGAGCGAGCCGGGCAAGCTGCTGTCCCTCTCGTTCTGGCGCGACGAAGCGGCCGTGGCCCGGTGGCGGCAGATGGACGCCCACCGCAGCACCCAGCAGGCCGGGCGCGGTGGCATCTTTGCCAACTACCGCCTGCGGGTTGCGGCCGTGGTGCGCGACTACGGCATGCACGATCGCGAGCAGGCGCCCGCAGATTCGCGTGGCGTGCATGGTTGACAGCGGCGAGGGCCTGTTCACACTATTTTTGCCAGATGCGTTGCGACGCCCAAGGGCCAGGCGCTAGGCGCCAAACGAAGCTGGGGTGCGGCCCCAGCGAGGCTTGGCAACGCCGCG
>NZ_JALEGG010000177.1 GCF_022763525.1 Acidovorax sp.
CGAGCTGCTGCAGGCCGAGGCGGCTGCACACCGCGGAGTGGCCCTGGCGCAGATGCCGGTGCGCATGATGCTGGCCAGCGACGAACTGCGCACCGTGCTGGTCAGCATTCACGTTTCGCTGCGCGACGCCATTGCCGCCGTGACGGTGGACAACGTCCAGCAGACACTGCAGATCACGCACGCAGCCTTGCTGCGCAGTCTGGGGCGGGCGCCGCGCATAGCGGTGGCAGGGCTCAATCCCCATGCGGGGGAGGGCGGGTTGTTTGGTAGCGAGGAGGTCGAGGTGATTGCGCCCGCCATCGCCGCCGCGCGCGCGCAGGGCCTGAATGTGCACGGCCCCTTCGCGCCCGATACGGTGTTCATGCGCGCGCGCAGCACGCCAGAGCGCCCTGGGGAGTTCGATGTGGTGATCGCCATGTACCACGATCAGGGACTCATCCCTGTGAAGTACCTCGGCGTGGACAAGGGGGTGAATGTGACGCTGGGCCTGCCCTTGGTGCGCACCAGCCCTGACCACGGCACCGCGTTCGACATCGCTGGACAGGGGGTGGCCGATGCTGCGAGCCTGGTTGAGGCGGTGCGCATGGCCCGGGCCCTCAGCCTGGAGCCGCAGGGCTGACCCAGTCGCGGCCACGCCGCCCGTCTTGGCCATCCGCCACGCGTCGCGCGTGCTGTGCGGAGGCGACGCCTTCGCGGGGTTATTTTTTCAAGCTATCCCTGATTTCGCGCAACAAAACAATATCTTCCGGCGGCGCTGCAGGTGCCGCTGGTGCGGGCTCGGGGGCCTCGCGCTTGAGGCGGTTGATCTGCTTGATCATCACGAAAATGATGAACGCCAGAATCAGGAAATTAACGGCCACGGTCAGAAAATTGCCATAGGCAAACACGGGCACGCCCGCCTTCTTGAGCGCATCCAGTGTCATGGCCGTTCCTGGCGGCACGGAGCCCAGCACCACGAAGAGATTGGAAAAATCGAGCTTTCCAAACACCAGACCCACCACCGGCATGATCAGGTCGGACACCACGGAGTCCACGATTTTTCCGAATGCCCCGCCAATGATCACGCCCACGGCGAGGTCGATCACGTTGCCCTTGATCGCAAATTCCCTGAACTCCTTCATCATCCCCATGCCTTGCTCCTTGAGTGATTCACCAGCGTGAGTATTGCCCGGCGCAGAGCCCTGTCAAGCCGCTCGCGCGCTATCGAATACCCATTTTCACTCCGCTACAATTCGCGGTTGACCCAACAATAGCGATGTTTACCGAGGATCCCCATGAGTGACACACCAGTCGACACCAGTAAAAGGACGTGGCTGATTGCGTCCGGATGTGCCGGTGCCGCTGGCGGAGTGGCCGTAGCCGTGCCGTTCGTCAGCAGTTTCCAGCCTTCGGAAAAAGCCAGAGCAGCTGGCGCCGCTGTGGAGGTGGATATTTCCACCCTGCAGCCCGGCGAGAAGCTGACCGTCGAGTGGCGCGGCAAGCCCGTGTGGATCCTCAAGCGCACGCCCCAGCAGCTCGAATCGCTCGCACAGACCGAACCCCAGCTGGCCGACCCCAAGTCGGACCGCAAGACCTACCCCACCCCCGAGTACGCCAAGAACCAGCACCGCTCCATCAAGCCGGAAGTGTTTGTGGGCGTGGGCATCTGTACGCACCTGGGCTGCTCGCCCGGCGACAAGTTCCAGACAGGCCCGCAGCCTTCGCTGCCGGATGACTGGCACGGCGGTTTCCTGTGTGCATGCCATGGCTCCACCTTCGACGTGGCCGGCCGTGTGTTCAAGAACAAGCCGGCGCCCGACAACCTGGAGGTGCCGCCGCACATGTACCTGTCCGACACCGTGCTGTTGATCGGCGAAGACAAGAAGGCCTGAGGGACATCGATATGGCTGAATTCAAGGAAATTTCTCCGAACGCGCCGATGGGTGCCAAGGTCACCAACTGGTTCGAGAACCGGTTCCCGACCGCTTTTGACGCCTACAAGGTCCACATGTCGGAGTACTACGCTCCGAAGAACTTCAACTTCTGGTACATCTTCGGCTCCCTGGCGCTGGTGGTGCTCGTGATCCAGATCGTGACCGGCATTTTCCTGGTCATGCACTACAAGCCCGATGCCAACCTGGCGTTCGCTTCGGTCGAGTACATCATGCGCGATGTACCCTGGGGCTGGCTGATCCGCTACATGCACTCCACGGGGGCCTCGGCTTTCTTTGTGGTGGTCTATCTGCACATGTTCCGCGGCCTCATCTACGGCAGCTACCGCAAACCGCGCGAGCTGGTCTGGATCTTCGGTTGCGCCATCTTCCTGTGCCTCATGGCAGAGGCCTTCATGGGCTACCTGCTGCCCTGGGGCCAGATGTCGTACTGGGGCGCCCAGGTGATCGTGAACCTGTTTGCTGCCATCCCCTTCATCGGTCCCGACCTGGCCTTGCTGATCCGTGGCGACTTCGTGGTGGGCGATGCAACCTTGAACCGCTTCTTCAGCTTCCACGTGATCGCCGTGCCGCTGGTGCTGCTGGGCCTGGTGGTGGCGCACTTGCTGGCGCTGCATGATGTGGGTTCCAACAACCCCGACGGCGTGGAAATCAAGGGGCCCCAGGCGCCCAAGGATGCCAACGGCAAGCCCCTGGATGGCGTGCCCTTCCATCCCTACTACACGGTGCACGACATCTTTGCACTGAGCATGTTCCTGCTGGCCTTCTCTGCGGTGGTGTTCTTTGCCCCCGAGTTTGGCGGCTACTTCCTCGAGTACAACAACTTCATCCCGGCAGACCCGCTGGTCACCCCGCTGCACATCGCACCCGTCTGGTACTTCACGCCCTTCTATTCGATGCTGCGTGCCATCACTTCCGAGATGATGTACGTGCTGGTGCTCTGCGTGCTGGCTGGCGCGGCGTTTGGCGTGTTCAAGGCCAAGCTGCCCAGCTTCGTCAAGGTCGGCATTGCTGTGGCGGCCGCGGTGGCCGTGGTCCTGATGCTCGCCATTGATGCCAAGTTCTGGGGTGTGGTGACCATGGGCGGTGCCGTGATCATCCTCTTCTTCCTCCCCTGGCTGGACCACAGCCCCGTGAAGTCGATCCGCTACCGCCCGACCTGGCACAAGTACCTGTATGCGGTATTTGTCGTCATCTTCCTGATCCTGGGCTACCTGGGTGTTCAGCCGCCATCGCCCATCGGCGAGCGGGTGTCGCAAGCAGGTACGCTGTTTTACTTCGGCTTCTTCCTGCTGATGCCGTGGTGGAGCCGCATTGGCGAGCCCAAGGCGGTGCCGGACCGTGTGACCTATGTGGCGCACTGAGCCCCAGGAGATAACAACAATGAAGAAAATCATCCTCACGCTGGTGGCTGCCCTCGGGCTGGCCGCAGGGTCCGCGTTTGCTGCGGGCGGTGGTATGGCGCTGGACAAGGCGCCGGTCAAGACCAACGATCTCGCTTCGCTGCAAAACGGCGCCAAGATCTTTGTCAACTACTGCCTGAACTGTCACTCTGCTGCGTTCATGCGGTTCAACCGCTTGAAGGACATCGGCCTGACCGACCAGCAGATCAAGGACAACCTTCTCTTCACCACGGAAAAAGTGGGCGAGACCATGAAGGCGGCCATTGATCCCAAGCAGGCAAAGGCTTGGTTTGGCGCCAACCCGCCGGACCTGACAGTGATCGCACGGTCTCGCGCGAGCTCTGCAGGTTCGGGCGCCGACTACCTCTACACGTATCTGCGCACTTACTACCGCGACGAAACCAAGCCCACGGGCTGGAACAATCTCGTGTTCCCCAACGTGGGCATGCCCCACGTGCTGTGGGAACTGCAGGGTGAACGCCGCCCGGTGTTTGAAGAGCACGAAAGCCACGGGCACAAGACCCAGGTCTTCAAGGGCTGGGAACAAGTGAAGCCCGGTACCATGACGCCGCTGCAGTTCGATCAGACCGTTGGCGACCTGGTGAACTACATGCAATGGATGGGCGAGCCTGCGCAGAACACGCGCCGCCGCGTGGGCGTGTGGGTGCTGATCTTCCTCGGTGTGTTCACCGTGATTGCCTGGAGGCTGAACGCAGCCTTCTGGAAGGACGTGAAGTAAGCCGCGATCTTCCGTATCCATCGCAGCACCCCTCGGGGTGCGATTGGGTTTTTTGCAGAGTGGGCGCTTTTGGCGTCCCACTCTTTTGATTTTTAGGAGCCTCCACCATGATGGTGCTTTATTCGGGTACGACCTGTCCCTTCTCCCACCGCTGCCGTTTTGTCCTGTTCGAAAAGGGCATGGATTTTGAAATCCGCGATGTGGACCTGTACAACAAGCCCGAAGATATCAGTGTGATGAACCCTTACGGCCAGGTACCGATCCTGGTCGAACGCGACCTGATCCTGTACGAGTCGAACATCATCAACGAGTACATCGACGAGCGCTTCCCCCATCCGCAGCTGATGCCCGGCGACCCAGTGGACCGTGCCCGCGTGCGCCTGTTCCTGCTCAACTTCGAGAAGGAACTGTTCGTGCACGTGAACATCCTTGAATCGCGTGCCACCAAGGGCAATGAAAAAGCCCTGGAGAAAGCCCGCGCCCACATCCGCGACCGCCTGACGCAGCTGGCGCCCGTGTTCCTCAAGAACAAGTACATGCTGGGCGACAACTTCTCGATGCTCGACGTGGCCATTGCTCCGCTGCTGTGGCGCCTGGACTACTATGGCATCGACCTGTCCAAGAATGCGGCACCGCTGCTTAAGTACGCAGAGCGCATCTTCTCGCGTCCTGCCTACATCGAAGCGTTGACCCCGTCCGAAAAGGTTATGCGCAAGTAATCTGCGGCCTTCGCTGTCTCCTCATTCTCGGCACAGATGCCTTTGCCCTCATGACCGCACCGGAACCCACCTCCACGCGACCTTATCTCATTCGTGCGCTGTACGAATGGTGCACCGACAACGGCTTCACACCGTATGTCGCGGTGCGTGTGGACGAGTCGGTTCAGGTGCCGCGCGAGTACGTGAAGGATGGGGAAATTGTCCTGAACATCAGCTTTGACGCGACCAGCGCGCTGCAGCTGGGTAATGATTTCATCGAGTTCAAGGCCCGGTTTGGAGGCAAGCCACGTGAGATCCTGGTGCCCGTCGGGCGCGTCATCGCAATCTATGCCCGTGAGAACGGCCAAGGCATGGCGTTTCCGCCGCCCACGGATGTGCTGACGGCACCTGCAGGGGCCGCCTCGGCAGGTGCGATGGCGCCGGTGTTGGGTGATTCGCTGCCATCTTCAGCTGCATCCGCCATGCCTGGTGCTGCGTCTGTCGCGGACGAGCGGGTGGTGCAACTCGTCGCGACCGACGAGGGAAAGAAGGATGGCGACGGTGGGGACGCGCCGCGTCCGCCGCCGGTGGGGGGCGGTGCACGCCCCTCGCTCAAGCGCGTCAAATAGGATCGCTGCTTTTTCTGAAGGCTGGCTTTTCCACGATAAAATGCAGTCTTCGCCGGTTTAGCTCAGTTGGTAGAGCACCCGCCTTGTAAGCGGTAGGTCGTCAGTTCGATTCCGACAACCGGCACCACAGGTGTCCCTTTCTTTCTTCTCCCTTCCGCATTCGCCGCGCCTGGCATTGATCGTCAGGTTTGTACTTTCAGGCGAATCGCGTTAACCTCCCACCCCCGACTGCGCAAGTGGGCCTGCAACGCAGGCAGCAACTGACGTATTTTTGCCGCAGCGGCATTGCTCTTGACCAGCAGGCACCAGGAGTCTCCATCGATGGGACCAGCCTGTACGGATGGGCGCAATGCGGAGGGGATCAGCATTTCAATGGCCTTGAGCCGATCGCTGGAATCGCGTGTCAGCGCAGCGAGCTTGGCCAGTGTGGGAGATTCCTCGCTGGCTTGCTGCAGGGTGACGGCGTAGTGGCGGCGGTTCATGGCGTGCGTCTTTGGGCGTGGGGAATTTCTAGTGCATTTGATTATCACGGACGCCTGGCTGGCGCGCAGCCGGGCCATTCATCTGTCTGGCACACGGTTGGTTCTCGCGGGGTTGGGGCTGTCGCTCTGCTTGATGCTGGTGGCCGCTACGTTGTACCACTGGGTGTTTCTCAAGGGCGCGCGTGAAGGCTGGCCCATCGTCGGCTCCCTGGTGCGATTGGTCGTCAAGGATGAGTTTGCCGAACGTGACCGATTCATGCGGGCCAATCTGGACGCCATGGCCCGCCGCGTGGGCGAAATGCAGGCGCGCATGGTGCAGCTGGAATCGCTGGGCGACCGGGTCATGGGCCTGGCCGGCATGGCCCCCTCGGACATCCAGAAGGCCGATGCGCGCGGTGGCGTGCTGGTCAGCGCGCGCGACCTGTCCATGGAGGAGCTGCAGTCCACCCTCGATGAGCTCGAGCGCCTGACCAACCAGCGCGTGGATCTGATGACGGTGCTCGAGTCGCGCCTGTTCGACCAGCACATCCGCAAGAAGATGATTCCCACGCATGCGCCGGTGACCGGCCGCGCGCCGGGTTCGGCCTTCGGTTGGCGGGTGGACCCGATCACCGGGCAATCAGCCCTCCACACCGGCCTCGATTTCCAGGCCGATACTGGCACGCCCATCCTCGCGGCGGCTGGCGGTGTGGTGGTGACACAGGAATACCATCCCGCCTACGGCAACATGATCGAGGTGGACCATGGCAATCAACTGGTCACGCGCTATGCGCACGCGTCGCGCACCTTGGTCGAGCAGGGCGATATCGTCAAGCGCGGGCAGAAGATTGCGGAAGTGGGCACGACCGGGCGTTCGACCGGGCCGCATCTGCACTTTGAAGTTCTGGTTCAGGGGGTCTTCCAGGATCCGCAGAAGTTTCTGAGTGCGGGTGGTTCCGCCCCTTCATCGGCACCCGGGCCGCAAGTCGCTTCCATCCAGCCTCGCGCTTCGCCGGGCCAGCCGGCTCCGCCCACAGCGGGCAGGTAAAATCGCGGGTCCGGCGTTCACTGCGCAGGGTTGCAGCGCTTGCAATCCGTGGCGGTGAGCCCCACCTGAACTCAATTCATCTTAGGGATTTCGGTCGCTCGGCGCGCTGGTTGCAGCGGCGAGCGATCCAGTTCGCATGGCCACCAACTTCCTCACCAAACTATTCGGCAGCCGCAACGACCGGCTCCTCAAGCAGTACCGCAAGACGGTGTCCCGCATCAATGCGATGGAGCCGGAGTACGAGAAGCTGTCGGACGAGCAGCTCCAGGCCAAGACGCAGGAGTTCAAGGAGCGTGTAGCCAAGGGGGAGTCGCTGGACAGCATCCTTCCAGAGGCGTTTGCCGTGGTCCGAGAAGGCTCCAAGCGCATCATGAAGATGCGCCACTTCGACGTGCAGCTGCTGGGCGGCATGGCCCTTCACTACGGCAAGATCTCCGAAATGCGCACGGGCGAGGGCAAGACCCTCACCGCCACGCTGCCGGTGTACCTCAATGCGCTGTCGGGCAAGGGCGTACACGTGGTGACCGTGAACGACTACCTGGCCAACCGCGATGCACAGTGGATGGGCCGGCTGTACAACTTCCTGGGCCTTACTGTGGGTATCAACCTGCCCAACATGCCCCGCGAGCAAAAGCAGGAAGCCTATCGCGCCGACATCACGTACGGCACGAACAACGAATACGGCTTCGATTACCTGCGCGACAACATGGTCTACGAGGCTGGAGACCGTGTGCAGCAAGGGCTGAACTACGCCATCGTGGACGAAGTGGACTCCATCCTGATCGACGAGGCGCGTACGCCCCTGATCATCAGCGGCCAGGCCGAGGACCACACGGCGATGTACATCGCGATGAACAAGGTCGTGCCGCTGCTGGTTCGCCAGGAAGGTGAAGCTGACCCGCGCACGGGCGAGGGCGTCACCAAGCCCGGCGACTTCACTGTCGACGAGAAGACGCACCAGGTCTTCCTGACCGAACAGGGCCATGAAAGCGCCGAGCGCATCCTGGCCAGCCAGGGGCTGATTGCCGAAGGGGCCTCGGTGTACGACCCGGCCAACATCACGCTGATGCACCACCTGTATGCGGCGCTGCGTGCCAACCACCTCTACCACCGCGACCAGCACTATGTGGTGCAAAACGGCGAGATCGTGATCGTGGACGAGTTCACCGGCCGCCTGATGTCGGGCCGCCGCTGGAGCGAAGGCCTGCACCAGGCCGTGGAAGCCAAGGAAGGCGTGAACATCCAGGCAGAGAACCAGACACTCGCCTCCATCACCTTCCAGAACTACTTCCGCCTGTACAGCAAGCTTGCTGGCATGACCGGCACGGCCGATACCGAAGCCTACGAATTCCAGGAAATTTACGGCCTCGAGACCGTGGTGATTCCGCCGAATCGCCCGAGCAAGCGCGACGACCAGCTCGATCGCGTGTACAAGACCACGCGCGAGAAGTACGAAGCCGCGATCAAGGACATCCGTGAATGCCACGAGCGCGGCCAGCCCGTGCTGGTGGGTACCACGTCGATCGAGAACTCCGAAATCATCGACCAGCTCCTGAACAAGGAAGGCCTGCCGCACCAAGTGCTCAACGCCAAGCAGCACGCCCGCGAGGCCGATATCGTGGCGCAGGCGGGCCGCGAAGGCATGATCACCATCGCCACCAACATGGCGGGTCGGGGGACTGACATCGTGCTGGGTGGCAACATCGAGAAGGATGTGGCAGCCATCGAGGCGGATGAGTCCCTGTCGGAATCCGAGCGCACCGCCAAGGTCGCTGCGCTTCGCGAGCAGTGGAAGGCAGATCACGAGAAGGTCAAGGCGCTGGGTGGCCTGCGCATCATCGCCACCGAGCGGCACGAGTCCCGCCGCATCGACAACCAACTGCGCGGCCGCTCGGGCCGCCAGGGCGACCCCGGCTCGTCGCGCTTCTACCTGAGTCTTGATGATTCGCTGATGCGCATCTTCGCGGGCGATCGCGTCAAGGCCATCATGGATCGCCTGAAGATGCCCGACGGCGAAGCCATCGAAGCCGGCATTGTCACGCGCAGCATCGAGTCCGCCCAGCGCAAGGTCGAAGCCCGAAACTTCGACATTCGCAAGCAGCTGCTCGAATACGACGACGTGTCCAACGATCAGCGCAAGGTGATCTACCAGCAGCGCAACGACATCCTGGACGCCGCCGACCTGTCTGACGTGATCGCTGCCATGCGCGAAGACTGCATGACCGATCTCGTGCGCCAGTACGTGCCTGCCGAATCCGTAGAAGAGCAATGGGACCTGGCCACGCTGGAAAAAGTGCTGGCGGACGAGTGGCAGGTGTCGATTGCCCTGCAGCAGCTGGTGCAGGGTTCCAGCGCCATCACCGACGACGAAATCCTGGAAAAAGTGCTCGCCGCAGCCCATGCGTCCTTCGACGCCAAGGTGGCGCAAGTGGGCCGCGAGAATTTCACACAGTTCGAGCGCATGGTGTTGCTGCAGAGCTTCGACTCCAACTGGCGCGACCACCTCTCCGCGCTGGATTACCTGCGCCAGGGCATCCACCTGCGCGGCTATGCGCAGAAGCAGCCCAAGCAGGAATACAAGCGCGAGGCGTTCGAGCTGTTCCGCCAACTGATCGATCAGGTCAAGAACGAGGTCACGAAGATCCTCATGACCGTGCAGGTGCAGTCGCAGGCGCAGCTGGACCAGGCGGCCCAGGAAATGGAAAGCCGTGGCGAAAGTATCGCCAACGTGACCTACACGGCGCCCACGGAAACTGGCGAGGTGGAAACCACCGCAGAGGCACCGTCGGGCGGTGGCCTGGCGTTGCCCGAGGGCGTGCGCGTGGGCCGCAACGATCCCTGCCCTTGCGGCAGTGGCAAGAAGTACAAGCAGTGCCACGGCAAGTTGGCTTGAGAATGCTCTCGGCCTGTGCGCAGCGGGGCCCGGGCCGTCGCTGCGTGCCGCAGCCGTGATTGCTTGATCTCCCATGCACGGGCTACGGCCCGTGTTTTCATTGGCGCGCCACGGTTTTCCGCATAATCGGCCGCAGTTGTCATCAGAAAGGCTTCGTCTCCATGCCTGTCCATCTCGTCGCCCCCAATGCCTCCGATCTGCACCCCATTGCCGGTGTGCGCATCGGCGTGGCTGAAGCCGGTGTCCGCAAAGCCAACCGCAAAGACCTCACCGTGTTCCTGCTGGATGAAGGTGCCAGCGTGGCCGGTGTGTTCACGCAAAACCGCTTTTGTGCCGCACCCGTGCAGATCAGCCGGGAGCATTTGGCCCAACAGGAAAAAGGCCTGCCGATCCGTGCCATGGTGATCAACACCGGCAACGCCAATGCTGGCACTGGCGCGGATGGCCTGGCGCGCGCACGCTCCACCTGCGTGGCGCTGGCCCGTCAGCTAGGTGTGGCGCCCGAGCAGATCCTGCCGTTCTCGACTGGCGTGATCATGGAGCCGCTGCCGAATGACCGCATTGAAGCCGGCCTGCCCGCTGCAATTGCCGATGCGCAGCCCGGTCACTGGGCCCGCGCGGCCGAGGGCATCATGACCACGGATACGCTGCCCAAGGCTTTCTCTGCCCAGGCACAGGTCGGCGGCGTGACGGTGTCCATCACGGGCATCAGCAAAGGCGCGGGCATGATCCGGCCCAACATGGCGACCATGCTGGGATTCATGGCCACGGACGCCTGCGTGGCACCGGCGGTGATGCAGCAGCTGGCCCGCGAACTGGCCGATGGCTCGTTCAATCGCGTGACCATCGATGGAGATACCTCCACCAATGATTCCTTCGTGGTGGTGGCCACCAACAAGGCCACGCATGCGCCCATCACTTCGCTGGCCAGTGCCGAGGGCCAAGCGCTCAAAGCGGCGATGTTGGCGGTGGCGCAAAAGCTGGCCCAGGCCATCGTGCGCGATGGGGAGGGTGCAACCAAGTTCATCACCGTGCAGGTCGAGGGTGGCAAGACGGGCGAGGAGTGCCGCAAGGTGGCCTATGCCATCGCCCACTCGCCTCTGGTTAAGACCGCGTTCTATGCCAGCGATCCGAACCTGGGCCGCATCCTCGCGGCGGTGGGCTACGCAGGCATCGGCGACCTCGACCAGACCGGGATTGACCTGTACCTGGACGACGTGCATGTGGCGATCCAGGGCGGCCGCAACCCGGCCTACCGCGAGGAAGACGGCCAGCGCGTGATGAAGCAAAGCGAGATCACGGTGCGTGTGCTGCTGGGCCGGGGCGAGGCCTCCGACACGGTGTGGACCTGCGATTTCAGCCATGAGTACGTCACCATCAACGCGGACTACCGTTCGTAGGATTGCTCTTGTTTTGATAGCTACTTGCGCTGGATGAATCAGCGCCAGGGCCCGAAATGAATCAAAAGTTTGACCATCTGATCGCTCGTGCCGAGCAACTGATCGCCCGCATTGAAGCCGTGCTGCCCCAGCCCCTCGGAGCGCCGGAGTGGAAGGCGTCGGTGGCCTGGCGTTACCGCAAGCGCAGCAGCGGGCACGGCACCCTGGAGCCTGTGCGCCACATCGGCACGATGCAACTGGCCGATCTCAAGGAGATCGATGGCCAAAAGGAAAAGATCCGGCGCAATACCGAGCAGTTTGTGCAAGGCAGGCCCGCCAACAACGTGCTGCTCACAGGGGCGCGCGGCACCGGCAAGTCGTCGCTCATCAAGGCCTGTCTGAATGCCTACGCGGGGCAGGGCCTGCGTTTGATCGAAGTGGACAAGGCGGACCTGGTGGACCTGCCCGACATCGTGGATGTGGTGGCCGAGCGGCCGGAGAAATTCGTCGTTTTCTGCGATGACCTGAGCTTTGAAGACGGCGAGCCTGGGTACAAGGCGCTCAAGTCGATCCTGGATGGATCGGTGGCCGCGGCCACGCCGAATGTGCTGATCTACGCCACCAGCAACCGGCGCCACCTGTTGCCGGAGTACATGGCCGAGAACCTCACCTACACCCACACCGAAGATGGCGAAGTGCATCCCGGCGAAGTGGTGGAGGAGAAAATTTCGCTGTCGGAGCGGTTTGGCATGTGGGTGAGTTTCTATCCCTTCAGTCAGGAGGAATACCTGACCATCGTTGCCCAGTGGCTGGCCTCTTTCGGGGTATCCACGGCCGCGATTGCAGCGGCGCGGCCGGAAGCGCTGGTCTGGGCACTGGAGCGCGGCTCGCGCAGTGGTCGTGTGGCTTACCAGTTTGCGCGTGACTATGCGGGGCGGGCATGAGGAGCTTTCCTCGGAGCCGCTGCCTTCGACTATCGCCGGGAAGGGAAACCACGCCAGGTGGAGTGGCGGCCCTCGCGCGGCGCCCGCTGTTTGGAGCGCCGCGGCGTTCCCCTTCCGGCGCCAGGGAGGTCCAGAATGACTGAGGCACGCAAACACACCGAAGTGGCCGTGGGTATCCTGCTGCGGGACGATGGCGCCATGCTGCTTTCCACGCGCCCCCCGGGCAAGCCCTACGCTGGGTACTGGGAGTTCCCCGGCGGCAAGCTCGAAGCGGGTGAGACCGTGGAGCAGGCGCTGCGCCGGGAGCTGGTGGAAGAGCTGGGCGTGACCATCGGCCCCGCCAGCGTCTGGAAAGTCACGGAACACGACTACCCGCACGCGCTAGTGCGCCTGCATTGGTGCAAGGTCTGGGAATGGTCGGGCGAGTTCGAAATGCGCGAAGGCCAAGCCATGGCATGGCAGCAGATGCCGCTGACGGTGTCTCCGGTACTGCCTGGCGCCTATCCGGTGCTGCAGTGGCTTGCGCAGGAGCGCGGCTTGGCGTGTGCGCCGGAGTTCTCTTTGGGGGCTGCAGGCGTGCTGCAAAATTGATAGCTGCTGGCGCTTGATTGATCAGCGCCGGGGCCCAATTTCTTCCAAATCCCACTGGGGGTGGCAGCTGAGATCAGTGCTGCAGGCGTGGATCCCCGTAGGTCTCGTCTGGGGGCGGTGCTTCGGCCGGCATGCGAAAGTCCTCGCTGGCCCAGGCGCCGAGGTCGATCTGCTTGCAGCGCTCGCTGCAGAACGGACGGTACTTGTTGGCAGGGCTGTAGATGCTGTCACCGCCGCAACTGGGACAGGTGACCACGCGCGAAGACGTGTCAGGCTGCGGGGGCTGGTCCATGCTCGTCATCCTGAAGTTTCTTGCAGTTCCACCGGACTTCCCTGCGGCTCAGGCGCAGAGGGTGAGCTCGAATGCTGCGTCTTCGTTGCTGGCGTGCAGGCGGCCATCGTCTTCCAGCCGCATGAGCCGTACCGAGACGATCAGGCGATTGCCGCTGATTTCGGGAATCAGGTTCAATGCGGGGTCAATTCGCAGCCGCAACAGCTGGAAAGTTCGGCCCGGCGGAAGATTCTGCTGAAACTGGCCCCGCTCCGCCGCCACCTTTTGCGGCACGCCGGAGTCGCGCAGCAGCTTGAGCAGCACATAGATGGACTCGGCCAACGGGGCCAGCGTCGATGCCCACTCTTCGAGCGCCTGCTGGCGCAGGGCCGGTGCATGGTGTTGCCAAGCGTAGTAGGCGGGCAGGTCGAACCCGCAGGTTCCTCCCGGGATGCCCACGCGGCTGCGAATGCTCATCAGCCAGTCGTTTTCCGTGAGCGCATGGCCTGATTTGCCCGACTGGGTGTTGAGTGCCGTGAAACAGCGGTCCAGCTGGGCAATGATGGCGTCCAGTGCCGCCTCGGAAATGGAGGGATTGCCGCGGTAGCTGTCGAGCTGGTGCTTGTGTTTTTCGATGTCCTTGAGCACGTCCGACTTGAGGTCGGCCCGGGCGGCCACGTCCATGATCTCGAAAATCGTGACCAAGGCAAAGTGATGGTCCAGTGCGTGGGCGCGGGGAATCAATTCTCCCAAGCGCCGAAACAACTGCTCAAGCCGCAGATAGGTTCGGAGACGCTCGTTAAAGGGATATTCGTAAAGGATCACGCTGGCGGGTTCCTGGGGCTCAGGGGAGTATTCTGACGCCGGTTGCGCACGGCATGGCAGGAAGGCACAAAAGGTTTCGTTCGCATCATAGCCCGAACAGCCGGGCCAACTGCCGTACCTGTGAACGCAGCTGCTCCAGCGAGCAATCCCTGTCGTTGTTGATGACCGCGTCTGCGACTGCGCGGCGTGCCGGGCGGCTGGCTTGCGATGCCAGGATGCCTTGCACTACCTCGCGAGCCAGCGCGCTACGACGCATGACGCGCTCAATCTGGGTCTCGGCGCAGCAGTCCACCACCAGCACCGCATCCAGCCTGCGTGCCCAGCGGCCTGATTCCACCAGCAAGGGAATGTCGAAAACGATCAGCGGGTGGCCTTGGTCCACGCCCTTCCGGGCCTGGAGGTCACAGTGCAGGGTAACCAGCGGATGAACAATGGCCTCGAGCTGGGCCCGCGCTTCCGGGCGGGTGAACGCCAGTTCGCGCATGCGCGCACGGTCCAGCGCACCGCCGGCGTCAATGAACTGGCTGCCAAAAGCCGCTCGAATGGCTTCTATGGCAGCGCCCTGAGGGGCAGTGAGTTCGCGCGCAATCTGGTCCGCATCCACCATCCCTGCGCCCAGCGCTTGCAGCATGCTGCCCACCGTGCTCTTGCCGCTACCGATGCCGCCCGTCAATCCCAGTCGCAGGGGCCGCTTGCGCGACTGCATCTTTCAGAGTCCCAAGAGGTTCAGCACGGCACCCAGAATCGCCTGCGGCCCGAACACCATGGCCGTGAAGCCTGCCCCGACCAGAAAGGGGCCGAATGGGACATACCCCCCTTCCCGCAGACTGCTGAACACTTTCATGGCGATACCGATCACTGCCCCGATCACCGAGGACATCAGAATGACTGGCACTAGCGCCTGCCATCCAAACCAAGCGCCCAGGGCCGCAAAAAGTTTGAAATCGCCATAGCCCATGCCTTCCTTGCCGGTGGCCAGCTTGAAACCCCAATACACCAGCCACAGCGAAAGATAGCCTGCAGCGGCACCGAAAACCGATGCGAACAAAGGCGTATCGATCCATTGAAGTGCCGATGCCAACAAGCCGGCCCATAGCAGGGGCAGGGTAATGTCGTCGGGCAGCAGCGTCGTGTCCCAGTCGATGAATGCCAGGGCCAGCAGGGCTGCAGAAAAGCCGCACCATGCCAGCGCCGTCGGTGTGAGCCCCCAACGCGAGACGCAAAAGTAGAAGAGCCCGCCTGTCGCCAGCTCAATCAGCGGATACCGAACAGAGATCCGTGCCTTGCAGGCCGAGCAGCGGCCCCGCAGGAACAGGTAGCTGATGACCGGGATGTTCTCGTACCACTGCACCATGTGTCCGCAGGAGGGGCAACGTGAGCGCGGCACCATCAGGTTGAAGGGCTCCTGCACCGGCAGCGGGTCCGCTTCGCCGCCGGAGCTTTCGGCTTGCGCTTCGCGCAGCTCCGCCGCCCAGCGAAGCTCCATCATCTTGGGAAACCGATAGATGACGACGTTGAGAAAGCTACCTATCAAGAGCCCAAATATGCCAGCCAAGGCTGCGTTACCCCAGACCTCGATCCCCATCACACCACTTGGCCAAGTTTGAAGATGGGGAGGTACATGGACACCACGATTCCGCCGATCAGCGTACCCAAGAAGACGATGATGATGGGCTCCATCAGGCTCGACAGGCCGGCAACCATTTCGTCCACTTCCGCTTCATAAAAGTCTGCCGCCTTCCCCAGCATGTGGTCGATCGAACCGGATTCTTCGCCGATGGCGCACATCTGAAGCACCATGGAGGGGAAGATGTTCGCATTCCCCATCGCTGCAGTCAGGCTGGTGCCGGTCGACACTTCCTGCTGGATCTTTTCTGTCGCCATCAGGTAGACGGAGTTACCCGATGCCCCGCCGACCGAGTCCAAGGCTTCCACCAGCGGAACGCCAGCTGCGAACATGGTTGCCAGGGTCCGGGTCCAGCGCGCGACGCATGATTTCTCAATCAGCGCGCCAAAGATGGGCACTTTCAGCAGGATGCGGTCCATGAACATTTGCATTTTTTCGTTTCTTTTCCATGCCTGCATGAAAAAGAAGAAACCACCGCCAATCACGCCAAAGATCAGCCACCACCATTTCACGAATACATCGCTGATCCCCATCACAAACAATGTGGGCGCCGGGAGATCCGCACCAAACGAGGAGAAAACCTCCTTGAAGGCCGGAATCACGAAAATCATGATGATGGTCACCACCACAAATGCCACGATGATCACCGAAATGGGATACATCAAGGCAGATTTGATTTTCGACTTGATGGCCTCAGTCTTTTCCATGTACGTGGCCAGTCGGTCGAGCAGAGCCTCCAGAATACCGGCTGCTTCACCTGCCTCCACCAAGTTGCAGTAAAGGCTGTCGAAATACATCGGGTGCTTGCGGAAGGCCGCGTTCAGCGACGTACCGGTTTCGACATCGGTACGAATATCGTTAAGCAGCTTGGTCACGCTGGCATTGGTGTTACCGCGGCCCACAATATCGAACGACTGGAGCAGGGGCACACCGGCCTTCATCATTGTGGCAAGCTGCCGCGTGAACAAGGCGATATCTTTCGGTTTGATCTTTTTGCCGGACCGCATCCGGCGTTTCTTGATTTTTGTCGGGAAAACGCCTTGGCGCCGGAGCGTGGCCTGTACCTGATTTTCTCCCGCCGCGCGCACTTCACCGCGCACGATCTTTCCGTTGCGGTCCTTGCCTTCCCACTCGAAAACGAAATCCTTGATATCCCTTGATGATGCTGCGGTCGCCATGCTGGTCCCTCTTTGCTCTTTTATTCGTTGGTAACGGCAAGCACTTCTTCCAACGAAGTGAAACCTAGTTTGGCCTTGTAAAGGCCCGATTCGCGGAGTGAGCGAACACCTTCTGCCCTGGCTTGTTCGGCAATCTCCAGAGCGCTTCCGTCGCGCAAGATGATGCGCTGAATCTCCTCTGAAACGGGCATGACTTGGTAGATACCTACACGGCCTTTGTAGCCGTTGTTGCAGGCCGAGCATCCTACGGGACGGTAGGTAACCCAGCTTCCGTCGAGTTCTTCGTCCTTGTACCCTGCTTCCAGCAGCGCCTCGTGGGGGATGTCCGCAGGCACCTTGCATACCGGGCAGAGCCTGCGCGCCAGCCGCTGCGCAGTGATCAAGATCACGCTGGATGCAATATTGAAGGGCGCGATCCCCATGTTCCGCATGCGGGTCAGCGTTGTGGGTGCGTCGTTGGTGTGCAGCGTGGACAAGACCAAATGGCCTGTCTGTGCGGCTTTGATGGAAATATCAGCAGTTTCCAAATCCCGGATTTCACCCACCATGATGATGTCTGGATCTTGCCGCAGGAAGGATTT
Source organism: Acidovorax sp. (assembly GCF_022763525.1). GTDB lineage: Bacteria > Pseudomonadota > Gammaproteobacteria > Burkholderiales > Burkholderiaceae_C > Acidovorax. Next base: position 17,199 of record NZ_JALEGG010000177.1, read on the forward strand.
CAAGGCGACGGCAAAAGTCAAGCCAGCTTTTTCGTTGACGTTGACTTGATTGACGCCCGGCAGGTTGATTTCAGAAGGGTCCTCAGCAGTAGCGATATTGACCCCGGGTTTATTCAGCAGGTTGAGACAGGTGTACAGGGACACCGTCTTGCCCGAGCCCGTGGGCCCCGTCACCAGAATCATCCCGTATGGGCGGCCAATAGCCTCGAGAAGTCGTTCCTTTTCTTCCGGTTCGTATCCCAAAGCGTCAATACCCAGCTTGGCGCTGCTCGGGTCCAGAATACGGATCACGATCTTTTCGCCAAACAAGGTGGGAAGGGTACTGACCCGGAAATCAATGACACGATCCGGACCCACCTTCAGTTTCATCCGCCCATCCTGCGGCACCCGTTTCTCGGAAATATCGAGGCGCGAAATCACCTTGATGCG
>NZ_JALEGG010000178.1 GCF_022763525.1 Acidovorax sp.
CGGACGGGAGGCGTTACGAGCCTGTTCACGACCTCCCAGGGGTCGCGCAGCGGTCTGTGCGGGATGGTGTGCAAGGCGCGGGGTGCGGCCAATAGCTCGGCTAGTGGCAAGCGCCGCAACGCCGCAGATCGCCCGCAAAGACCACTGCCCGAAGGGTTGGAGCGAAATCGGGCGATTGAACGCTCCGGCTGCTGGCATGGGCATGAGCCCATGCGGCACACCCGAAGCATCCACTCCTCCCGATTGCGCTCCAACGCGACCCCTGCGAGATTGTGAACAGGCTCTAAAGTTTTCAGGTCGCCACCGTCTTCAGGCCACCACCACGGCGGCACCGTCGCCACGCGGTGCGATCGTGCCAATCGTGTACACCTGCTCGCCCGCGGCGCGCAGCGTGGCGGCCGTGGCTTCGGCATGGGCGGCATCCACCACCACCACCATGCCGATGCCGTTGTTGAACGTGCGGTTCATCTCGATGTCGTCGATGCCAGCAGTCTTCTGCAGCCAGGCGAACAGTTCGGTCTGGGGCCAGCTGCCTTTCTGGAGGTGGGCGGCGGTGCCTTCGGGCAGGACGCGGGGAATGTTCTCGAGGAGGCCGCCCCCGGTGATGTGGGCCAGGGCCTTGATGGGGTGCTGGGCCAGTGCGGCCAGCACGTTCTTCACGTACAGGCGGGTGGGCTCCATGATGGCGTGCTTGAAGGGCTTGCCATCCAGCGTGGCGGGCACGTTGCTGCCCGCGCGTTCGATGCACTTGCGCACCAGGCTGAAACCGTTGGAATGAACGCCGGCCGATGCCAGGCCCAGCACCACGTCGCCGGGTTTCACATCCTTGCCGGTCAGGATCTTGCTCTTCTCTACCGCACCCACGGCAAAGCCGGCCAGGTCGTATTCGCCCGCGGGGTACATGCCGGGCATCTCGGCGGTCTCGCCGCCGATCAATGCACAGCCGGACAACTCGCAACCCTTGGCGATGCCACCCACGACGGCGGCGGCGGTGTCCACGTCGAGCTTGCCGCAGGCGAAGTAGTCCAGGAAGAACAGGGGCTCGGCGCCCTGCACCAGCACGTCGTTCACGCTCATGGCCACCAGGTCGATGCCCACGGTGTCGTGCATGTTCCATTCAAAGGCCAGCTTGAGCTTGGTGCCCACGCCGTCGGTGCCCGATACGAGGACGGGTTCCTGGTAGCGCTTGGGCACTTCAAACAGCGCGCCAAAGCCGCCGATGCCTGCCAGCACGCCTTCGCGCATCGTCTTCTTGGCGAGCGGCTTGATGCGCTCGACCAGCGCGTCGCCCGCGTCGATGTCAACGCCAGCGTCTTTGTAGGAAAGGGGAGTGGGGGAAGCGGAGGAGCTCATGAGGTGCTTTGGGTGCTGGTTGGCCCGCCGCGCGGGCTGAAAGGCGAGATTTTAAAGGGCATGCATCGGCCTGCTCGCGTCGGCACCGCGCGCCGTGGGGTTTGGATGCGGCATGGCAGTGGCCTGTGCATATGCGACGAGACTCCTGCGGCAGTCCTTTTTCAGGCTCTGCGGGTAATAGTTCGCTTGTCAAACTATGTCGGGTTTGCCCGAATGCGGCTGTGCATTCATTTCTTTCATAATTTGTTCGTCGGTCGTACTAAGTACTTCAACCTCGGCGCAAACCCGCCCTGCGGGTGCACCGGGATACATGGAGCGATGGAGCACGACCGGCGCGGCACCCGGGCACCTGCGAATGCACCAAGGGGCCGAGCCGACAGGCCGCCGCGAGTCAATCCACCAACCCAAGGCCCGCACGAGGCCGTTTACTGGAGACAAGGATGAAACTGAAGACAACGTTGACGGCGCTGGCACTGGGCTTGTCCAGTGCGGGCGCGTTCGCCCAGGTCGTGGGTGTGAGCTGGTCCAACTTCCAGGAGGAGCGCTGGAAGACCGATGAGAAGGCCATCAAGGACCAGTTGGCCAAGCTCGGCGCCACCTACATCAGCGCGGATGCAGGCGGCTCGCCCGAAAAGCAGCTCTCCGACGTGGATTCGCTCATCGCCAAGGGCGCGAAGGTGCTGATCGTGCTGGCCATGGACAAGGACGCCATCCTGCCCGCCGTGAACAAGGCCGCGCAGCAGAAGATCCCGGTGGTGGCCTACGACCGCCTGATCGAGGCGCCCGGCGTGTTCTACATCACGTTCGACAACGTGGAGGTGGGCCGCATGCAGGCGCGTGCCGTGTTCGAAGCCAAGCCCAAGGGCAACTACGTGATGATCAAGGGCTCGCCCACCGACCCCAACGCCAACTTCCTGCGCGCCGGGCAGCAAGAGGTGATCGAGGCGGCCATTACCAAGGGCGATATCAAGATCGTGGGCGAGGAATACACCGAGGGCTGGAAGCCCGAGGTGGCGCAAAAGAACATGGAGCAGATCATCACCAAGAGCGGCGGCAAGATCGATGCCGTAGTGGCCTCCAACGACGGCACGGCCGGCGGCGTGGTGGCGGCGCTCACGGCCAAGGGCATCCGGGGCATTCCGGTGTCGGGCCAGGATGGAGACCATGCGGCGCTCAACCGCGTGGCGCAGGGGTCGCAGACGGTGTCGGTGTGGAAGGATGCGCGCGATCTGGGCCGCGATGCCGCCGCCGCCGCGGTGGCGCTGGCCAAAGGCCAGAAGGTGGCGGGAGCGCAGACCTGGAATGGCGGCGAGAAGAAAGTGGCCCTGCAGGCGCAGTTCCTGAAACCCGTGCCCATCACGGCCAAGAACCTCGATGTCGTGGTGAAAGCTGGCTGGATTTCGAAGGACGCGCTGTGCAAGGGTGTGGACGCGGCCAAGGCGCCAGCCGCTTGCAAGTGACGGCTCGCCACGGGTAGTTTCCCCCGGGGCTTTGTGTGGAGCCCTTCAAAAAAAGAAAGCCTGCGGACCGTGGGCTGTCATCGCCCGGTCCCTTTTCATCTCTGGCGGAGTGCGCTTGTGAGTCCTGTTCCCCATGTTCTCAGGCAGCTGGCCATCGACTGGCGGCTGGTGCTGATGGGCGCCGTGCTGGTCGTGACGGCCCTCGTATTCAACGTGCTCTCGGGCGGCTTGTTCCTGTCGCCCGAAAACCTCTACAACATCGCACAGCAGACGGCGGTGGTGGGCATCGTGGCCACCGTGGTGGTACTGGTCATCGTGGCGCGGCACATCGACCTGTCGGTGGGCTCGGTCATGGGCTTTGTGGGGGTGTTGATCGCCACCCTGATGTACACCGCCGGCTGGCATTGGGTCGAAGCGTCGCTGGCCGGGCTGGCGGTGGCGATTGGCGTTTCTCTCTACCAGGGCGCGCTCACGGCCATGCTGGGCGTGCCCTCGTTCGTGGTCACGCTGGGCGGGCTCATGTCGTTTCGCGGCGCAGCCTTTTTGGTCGCCGATGGGAAGACACAACCGGTGAGCGATGCGTTCTTCCAGCGCCTGGGCGGCGGTTTTGACGGTGCCATCGGCGTGCAGGCCAGCTGGGTGCTGGCGGCGGTGCTCGTCGTGCTGTTCGGTCTCAAGACCTGGCTGCGGCGCCGGGCCAAGGCGTCTTACGGCGTGCCCAACCCGCCCGTGTGGCTGGACGCTTTGGTGGCCGCCGTGCCCGCGCTGATCGTGGTCGGTTTTGTCGCCACCATGAACGCCTACCAGATCCCCACCAAGGACGCGCCGCAGGGCGTGCCCATCCCCGTGCTGATCTGGGGTGGCGTGGCCGTGGCGCTGTCCTTCATCGTGCATCGCACGCGCTTTGGGCGCTATGTATTCGCCATCGGCGGCAACCCCGAAGCAGCCGCCCTAGTGGGCATTCCGGTGCGGCGGGTCACGCTGATGCTGTTCGCGCTGATGGGCGTGCTCATCACCATCGCCGCAGTGGTGTCGATCGCGCGGCTCAATGCAGGCACCAATTCGCTGGGCACAGGCATGGAGCTGTTCGTGATCGCAGCGGCCGTGATCGGCGGCACGGCACTGGCGGGTGGCAGCGGCTCCATCCTGGGCTCGGTGCTGGGTGCGCTCATCATGCAGAGCATCGACAGCGGCCTGTTGCTGCTCGATATCTCCATCGGCCTGCGCTACGTGATCATCGGGCAAGTGCTGATTGCCGCCGTGGTATTCGACGTGGTCTACCGCCGCGTGACCGGAGACGCCGCATGAGCGCCCCGCTGGTGGAACTGCGCCACATCCGCAAATCATTCGGCGGGGTGCGGGCTGTCGACGACGTGAGCCTGAGCCTGCACCCGGGCGAGGTGGTGGCCTTGCTGGGCCACAACGGCGCGGGCAAATCCACGCTGATGAAGATGCTGGCGGGCGCCTACCCCGTCGACAGCGGGGAAGTGCGCGTGCAGGGGCAGGACGTGCACATCCGTTCACCCATCGACGCGCAGCGGCTGGGCATCGAGTCGATCTACCAGACGCTGGCGCTGGCCGACAACCTGGACGCGGTGGCCAACCTGTTCCTCGGGCGCGAACTGCTCACCCGCTGGAACACCCTGGACGACCACCGCATGGACGCCGAGGCCCGCAAGGTCTTCGAGCGCCTGAACAAGAACTTCCGCAACGTGCGAACGCCAGTACGGCGCCTGTCGGGCGGGCAGCGGCAGGTGGTGGCCATTTCGCGTGCCATCTACTTCAACGCGCGCATCCTCATCATGGACGAGCCCACGGCCGCGCTAGGCCCGGAGGAGACGGCCATGGTGGGCCGTCTGGTGCGCCAGCTCAAGGATGAGGGGGTGGGCATTTTTCTCATCACGCACGACATGCCCGACGTGTTCGCGCTCAGCGACCGGCTCGCGGTGATGAAGAACGGCCGCCTGGTGGGTGCCTACCGCACCGCCGATGTCACCGAGGACGAAGTGCTGGGCATGATCATCGCAGGCAAACAACCTGAAGGAAAAGCGCAGGCCCACAGCCGTTGAGGCCGGCGCCTTCCCCCATTCCGCATGAAGAAGACCACAGGCGACCAGCAACTGGTCAAACGCATCAACCGCAGCGTGCTGCTCAGGCTGCTGCGCCAGCGCAAGAGCCTCTCGCGCGCGCAGCTCGCGAACGAGAGCGGCCTCACCAAATCCACGGTGAGCCTGCTGGTGCGCGAGCTCATTGATGAAGGCTGGATCGAGGAAACCGGCCTGGCCGCCGCGCAGGGCCTGGGGCGCCCCTCGACCCCGCTGCGGCTTCATGGCACCCGCCGGGCCATGGTGGGCGCCGAGATCGCAGTGGAGTCGCTGCGGGTGGTCGGGGTATCGCTCATTGGCGAGGTGTTGTGGTCGGCCGAGGAGCCGTTGGACGACCACGCGCCCGAGGCCGTGGCCCGCCAGGTGGCCGCCCTGCTGGTCCGGGCGCAGCGCGAACTGGCTGCCCAGCAGGTGCTGGTGTCGGGCATTGGCATCGGGCTGCCGGGTGCGTTTGACGAGGGCAGCGGAACGGTGCGTTTTGCGCCCAATCTCGGCTGGCGCGACGTGGCTTTCCTGCCCCTCATCACGCGCGCCCTGGCCGAGGCGGGCAGCCCGCCAATGGCGGTGCACGTGCAGAACGAGGCCGACACCGCCGCGCTCAGCGAATACGAGTTCGCGGGCGGCGAGGCGACGGATTCGCTGATCTTCGTGACCTGTGGCGTGGGCGTGGGCGCTGGCATCGTGCTCAACGACCGCCTCTTCACCGGGCTGCAGGGCATGGCAGGGGAAATCGGCCACAGCATCCTGCAGATCGACGGGCTGCCCTGTTCCTGCGGGCGCCGGGGCTGCGCCGAAACCTTCCTGGGCGCGCGGGCCTTGGCGCGCCAGGCTGAACCCGGGCGCGGCGGCGTGTACCTGGGCGTGGTGCTGCAGAACCTCTGGACCACGTTCAACCCGGGAGCCCTGGTGGTGGGTGGGCCCTCGTGCGAAAGCTATCCCGACATCGTGCCCACCGCCCGCCAGACGCTGGAGGGCTACGCGGCCAGCGCGGGCGTGGCGGCGCCCACGGTGCGCACGGCCCGCTACGGCCTGCTGGCCTCGGCCGTTGGCGCCGCGGCCCTGGTGCTGCACCACGAACTGCGGCCCATGCATGCGCGCACCGCCTCCGCGCCAGCCCCCGTCGAAATGCCTGGTTATCCCCCAGACGTTGCTTTACCCGCATCCATTCACTGAGTTCGCATCGACCATGTACATCGGCATCGACATTGGCACTTCGGAAGTCAAGGTTCTCCTGCTGGCGCCGGACCAGCGGGTGGTGGGCACCACGGGTGCGGCCCTCACGGTCGCGCGACCCCAGCCCGGCCACAGCGAGCAGGACCCGGCCCAGTGGTGGGCCGCCACCCAGTCGGCCCTGGCCGGCCTGCGCGCAGCGCACCCCGTCGAGTACGCCGCCACCGAGGCCATCGGGCTGTCGGGCCAGATGCACGGCGCCGTGCTGCTGGACGCGCAGGACCGCGTGCTGCGCCCGGCGATCCTCTGGAACGACACGCGCAGCGCCGAGGAATGCAGCGCCCTGATGCGTGAGCTGCCGGCCTTGAGTGAGCTGGGCGGCAGCCTGGCGATGCCCGGCTTCACGGCACCCAAGCTGCGCTGGGTGGCGCGCCACGAGCCGGAGGTGTTCCGCCGCGTGGCCAAGGTGTTGCTGCCCAAGGACTATGTGCGCCTGCTGCTGACCGGCGACCATGTGAGCGATCTCTCGGACGCCAGCGGCACGCTGTGGCTCGATGTGCGGCGCCGCGAATGGTCGGACGAACTGCTGGCGCTGACGGGCCTCACCCGCGCGCACATGCCGCGTTTGGTCGAAGGCAGCGCGGTGAGCGGGCGGCTGCGGCCCGACGTGGCGCAGTCGCTTGGGCTGCGGCCAGGCACCGTGGTGGCGGGCGGTGGCGGCGACAACGCGGCCAGTGCCGTCGGCATGGGCGCCGTGGAGCCCGGCCAGGGGTTCCTGTCGCTGGGCACCAGCGGAGTGCTGTTCGTGGTCACGCCCACCTATCAGCCCAATGCCGCCAGCGCCACACATGCCTTCTGCCACGCAGTGCCCGGGCGTTGGCACCAGATGAGCGTGATGCTGGCCGCCGCCAGCGCGCTGCAGTGGGTGGCCAAGCTGCTGGGCGCACCGGATGCGGGGGATGTGGCGGCGCGTGCGGCGGCGCTGGGGGCCAGCGACCGCGAGGCCGCCCCGCTGTTCCTGCCGTACCTGAGCGGCGAGCGCACGCCCCACAACGACGCGCAAGTTCGCGGCAGCTTTCACGGCCTGGATTTCGACACCGATGCCGCGCGCCTGGGCTATGCGGTGATGGAAGGCGTGAGTTTTGGCCTGCGGGATGGGCTGGCTGCACTGAACGCCGCAGGCAGCCAGGTCACCCGCCTGTCGCTCGTGGGCGGCGGCGCCCGCAGCGCCTTTTGGGCGCAGATGCTGGCCAGCGCGCTCGATGTGGAGATCGTCACGCACGGCGGCTCGGCCGTCGGCGGGGCCTTGGGCGCGGCCCGCCTGGGTGCCCTGAGCGTGGGCGCGCCGATGCAGGCGGTCTGCCTGCCGCCGCCCATCGACACCGTCTACCAACCCGACCCTGGCGAGGGCGCCTTGCTGGCGCCGCGCCATGCCCTGTTCCGCAGCCTGTACCGCAGGCCCTGATGTCCTCCCCTTGCCGAGAACCTCCAATCATGAGCAGCACCTACTTTTCCGACATAGCCCCCATCGCCTACGAAGGGCCCGAGGCCGACAACCCACTGGCCTTCAAGTGGTACGACAAAGACCGCCTGGTGCTGGGCAAGCGCATGGAAGACCACCTGCGCTTCGCCGTCTGCTACTGGCACAGCTTCTGCTGGAACGGCCTGGACCCCTTTGGCGGCGACACATTCCAGCGCCCCTGGCAGCACATGGCTGACCCCATGGCGGCGGCCCGGGCCAAGGCGAACGTGGCGTTTGAGTTCTTCGCCAAGCTGGGCGCGCCGTACTACTGCTTTCACGACCGCGACGTGGCGCCCGAGGGCAGTACGCCCCGCGAGAGCGTGAACCACCTGCACGAGATGGTTGACGTGCTGCAGGCCAAGCAGGCCGCCACCGGCATGAAACTGCTGTGGGGTACGGCCAACCTGTTCAGCCATCGGCGTTTCATGTCGGGCGCGGCCACCAACCCCGACCCGGAAATCTTTGCTCTTGCCGCCCTGCAGGTGAAGGAGGCCATGGATGCCACGCTCAAGCTCGGTGGCGAAAACTACGTTCTCTGGGGAGGGCGCGAAGGCTACGAGACCCTGCTCAACACCCGCGTGGGGCAGGAAATGGACCAGTTGGGGCGCTTCCTGAACATGGTGGTGGAGTACAAGCACAAGATCGGCTTCACGGGCACGATCCTGATCGAGCCCAAGCCGCGCGAGCCCACCAAGCACCAGTACGACTTCGACACCGCCACGGTCTATGGCTTCCTTGCGCGCTACGGGCTGGAAAAGGAAGTCAAGGTCAACATCGAGGCCAACCACGCGACGCTCTCGGGCCACAGCTTCGAGCACGAGATCGCCACCGCCATCGACCTGGGGATCTTCGGCTCCATCGACATGAACCGCGGCGACATGCAGTGCGGCTGGGACACGGACCAGTTCCCGAACAGCGTGCCCGAGACTGCACTCGCGCTGTACCTGATCCTGCAGGCCGGCGGCTTCACCACTGGCGGGCTGAACTTCGATGCCAAGGTACGGCGCCAGTCCATCGACCCCGCAGACATGTTCCACGGCCACATTGGCGGCATGGACGTTGCGGCGCGGGCGCTGCTGGTGGCCGAGAAAATGGTGGCCGACGGGCGCTTGGCACGCCACGTCGATGCCCGCTACGCTGGCTGGCGCACCGGCTTTGGCCAGGAGGTGCTGGCGGGCAAAATGGGGCTGGACCAGGTTGCTGCCCGCGTTCTGGAGCGCAACCAGGACACCCTGCCGGTCTCCGGTCGGCAGGAGATGCTCGAAAACCTGCTCAACAACTATCTCTGACGAGTCTGGCGAGGAACGCGAATGAAACCCGTGGTTTGGGGTGTGCTCAGCACGGCCAGGATTGCCCTGCAGCACGTGATTCCGGCTCTGCAGGCCAGCCCGCTGGTGGAGCTGCGCGCGCTTGCCTCGCGCTCGCTGCCTGCCGCTGAGCAGGCCGCCGGGTCGCTGGGCATCGCCCAGGCCTACGGCAGCTACGAGGAGCTGCTGGCCGACCCGGCCATCGAGGCCATCTACAACCCGCTGCCCAACCACCTGCATGTGCCGTTGACCCTGCAGGCGGCCGCGGCGGGCAAGCACGTGCTGTGCGAGAAGCCGCTGGCGCTCAGTGCGACCGAGGCAGAGCTACTGCGGGCCGCCAGCGCCCGCGTGCACATTGAAGAGGCGTTCATGGTGCGCCACCATCCGCAGTGGCAGCGTGCCCGCGACCTGGTGCGCGCGGGCCGCATCGGCGCGGTGCGGGCCGTGCAGGTGTTCTTCTCTTATTTCAACGAGGATCCCGGCAACATCCGCAACCAGCCCGGCACTGGCGGCGGCGCGCTGTACGACATCGGCTGCTATGCCGTTCTGGCGGGCCGCTACCTGTTCGGCCAGGAGCCGCGGCGCGCCGTTGCACTGGTGGACCGCGACCCCCGGCTGGGGACCGACCGGCTCACCAGCGCGATGCTGGACTTCGGTGCCGGCCAGCAGGCCACGTTCACGGTCTCCACGCAGAGCGTGCGGTTCCAGCGCGTGCAGGTGGTGGGGGAGCGCGGCCGTATCGAGCTGTTCATCCCTTTCAACGCGACCCGCGCAGTTTCCATGCGCCTCGCGGTGGACGACGGTGGCCTGCTGGATGGCAGCAGCATCACCATCGAGACCTTGCCCGCATGCGACCAGTATCAGCTGCAGGTCGCGGCCTTTTCGCGGCGCGTGCGCGACGGCGCGCTCCCGACGCCGGATGGGCTGGACGACGCGATAGCCCAGGCGCGGGTGATGGACGCGCTCTGGCGGTCCGAACAGACCGGGCGCTGGGAAGCGCTGGCCTGAGAGCCCCGGCGTATCCGGCCCGCGGCGTGGTGCGGCGCCGCTCTGGAACTATTGGCAGACCGGCGGGGGCGGCCGGGCGGGACAGCAGACGGGCGTTGCCGGGGCGGTGGTGATCGGTTGCGGCAGGGCGTTTGCCGCAGACTAAAATCGCCCGTTGCCGCCAGCCTGCCGCAAGATGCCAGGCCTGCCGCAGCCCTTCGCCCGAAGCCACTTTTTCGCGGCGCCCGCCGCAGCCCCTTGCGCCGGGCACCGTCCCAACTTTCACTGTGATGCCGCTGTCCTCCTTGTTGTCCCCCGCACCCGCTCCTTCGGGCCAGCCCTGGCGGCCCGTGCGCCGCGCATGATGATGAAGCAGCTGGCGCTGGACATCGGCCTGGCCACCGGGCCCACGCTGGCCCGGTTCTACGCCGGCCCCAACGAGGCCGCCCTGCAGCACCTGCGGCTGGCCGTTGGCGCGGGCAGCAGCGAGGCCACCCGCTCGCCCGTGCCCACCTACCTCTGGGGCGAGCCCGGCAGCGGAAAGTCCCATCTGCTGCAGGCGGTCCGTCAGGCCCTGCGCGAACATGGATCGAGCGTGGGGTGGCTGGACCCCGCCGTGAGCGAGCCTGCCGTTTTCGACGAGAGCTGGACTGCAGTGCTGATGGATGACGTGCACTTGTACGACACCGCGCAGCAAGCCGCAGCCTTCAACTGGTTCGTCAACGCCATCAGCCCCGCCAGCGGCAGCCCGCGCTGGGTGCTGGCCGCTGGCAACCTGCCCCCGGCCGACCTTCCACTGCGCGACGACTTGCGCAGCCGCCTGGGCTGGGGCCACGTGTTCCAGTTGCAGCTGCTGGGCGAGTCCGAGCGCCGCGCCGTGCTGCGCCAGGAGGCCGACGCGCGCGGAGTGTTCCTGGGCGATGAAGTGATGGACTACATGCTCAACCGCTTCTCGCGCGACCTGGGAAGCCTCATGCAGCTGCTGGACCAGCTCGATGCGTTTGCCTTGCGCACCCAGCGCGCCATCACGATTCCGCTGCTGAAAACCATGCTGGAGTCGGAGTAATGGGCATCCCCCTGAGCGGCTTCGCCGCAGCCCCCTTCTCTCGAATTGCTGCGCAATTCGGGAAGGGGGACGCCGCCAGCGCACGCCAGCGCAGCGCCGCATGCGCGGCTTGGCGGCCCTTGCGCGGCGGCCGCTGGTCTGGGCTGCGCCAGTTGCAACGGCCATTGCCCCAGCGCAACAGTAAATGATTGACATGCAAACACATCGACTTCGGCTGGCCCTTTTCGACCTGGACCACACGCTGCTGCCGCTCGACTCCGACTACGAGTGGGGCGAGTTCACCATCCGCATCGGCTGGAATGACCCGGTGGAGTTCGCGCGCCGCAACGACGAGTTCTATGCCCACTACCAGGCCGGCACGCTCGACGTGCACGACTATGTGCGCTTTGCCACCGAGGCCGTGCGCCTGCGCGGGCCCGAGGCCGCTGCGGCGGCGCACCAGCAGTTCATGCGCGAGGTCATCAACCCCGCCATTCGGCCCCAGGCGCTCAGCCTCATCCGCCAGCACCAGGCGGCGGGCGATGAGGTGCTGATCGTCACGGCCACCAACGAGTTCGTGACCACGCCCATCGCGCAGGCACTGGGGGTGCCGCAACTGCTGGCCGTGCGGCTGGTGCGCGATGCCAGCGGCTGGTACACCGGCGAAATTGACGGCATCCCCACCATGCGCGAAGGCAAGGTGCGGCGCATGGAACAATGGCTGGCCGAGCGGCAGCTGGCCTGGGGCGATGTCGAGAGCACGTTCTACAGCGACTCCATGAACGACGTGCCCCTGCTGGAGAAGGTGAACCACCCGGTCGCCACCAACCCCGACCCGCGCCTGCGCGCCCTGGCCCAGGAACGCGGCTGGCGCATACTGGATCTGTTTGCCGAGCCTGCCAGCCAGACGGCCTCCTGACCCCCTGCGCTCGCAGTCCCCTGATATCTCCCTACCCATGATCAAGAAGTTCATCGACAAACTGCTGGGCAAATCGACGCCCGGGACCTCGGGCGGCAAGCCCCATTTCGGCAAGCGCGAAGAGGTGCCCGCCAGCGTGCATGGCATCAACCCCGAGTTGGTGGACCGCCGCGCTGCCGAGGTGGTGGCCACGCTCAAGCAGGCGGGTTTTGAAGCCTACATCGTCGGCGGCGCCGTGCGCGACCTGCTGCTGGGCCTGCGCCCCAAGGACTTTGACGTGGCCACCAACGCCACGCCGGAGGAAGTCAAGGGCTTGTTCCGCCGCGCCTTCATCATTGGCAAGCGCTTTCGCATCGTTCACGTGGTGCATGGCCGGGGGCGCGAGCACGAGGTGATTGAGGTCTCGACCTTCCGCGCCTACCTCGACAACTCGGCGGCGGGCCAGGTCACGGGCAACGAAAAGACCAGCAAGGCGCAGCTGTCGGGCATGCAGCACGCCGTGGATGCCTCAGGCCGCGTGCTGCGCGACAACGTATGGGGTCCGCAGGACGAAGACGCCACGCGCCGTGACTTCACCGTGAACGCCATGTACTACGACCCGGTCAGCCAGATCGTGGTCGACTATCACAAGGGCCTTCAGGACGCCAAGAAGAAGACGCTGCGCATGATTGGCGACCCTGCCACGCGCTACCGCGAAGACCCGGTCCGCATCATCCGCGCCGTGCGTTTTGCGGCCAAGCTCAGCCCCCTGGGCTTCACCATCGACGCGAAGTCCGCCGCGCCTCTGGTGCAGTCGCAGGCGCTGCTGGCCGAGGTGCCGCAAAGCCGCATGTTCGACGAGATGCTCAAGCTGCTGCAGACGGGCCACGCCATCGCCACCATCGAGCAGCTGCGCAAGCTCGGCCTGGCCAAGGGCATCTACCCGCTGCTGGACGTGGCCGTGGAACGCGCGGACACGCCGTTTGTGAAAGCCGCCCTGGTCGACACCGACCGCCGCGTGAACGAGGGCAAGCCCGTGGCCCCCAGCTTCCTCCTGGCCTGCGTGCTGTGGGAAGACGTGCGCAGCGGCTGGCAGGAGCGCCTGGCCCAGCGCCAGCATCCGCTGCCTGCGCTGCAGGAGGCCATCGACGAGGTGTTCGACAAGCGCATCGGCGACGTGTCAGGCCGGGGCAAGCTCGCTGCCGACATGCGCGAGATCTGGGTCATGCAGCCGCGTTTTGAAAAGCGCGTGGGCAACACCCCGTACGGCATGGTCATGCAGCCGCGCTTTCGCGCAGGCTTCGACTTCATGCGCCTGCGCGCCGATGTGGGCGAAGTCGAAGAAGCGCTGGCCGAGTGGTGGCAGGACTTCCAGGCGGCCGACGACGAGCGCCGCGACGACCTGATGGACCAGGCGAAGGAAGAGCAGCGAGCCCGCCAGAAGGCGCAGCAGCCCGTCGTCAAGCGCGTGCCGCGCAGCAACCCCGCGCCGCGCCCGGCACCTGGTGCCCCCACCGGTGTCACCGTGGATGCCGCGCCTGCCGACGGTGAGGACATGGAACTGCCGCCCGACGGCAGTGCCCCCAAGAAGCGCCGCCGCCGCCGTCGCAAACCCGGAGGTGGCACCGGCGGCGGTGGCGGGGAGGGCGGCGGTGCGCCCAGCAGGGCCGCGGATGCCTGACCACACGGCGTACATCGGCCTGGGTGCCAACCTGGGCGATGCGCCCGCGGCCCTGCGCGCCGCCATCCAGGCCCTGGCCGCGCTGCCGGGCACACAGCTGCTGCAGTGCTCGGCGCTGTACCGCAGCGCCCCGGTGGACGCTACCGGCCCCGATTTCTACAACGCCGTGGCAGCCCTGCGTACCAGCCTGCCGCCGCAGGAGCTGCTCGCGGCCCTGCAGTCCATCGAAGCCGCCGCGGGGCGTGAGCGCCCTTACCGCAACGCCCCGCGCACGCTGGACCTGGACATCCTGCTCTTCGATGCCTGGGCCATCGACACCCCCACGTTGACCGTGCCGCACCCCCGCATGCACGAGCGGGCCTTTGTGCTGCTGCCGCTGGCGGAAATCGCGCCCGCCCAGGTGCGCGCCGAGTGGCTGCAGGCCGTGCGCGACCAGCGCATTGAGCGCCTGGGAGCCGTCTGAGGAAATAGCGGGCCATGCCGCCACCCTGCGCGGGGGCGGCACACCCCTGATTTTCAGGACTGTTTTGCTAATAAATTAATAGCTGTCAGCGCCTATTCCATAAGCGCTAGGGGCGAAAATGCCTCAGTGGCTGCGTACCCTGGCATTCTTCATCGTTCTTGCTCAGGCGAGTGATGTGAACTCCGGCAGGGCACGCCCGGTCTCCAGCATGGCGATGATGCGATCCACCTGACCGCTCAGGTTCTTTTCCCTTTTGAACTCCTTGATATGGAGCGCCTGATCCAGCAGGGTTTTGTCTTTAGACACCGGCGTGGATGGGTCTGCGCCACGAGCCAGCAGCGCCCCCACGGCCAGGTCGCTGCCGGAGGTGACCGCCGTCCGTAATGGTGTGAGGCGCAGCGCGCTGGTATCGGGCGTGTTGACGTCGCGTGACAGGCGGATCAGCTCGGGCACGTAGCGGTTGTTGCCCATGCAGATGATGTGCAGTATCCGCAAGGAGTCGTCCCAGGGTGCGTCCACGTCGACCACGCCAGCGTCCAGAATGCGCTGGAACAGGGCGTCGGAGCGCGCATCCAGCTCGCGCTCATGCAGCTGCGTCAGGCGCAGCACCGGCATGTGGTCCTGTGTGGTGGAGTGGATGGCCGCGCCCAGGTCCAGCGCGGCCATCACGGCCTCGTGGCACCCGGGCCGCCACAGCGCAGCCACCGTCAGCGGCTCGACCGCACCGTATCTCTTCTGTGCCATCAGTGCGTTGTGGTACAGAGGCATGCCCGCCTCTGCCGGCAGGTGCACCATCTCCAGGTCATTTCCTTCGACGGCCAGAACCATGGGGTAGGTGTCTTCCCAGCGTTCGCCCTGCCACAGGGCCTTGGGATCGCCGCCGCCCGCCAGCCAGCGGCGCACGGCAGCGTAGTCCCTGGCCTGTACGGCGGCCTGCAGTGCGCGCTGCGAGGTGAGCAGGGCCAATCGTTCGTTTCTTTTCACGGTGATGTGCAGTCCCTTCGAGCAGGCTCTTGGAAGAACCGGGGGCCTGTCGCGTTGTCAGAGCCGCCATTTTGCAAGCGCAACGCCGGTTGGCGGCTGACAACTTGTCCACCGCGTGAGGCCTGGAATGGGCGCATTTCTCCGTATATTCCCTGAGTCCTGAGCCGACGGCAAAAAGCGTGACTTCACACGCCGCATCACGGGCCGGAAATCGCAATATCCAGGAAGGAAACCATGCTGTTCGCCAGCTTGTGCACGCTGCTGTGGCCCGTTGATGAGGGCGCCGCTCGCTGCTACACCGAGACCGACGTTGCCCATGCCTTCGCCGAAGGGCGTCTGCAGATCGCAGACCCTCTCCAGTGGCCCGGCACCGGCGGCGCGTGGGGGTATGGCGTGCCAGTGCGGCGCATCGGCCCGGTGGGTGAGACCATGGACTATCGCGTGGGCGAAGGCGATGGGGCGAGGGACTTCCTTCGCTGCGCGAAGGCCTCGTGGTCCGATGGCTGGTTTGTCGCCCACCGCACGGACGCAAACGGCAACCTGTCGGGGTTTGCCTTCCACCCTGCCAGCGGGCGCATGCTCGACTGGCCGCAGTCCCGGCAGGTGCATCGCCTGGGCGGGTGCTTCTACACCGGCAATCGGCGTGGCTGGCAGGTCATCGACGACGAAGGGCAGGTGCTGCATGTGCTGCCACGCACGCCTGACGGCGATAGTCCCTTTGAGTTGGTCAATATCTTCATGCTGGGCGGCAGCGTGTACCTGAGCACCGGCGGCGCGGCGGGACAATCATTCTGGGCCCGGTGCGACGCCGCCACGGGTGCCTTGCAGGGCACGCTGACCTGGCCCCGGGGCTACCCGCGTGGCTGGAGCCAGTTGGGCAACGCATGGTTCTTTGTGGACGAGCACCACCTCTACCGCGCCAACACCGAGGACCTGGTGGCCAGCGCTGCGCTGGCCACCTTGCCCGAGGACACCGTGGGCGGCACGCGCTGGCTGTGGTCTGATGGCACCTGCCTGTATCTGGTCTCGGTGGCGGGGCATCACCTGCTGTGTTTTGATGCGGAGGGCCGCCCCGCAGCTCCCGCGCAGCCACTGCCTGAAGGCTGGCGGGTGATGGGCGTGAGCACACCCGTCGAGGGCTGGAGCCAGGTGTGGCTGGTGCCCGCCGACCGGCATGGCGATTGGGGAAGTGCCCAACTGCTCACTTGGCCGCCGGCGTCCGCTGCATTGCCCACGCTGTTCAAGGCAGAACCCGTACAGGCCAGCGAGCCCGAGCCGCTACCCGGGGCCGATGGCCGGCATGGCCTGCGCATCCGCGTGGCCGCACCTTCGGCCGAGCAGGCCGCGCGCCATGGCGCGCACCACCTCATGCGCTGGGCCTTCCATGTGGCACGCGGCATCATCCAGCGTGGCGCGCGCAGCGACCCGCAGTTCAACGGCGTGTTCGAGCTGGTGTGCACCACCCCGGAGCACATGGACCCCCAGGGCTTGCCGGTGCGCCATCTGCGGGCCCTGCTGGGCCGCATGCGCGCCACACCCATGGGCTACACCGCCGGCGACGGCAAAGGATTGCTGCACCTGCGTGTGCTGTGGCGCGCTGGTGTCGACGCGCCCGCAGAGTGCGTCTATTCCAGCCTGGACGAAACGGAAAGGAGCTTTTCTTGATGCATGCATTGACCCGGGAGCAGCTGTGGAGCCGCCTGGAGGCGGTCGATTATTTTGATTGGTGTGAGGAGGCGGAACACGCCGCGCTGCGCGCGCTGTTCTTTGACGGGGTGTTGTGGCCGCCAGGGCCGGCGCCCACCTGGATGGCATGCCGCGAGCTGTTCTTTCATCCCGAACAGACACCCGCCCAGTGGGCGCGCACCGTGGAGTTGCGGTCGCGCTATGTTGACGATGAGGACGTCGTGCACACATCGCCCCGGCTGGCCGATGAATACCGCGCCGAGGCGCTGTCCATGCTGCTGGCTTCCGACCACCTGTACAGCGGCATGGGCATTCCCGAACAGCTGGCGTTGCTGGACTGGCTGGGCTGGATGGATGCGCCCCCGTCGGCTGCGGCACTGGATGCCTGGATGTACGGCATCAATGGATGGATCGAGGCCAAGCCCCGGGAACCCTGGCTGCTGGCCGATACCGACGACAGCCGCCACGCGCACGCCCTGCCATGGCTCTACCGCACGCTGGATGCATCACCGCTGGTGATGCAGGGCCGCTGGATGGCCTCCACGCAGGACAGTTGGTGCTACGAGCGCTTTCCGCGCAATTTTCTCGGCTCTTTGCAATCACTGATGCGCATGGCCGAGAAAGGCAAGGTGCCGCACCGGCCGGGCACGGACCCCGGTCTGCGGCAGGATTTTTTGCGCCAGCTGCGTGATGATCTGGTTGCCGACGCGGTGCCCGCATTGCTGCAGCAAGTCTGGGCGATGACCCGAAAGGCCTGATGGACATGGAACGAGCGACGTTACCCCCAGGAAAACCATGCTGATCAACATCGTCGGCAACTTCACTTTCGAGCAGCGCGGAGACGCGTTGTTCATTGGCACCCAAGAATCGGCGGCGCTGATCTGTAATGGCCAGGCCCGGCTGGTGCCCCCGGAGCCAACGTTCCTGCGCTTCAGCGCGCCGGGCGTTACGGCCCGCGTGCACTACGCCGACGGCCCGCTGACCATCGTGCGGCACGGTGACAAGGAATGGCACCTCCACGACGTGCTGACGGGGGGCTCGGACGCGTATGGCGTGGCGTCCCCGCGCAACGAGCGCATCCTCATCGTCCACGACTGGGACGGCGATCGCCTAGCGTCGCTACCCCAACGACTGGGCCCCATGCACTTCGGCCGTGCCGCCATTGTGCTGACCGACACCTATACCTATCCCCAAAGCGAATACACGGAGATCTATCGCCCGGATGGCGAGTTCCTCGCTCGCTATACCTTGCAGAGGCACGGGGCGGGGCGCCAGGAGTTCGCGCACTTCACGGACGCACTGGCTTTTCTGCGCACGGGCAACGACCCTTCCACGTACCAGCTCTTCGACCTGCACAGCCTGCAAGCCTGCGGCGTCCTGCCCGTGGTGGGCGCGATCCTGGGGGTCTGCGCATTGCCGGATGGCAGCAACCTGTGGGTGGATGCCGAGGGCATGCACCGGCTGGCGCCGGAAGGCCAGGACCAGCCGTCGCAGACGCTGCACCGCTTCGCCGAGCCCCTGGACGTGGAGCGGGCCAAGCTGCTGCTGTGGCACGACGCGCAGCGCGTCTACGCGGCGATCGACCATGACCGGGACCGCCAGACCCTGATCGCCCTACCGCTCGAAGGCGCCAGCACTGCCGTGCAGGAGCTGCATTGGTCCGACACCTGGGCGATCGCGTTCCAGGGAGGTTTCCTGGCCGGGCAGAACTACCTGCAACTCAAGCGCAAGACGCTGCTGGCGGACAACGCAGTGGTGCTGTGGCGCCCCGGCGATGTGCTGAGCCCCGCTTTGCTCCAGACGGATGCGAGCCCGGTCGTCGAAGTCAGCCAGACTCGCTCGGCCGCCAAGGGCAAACACGGCTACCGCCTGCGCATCGAGGACTCTTGCCCGAACCGCGCGATCCGCTGCGCTGCGCTGGAACTGGGCCGGTTGTTGGGCGACACCTGCGAGGGCGCTTACCAACAGGGCGATGAAGTGCCGGACCGCAAGTTCGACGGGTGCTTCTCTATCGACATCGCCACTGCCAGCGCGCCCACCGCGTTCGAGCAGGCCTTCTTGCCCGCCTACCTGGCCTACTACCGCGACACGGGCGACCTTTCGCCGGCAGGCAGCAGGGCACGGCTCGCGCCGCTGGCAATCACCTGGACCACAGACGAAGCGCTACACAAAAAGTAGCCCAAAGCGCTTTCCTTTTTAGAGTGTCAGAGAGACTGATTTCGATGACTAAAACGTCCCAAACGGTTGCCGCAATCCTCAAGAAAGCAGGCATCTCCTTCCAGCCCTTGCCCAAAGGCTGGGATGGCTCCCACCTGGGCCAGATCCTTCAACACATGGTGCCTGAGCGGATCTGCGAATTTGACCCCAAGTGCATCGCCGAGGCGGGCGACTACGTGGGGGTGCTCCAGGAATTCGCACAGGCCACCCAGGGAGAGTTCGCCCCCGAGAGCCCGCACGCCGAAGGGAGCGTCGGCGGCAAGGTGGCGCTGGAGTTCCTGCATGCCGGGAAGGCCATTCGCTTCCAATTCACGCAGGAAGGCCGCTGGGTGGCCGACGGCTTTTATGAACAACTGCGCAAGTTCTGCAAGAAGCGCCTCAGCGGCAGCTACCTGAGCGTGGGCAGCGACTGGGCCACCGAGGTCTACTTGCCGCACAAGGTGATTGCGCAGATTCAGAAGAAGACGCGCACCTTCGACAGCGTCGAAGCGCTGGTGCAGTTCGTGGTGGAGGGCGCGTCCGAGAGCGACCTGATTTCAGCAGGCGAGAGCCTGCCCTGGCAGTTGAAGGCGGGCTACACCCGCGACGGCGAAAGCCTGCTGACCGCGCTGCTCAAGTCTGAGGCCGACATGGACCGCTGCATGATTGCCTATGAGTTGCTCGGCGCTCCGGCACTGCCCAGTCGCTATGGCGAATCGCCACTGGAACTGGCGCAGCGCCTGCGGGGGGTGGATCTGAGAGGCGAGTACGACGGCGAACCGAAAGCCACGCTGGGCTATGCCGAAATCCGCGAGAAGTGGAGCCAGCGGCTCTGGCACAGCTATCTCCCCGAGTACATGCGCATCGTCGATGCGCTGGAGGCGGAGCTCGCATCCAT
The DNA here is from genome assembly GCF_022763525.1 of Acidovorax sp. Taxonomy (GTDB): domain Bacteria; phylum Pseudomonadota; class Gammaproteobacteria; order Burkholderiales; family Burkholderiaceae_C; genus Acidovorax. The sequence goes on from NZ_JALEGG010000178.1 coordinate 19,756, forward strand.
GCGCTTCTCCGAAGCAGGCAACCTGTACGGCATCGCCATGTGCCATGCGCCGCTGCTGGACTGCGGGTCCGAAGTCGCGCAGTTGCACTACTACGAATACAACGGTGCGTACACCCTGAACTTGCTCACCCAGGGACCTGGAGGCGGCGCCTTGCACCTGCAACTGCCCCTCGACCAGGTCGACACGGTGATCGACCTGCTGCGCCGCTATTGCCGCCGCACCTTGTGGACAACGCCCGGGCAGGACGGCGCATGGCTTGTCGCGCAAGAATAGCCTGCGGCCCCGGCGCAAAGCCAGTGTGCAAGAAGCGGGCGGCGATGGGGGCCGCCGATGCAGCGGCCCGACATCCGCCCAACAATATGCTATCTAAAAGATAGCGGCTAGCGCATTTGCGTAAAGCGCTGGGGGCAGATTTAAGCCGAAATTCTCAATCCACCTTCGCGCCCGAGGCCTTGACGACCTGCTGGTACTTCGCGCGCTCTGCGGCCATGAAGCTGTCGAACTGCTGCGGTGTGGTGGGCACGGGTTCGGCCAGCAGGGCCGCGAAGCGGGTCTTGGTTTCGGGCGCGTTGAGGGCGGCGACGAAGGCCTTGTTCAGCTTCTCGATCACAGGCTTGGGCGTGGCCGCAGGGGCCACCAGGCCCCACCAGGTGTCGATGGAGAAACCTTTGAAGGTAGCCGACAGCGGTGGCACGCCGGGCAGCGCGGCCGATGCTTCCAGCGAGGTCACGGCCAGGGCCTTGAGCTTGCCGGCGCGGATGTTGGGCGCGGCGGCGGCCAGGTTGTCGATGTTGAAGTCCACTTCGCCGGCCAGCAGCGCCAGCTGCGCGGGGTTGGCGCCGCGGTACGGGATGTGCAGCGCGAAGATGCCGGCCTTTTGCTTGAACATCTCGCCTGCCAGGTGGCCGGCGCTGCCGTTGCCCCCGCTGCCGTAGTTGAGCTTGGCAGGGTTGGCCTTGGCGTAGGCGATCAGGTCGGCCAGGGTGTTGATCTTGAGCTGCTCGGCTTTGGTGGCGTTGATCACCAGCACGTTGGGCACGCGCACCATCTGTGTGATGCCCGCGAAGTCCTTGCCCGCGTCGTAGGGCATCTTGGCGTACAGCCAGGGGTTCACGGCGTGCGTGGCGGTGGCGGCGATGCCGATGGTCAGCCCATCCGGCGCGGCCTTGGCGATGGCGTCGGCGCCAATGTTGCCGCCCGCACCACCCTTGTTTTCAATGATCACGGTGCCCAGCGAGTCGCGCACGCGCTCGGCCAGTGCGCGGGCCGTCACGTCGATGGGGCCGCCGGGTGCATAAGGCACGATCAGGCGGATGGGCTGCCCGGCGTCCTGCGCAAGCGCTGGGAAGGAGAAGGTGGCCGCTGCGGTGGCAACGGCGCTGGCGAGGAGGATGTTTCGACGGTTCATGGGCGACATTGTGCAGAAAAACAGTAAGACTACTTACGAAAACCCCTCGATACGCATCGAGGGTCGAAAGACCAGTGCGTGCGGGCGAATGCGGTGTGGCGCGAAGCCCGGGAGGCGTTCGCCCGTGGGATCACGGCGCGCGGAGCGCACCGTCCGAGAGCCCTAGATCCTCCACCAGCATGCCCAGTTCGTGCGACGAACGGATGTCGAGCTTCAGGAAGATGGCCGAGCGGTGCGTGTCCACCGTGCGGGGGTCGATGGGGCGCTCGGGGTCGCGTTGCGCCAATGCACGGGCGGCTTCCTTGCTGCTGATGCCCGTGGCCAGCAGCAGGGCGACTTCCTGCTGGCGGGGGCTCAGGGTGTTCCAGCGTTCCAGCAAGCCGTTGCGCCGCTGGGTGCGCTCGGCCAGGTCTCGCGACAGCTCGGCGGCTTTGGTCACCGCGGCGAGCAGGGTGGGTTCATCGCAGGGTTTTTCAAGCCAGTCGACCGCGCCTTGCTTGACGGCCGCGACCGCCGAGGCGAGTTCGCCGTGTGCCGACAGAAAGACGGTCTTGAGCACGGAGCCACGGCCCTGCAGCGCCTCGAACACCTGCAGCCCGCTCATGCCTTCCATGCGCAGGTCCAGCAGCACGCAGCCCGGTTCGGCCAGGTCGGCGCGGGCCAGAAAATCGGCGCCACAGGCATAGGCGCGCGCCGTGTGGCCGTTGGCCAGCAGCAGCGCCGCCAGCGAATGGCGCACGCCCTCGTCGTCGTCGACGATGTACACGGTCAGCGGCAGCGTCGGAGCGAAGGCGGTGCGAAAGTCGGGAGCAGGGGAGCTGGTCGTCATGGCAACAAGTCAGGTAGGCGCGGCAGGCGGATCTCAAACACCGCACCGGGGCCGCCGTCATCGCGGTTGCGGGCCAGCAGTTCGCCGCCCATGCTTTCCACGATGGAGCGGCAGATGTTCAACCCCAGGCCCAGGCCGTCGGCGCGGGTGGTGAAAAAAGGCTCGAACAGGCGATCGGCGATCTCGGGAGGCAGGCCGGGGCCACGGTCGAGCACCTGCAGCGTAGCGAATCGGGCGTCGGCGGCCGTGCGGAGCAGCAACTCGGGAGAGGGGGCTTCTGTGCCGCTGGCCGCGGGCGGCTTGGCTTGCATCGCATGCATGCCTTGCATGGCCTGCAGGGCGTTGAGGCCCAGGTTCAGCACCACCTGCTCCAGCAGCACACGGTCGGCGCTCACCGGCAAGGGCCCATGGGCCAGGTCCAGCCGCACTGCGATGCCGTGGCGCCGGGCCTCGGCGCGCAGCAGCAGGGCGAGGGACTGGTCCACGGCGGCGTTCAAGTCGCAGGGTTCGCGCACTTGGGGCTGTTGGCGCACCCAGCGTCGGATGCGCCCCACGATGTCCGCCGCGCGCAGCGCCTGGCTGGACAGGGCCGAAAGCGTCTCGCCCAGCAGTTCGGTTCGCCCCTGCGCGGCCAGCGAGCGCGCGGCCGCGGCATAGTTGACCAGCGCTGCGAGCGGCTGATTGAGCTCGTGGGCCAGCGTGGACGCCATTTCGCCCACGGTGATCACGCGCTGCACGCGCTGCAGCTGGACTTCGCGTTGCTGCTGCTGCTCTTCGGCGCGTTTTTGGGCCGTGATGTCCACCACGGAGCTCATCCAGCCCACATGGCGCCCCTCGCCGTCGATGAGCCGGGCCGTGTAAAACATGGTGTACACATCATGGCCGTCCCGATGCCGCAGCCGGTTTTCGCGGCCTTGGGGGGAGACCTGGCCGGCCTGGGCGGTGTCCACGTCACTCCAGTGCCGCGCGAGGTCGTCGGGGTGCCAATAGGGGTAGGGTGGCAGGCTGCCGATGAGTTCGGCGGCAGAGTAGCCCACCATCTCGCACATGGCGGCGTTCACGTAGACGATGCGGCCTTCCAGGTCGCGGGCGCGCATGCCCACCAGCAGCGAATCTTCCATCGATTGCCGGAACGCTTGCGCCTGCTGAAGCTCCTGCGTGCGCTCCTGCACGCGCAGTTCCAGTTGCACGCGGGCCTGTCGGTTCTCGGCCAGCCTGCGTTCGCGCAACTGCCAGTACAGCGCACCCAGCACCAGCAGGCCCGAGGCCAGTGCCGCCAGGGCCCAGGCCTGTTGCCGCGCCAGGGCGATGGCGCGGCTATCGGCGGTGAGCGTGAGGGTCCAGCCCAGATCGGGCAGGTGCTCCTCAAACGCGAGATAGCGCTTGCCCTGGCCCGGCAGCAAGAGTTCGCTGCCCGGCTGGCCGTCGGCCTGGCGCGTCTGCCACGGCACGGGTTCGGGAGTCCATCGCGCGCCATACTGTTCATCGAACTGGACCTGCTGCACCTGCTGCTCCGGCACAGGCCGGGTGGTCTTGTACAGCCAGGGGGCGACCGAACCCAGAAAGACAATGCCCCGGTCGTCGGTCACGAAGACCGGATCGCGCAGCTGGGCCCATGTGTCCACGATGGGCTGCATTGCCACCTTGACGGCCACCACGCCGATCACCCGGCCGTTTTCCACCACCGGCGCCGATGCGAACAAGCCCGGTTCCCCGGTGGTCTTGCCCACGCCGTAGAAGCGCCCCGGTTGCCCCTGGAGCGCGTCACGGAAGTATGGGCGGTTGCGATAGTTCTGGCCGACGAAGCTGGTGGGCGTGTCCCAGTTGCTGGAGGCCACGGTGAGCCCGTCGGTGTTCATCACATAGAGAGTGTCCGAGCCAGCATTGGCGTTGATGGCCTGCAGGTACGCATTGGCATCGCCCTTCAGGGACAGTGCGTCGGGGTGGTGCAGCAATTCGGCGATGAGCGGCTGCTGGGCTGCGGTGAAAGGCAGGTAGCTGTAGCGCGTGGCCACGCCCCGCAGCGCCAGGGCCTGCACTTCGCCCGAGCGGCGCAGGTTGTCCCACTGGTTGTCGAGCTCGCTGCGGGTGGCCCATTCACCTGCACCCACCACCAGCAGCACGGCCAAGCCCAGCACCGCCGCCATCGGACCCGCGCCCCGCAGGGCCTGGCGCAGTCGGGTCATCTCAGTTTTCCGAGGCGCTGCGCGTCATCCGCAGCCGACGAAACTGGCGCGAACCAAGCCAGAGCCGCCGCGCAAGGGCCGCCCCGCCGCGCTGGCGGCGTCCCCCTGCGCGCATCGCGCAGCGAGGCGAGAGCGGGGGGAAGGCCCGCAGGGCCTCAGGGGGGTGTTCCATGCTTATCGGCTTCGGAGGTGAACGAGTCCGCGAAGAACTCCTCCGGTGGCAGGCCACGGTGCGCGGTGTAATCGGCACGTGCCGAGTCCACCACGATGGGTGCGCCGCAGGCATACACCTGGTGGCCCGAGAGGTCGGCGAAGTCGTCCATCACGGCCTGGTGCACAAAGCCCGTGCGGCCCGTCCAGCCATCTTCGGGCAGGGCGTCGGACACCACCGGGACATAGGTCAGGTGTGGCAGCTCGGCGGCACGCGCCAGAACCCAGTCGTGCAGGTACAGGTCGCCGGGCCGGCGGCCGCCCCAATACAGCGTGGTCGGGCGCGTGATGCCCTTGAACTGCATGTGCTCGATCAATGCCTTGATGGGGGCAAACCCCGTGCCCGAGGCCAGCAGCACAATGGGCTTGTCGGAGTCCTCGCGCAGGAAGAAGCTGCCAAACGGCCCTTCCACCCGCAGGATTTCCTTTTCCTTCATGGCGCCGAACACATGGTCGGTGAACTTGCCGCCCGGCATGTGGCGGATGTGCAGCTCCACGCCCGGCGCCTCGGCCTGCGTGTGGGGCGCATTGGCCATTGAATAGGCCCGCCGGGCGCCATCCCGCAGGATGAACTCGATGTACTGGCCGGCGTGGTAGCGGAAGGTGTCGGCTGCGGGCAACTGCAGGCGCACCTGCATCACATCGTGGGATTTCTTTTCGAGGGCGGCGACGCGCACCGGCATCTTCTTGACCGGGTAGGCGCTTTCGTCCGTCACCTGGCGGGACTCGAGCACCACGTCGGTCAGCGGCTGGGCGCAGCAGGTCAGCACGAGGCCAGCGGCTTCCTCGTCGGCCGTCAGCGCCTTGGACTGGTGGTCGCCGTGGTGCACGGCACCGCTGAGTTTCTTGCACTTGCACGAGCCGCAGGCGCCGTCCTTGCAACCATAGGGCAGACCCACGCCGCTGCGGATGGCGGCTGCCAGGATGGTCTCGCCCGCGTTGGCACTGAAAGCGCGCCCGCTGGGCTGCACGCTGATCTGGAACGCTGCGGTGGTGGCAGCCTCTGCGCTGGTCATGTGTGGGTATCCTTGGAGTCGTCTTCGGTCAAAGCAACAGCCCGGCAGGTGCCGGGCAAATGGACACGATTTTGCCTTCAATACAAAGCCCACTTGGCGCGCTGCCTGCGCGCTTTCGCCGTGAACGCCTGCTGATCGTGGGCTGTGGTGACGTAGGTCAACGGGTGCTGCGCGATCTGCGCTGCGGAACGGGCGCGGCGCGCATGCAGGTGCTGGCGCTCACCTCCAGCCCCGCACGGGTTGCCGGGCTGCGTGCCCTGGGTGCGCGGCCCCTCGTGGGCAACCTGGACGATGCCCCGTCGCTGCGCCGGCTGGCAGGGCTGGCCACCCGCGTGCTGCACCTGGCACCGCCTCCCGGCGAAGGTGCCGGTGGGCGGGACTGGTGGCTGGACCCGCGCACGGTGGACCTGGCGCGGGCGCTGCGCCTGCGGACCTTGCCTGCATCCCTCGCGTATGCATCCACCAGTGGCGTCTATGGCGATTGCCAGGGCGCGCTGGTGCCGGAGACGCGCGCTGTGGCGCCGGGCACGCCGCGCGCCCAGCGCCGCGTCAATGCCGAGCGGGCCGTGCGCCACCTGGGCCGCGCAGGGGTGCGCGTGAGCGTGCTGCGCATTCCCGGCATCTACGCCCCCGACCGCGAGGGCGGCACACCCGAGGCGCGCCTGCGGCGGGGCACGCCCGTGCTGACGCCCGAGGACGACGTCTTTACCAACCACATCCACGCCGACGACCTGGCCCGGGCTTGCGTGGCGGCCCTCTGGCGCGGGCGGCCGCAACGGGCGTACAACGTGAGCGACAGCACCCAACTCAAGATGGGCGATTACTTCGACCTCGCTGCCGACCTGTATGGCCTGCCCCGCCCGCCGCGGGTGCCGCGCAGCGATGCACAGCAGCAGCTGTCGCTGATGGTGCTGAGCTTCATGAGCGAATCTCGCCGGCTGGACAACCAGCGGATGCTGCGGGAGTTGGGCGTGCGCCTGCGGTACCCCTCGGTGGCCGAGGGGCTGGGTGGAAAAGCGGTGAAGCAGTAGGTTGTGGGCCTGGGAACCGCTGGGGACACGCCGATCACCGCAGCGGCGGCAAAAAAAGGAGTACCGCTCGTTCAGCAGGGGGCCTGGCCACCGTTGGAACGGCAGACCCCGCCCGGGCCGGGGAATCGCCCGGGCCCCGTTCGCGGGTAGGTGTTGCCCAGGTTGTCCGTGCAGCGGAAGTCGCCGCATTGCGTGAGATGCGGCGCAGGCGCTGGTGGTGTCGGGCGTGGGTAGGGTTGGGGGTACAACGGACGGTGCGGAGCCGGTGGCACCACCACCACGCGGGGCTGTTGGGCTCGGGCCTTCTCGACTTCCGCATAGCCCGCAGGGCCCAGGCAGTCCATGTCGACCTGCCGCTGGGCGGCCTCCAGGCGCATCTCCTGCTCATAGGTGGAGCGAGCCACGCCAGCGGCCACGATGTCCAGGTTGCGCCGCGACCGCGCGCACTCCGGTGAGCGGGCGTAGTCGTGCGGCTGCGGGGCCGCAGCGGCAGCCTGCGCTGCGCGCGCGCGGTCCAGATCGGCGTTGCGGCGGGCGTCTGCCTCGGCGGCAGCGGCTTCGGCCTGCTGCCGCTGCTGTTTGCGCTCCAGTGCCTCGGCAGCCAGATCCCGCTCCAGCTGGATCTCGGCGGGCGTCTTCCGGGCCTCCACCTCGCGGGCGGCGGAATCGCTCGCGCAGGCTCCGTCGGTGTAAGTCACCTTCCCGGTGCGTGCGTCGGTGCACCGCACCACCTGGGCCTGTGCCGCAGAGCCCAGGCACAAAGCGCAAAGCCAGAGGATCGCTGTCAGAGGGCGCGCGGAGGGAACCATGGTGGTCGGCTGCGGAAAATAGCGCGGGCAAGGCGCCCGCGGGCCTCGTCAGGGTTTGTCGAAACTGCTGTTGGAATGCTGGCGGGAGCGCCAGTCGTGGGGGTGCGGGGCGTAGGCGCCGGGCGGAATGCGCCCCGACTGTGCCTCGCGCTGGCGGCGGTCCCGCTCGGCCTGTTCGCGCATGGCCTGTTCGCGGTCGCGCTGGCGGCGGTCGGCCTCGCGGGCCTGCTGCTCGCGTCGGTCGCGTTCACGCTCACGGGCCTGGCGGTCGCGCTCGGCCTGTTCCCGCGCGCGGTCGCGCTCGCGTTCCCGCCAATCGTTGTGGTGGCGGTCGCGTTCCCAGCGGTCATCCCGGTCACGCCCGCCGTAGTAAATGACGGCGGGAGGCGGAGCCGAATACGCGGGGTAGACCGGCGGAGGGCTCGAATACACCGGAGGGCTGTTGTAGGTGTAGCCCGGCTGGTTGTAAACCCGATAGCCAGGGTCGTAGTAGGGGTCTCCCTGCACCGTGGCGCAGCCGGTCACCGCGGCGCCCAGGACCGTGGCAGAAACAATGCGGGCGAAGGTGGAGGTAGTCATGCTGGTCAGACCTTGGCAGGGCGTGGGCGTTCCGCCCTGCACGTAAAGCCCCCGAAAAGCGCCCCGGCGGGGCGTTACAACTTTCGCAGGGCCAGCGCTTTGCAAGCGCTTTCAATGTAGCGCCCGGGAGGTGGGTTTGGTTGACTTGCGCACCGCCGCGAGGGGTAGGACGGCACCCCGCGAGCGGCGCCGGCGGCCGCTGGAAATCTGCTTTTTGCAATGAAATTGATAGCTTCCAGCGCTGTAAGGACGGGCGCTGGAGTCCATTTTTGCCATCAGCGGTGCTGTGCGCAAACATCGCGCCGTTCGCGCCAGCGGGCTTGGGGTGGCCCGCTCGCAAACAATGCCCGCAATAGGGCCAAAGCAAAAGATCGTAAAGACGTTCTTAAGGCAGGACGCGGCGAATGGTTTCGGCCAAGTCTTCGGCCACGAACTTGGCCACATAGCCGTCAGCCCCCACGCTGCGAACGTGGTCTTCGTTGGCGGAGCCCGACAGGGACGAGTGGATCACCACCGGCAAGCCGTGGAATCGTGCGTCCTGCTTGATGTTGCGGGTGAGCGTGAAGCCGTCCATTTCGGGCATTTCCAGGTCGGTCAGCACCATGGCCACGCGGTCGAGCACGGTCTTGCCTTCGCCTTCGGCGCTTTTGGCGATGGCGTTGAGGCGATCCCAGGCTTCCTTGCCGGACTTCACCATTTCGTAGGGGGCGTTCAGCACTTTGAGCTCCTGCTCGATGAGCGAACGCGCCACGAACGAATCGTCAGCCGCCAGGATCATCGTGCCGGGTTTGAGCTTGAGCTTCGCGCCCACTTTCTCTTCGGTGACCTCGTGGCCGTCCGAGGGTGACACCATCTGCAGGATGGCTTCCACGTCCAGCACCTGGGCCAGGCGCGATTCGTCGGTGTTGCCGTCCAGGCGGGCAATGCTGGTCACCAGCTTGCCCTTGGCGCCGCTGGTCTCGGCCGAGAGCACCTGTTTCCAGTCCAGCCGCACGATATCTTCCACCGACTCGACGGCGAACGCCTGGGTGGTGCGGGCGTATTCCGTGACCAGCATGATGTTCAAGCCGGTCTGGGGCTTGCATCCCACGATGGAGGGGAGATCGAGCACGGGAATGACCTGCCCGCGCAGGTTCACCACACCCAGCGAGTGGGGCATGGTGCCCGCGATGGGGGTGATGCTGGGCATCGCGACGATCTCGCGGATCTTGAACACGTTGATGCCGAAGAGTTCGGACTTGCCCAGGGCGTTGTCAGTGCCCAGGCGAAACAGCAGCAGCTCGAACTTGTTCGTGCTGGTGAGGTTGGTCCGCTCGTCGATGTCCTGCTGCACTGCTTTCATGGTGTGTCCTTTGCGCAAAAAAGAAGAAACGCGCGTTTACAAATTCTAGGACCCAAACGGCTTGTGCAGTGCGCTAAATCTTCAGGCAATACCCGAATACTGCGCTGCAGCAAGTCGGCGTGGCGGCGCTGTCACACCACATTGCTGCGTGGCGCCTGCTCGGGCTGAGCGGCGATTGCCTTTACGCTGTCAGCCAGCCGGTGGAGCAGCCCGAGCATGGGCGCGTCCGACGCGTCGCAGGCCAAGCCGATGTGGCGCGAGAAGGCCAACGGGCCGTCCAGCGGCCGCGTGAGGGCGCGGCGGGCGTGGGCCGCGTGTGACTGGGGCACCACGGCCAGCCCCATGCCTGCATCCACCATGTGCAGCAGCAGTTCTTCGCGCGCGGCGCTGGCCTGCACCTGCAGCGCAATGCCCCGCTCGGCCAGCAGGCGGATGAAGGATTGGTGCAGCGGGCAATACGGCCATTCGATGAGGGGCAGGTTTTCGATGTCCGCCAGGCCAAAGCGTTTCTTGAAGCGCAGCGGGTGCTGCTCGGGCACCAGCATCACATAGGGCTCGTGCCACAGCGGCACAAAGGTGTCGCCCGGCGGCTTGCAGTGCTCGGCCACCATGCGCAGCCGGGCGTCTGGTGCGCTGGCGGTGAGCCGCACCATGGTGTGGGGCAGCTCCTGGGCGATTAGGGAAAACAGCGGCGCGGCCTGGGACACCATCAGATCGTCCTGCAGGAAGATGCCCAGCGTTTCGCGCGGTGCATCGCGAAAGTCGCGCACCATGGCGCTGGACTGGGCCAGCAGGCTGCAGGCACGCGGGTACAGCCGGTGCGCGGCGGGCGTGGGGGCCAGGCCCTGGCGGCTGCGCTCGAACAGGGTGGTTTCGAGCGCATCCTCCAGCCCCTTGATGGCCATGCTGATGGACGGCTGGGCCACAAAGCAGCGGCGCGAGGCGGCCGTGACCGAGCGCTCTTCGTACGCGGCCACGAAGTAGCCCAGGGCGCGCAGGTCAAACAGCATGGTGGCAGGGCCTTCCTTGGTTCTGGGGTCAGACAGGGGTGATGGTGGTGACCGTTTCCCGGAAGTAGTCCACCTGGCCATCGCGCGAATGGCTGGTGATCCAGGTCACGGACTCCACTTCGCGCTGTTGTACCGCATAAAAGAATCGCTGGTGGAAGTGCGTGAGCACCCAGTCATCGCCCAGTGGCTGGCTGTGGGTGCGCAGGATTTTCGTCCCGCGCGGGAAAACCTCCGCGCCCAGGCGCTGCACCACGGCCATCGCCTCGGCCTTGTTGCGGGCGATTTGCCAGCTGGTGTCGGCATCGTCGTGGTAGTGGTCGATGCGGAAGTCCACATCATCGGCAATGGTGGCCAGCAGCGTGGGCACGTCCTGCTGTTCGAAGGCGGCCAGCACGCGGTCGATGGGGAAAATCAGGGGTGGGTTGGTCGTCACGTCGGGTCTCCGGTTAGGGGGTAGATAAACAACAAGCAAACCCTGGCCAGGGAGCCGCGAATGTAGGCAGAGCCCGCCGCCCGCACAACGATGGAATTTGTCGTTTCGGGCGATAAAAAGCCGATGGGGTGGGTCGCAGGCCCGAAAGCTCAGTCCGAAATTCCGGGCACCTGCCGCAGGTAGGCCTGCAGTGCTGCGATGGACTGGCGCACCTTGGCCGGCTGGGCGTCGCGCTGCGGTGTCACGGCCCAGATGTCCAGCGTGCCAAACGACCAGTCAGGCAGCAGCCGTACCAGCCGTCCGGTCTGCAGCGCCTCGTGCGCGTCCATGCTGCCCACCAGCGCCACGCCCAGCCCGGCCTCGCACATCTGCTGAATGGACAACTGGTTGTTGCTGGCAATGCGTGGCTCCACCCGCAATGCGCGCGGCTCGCCCGCGGGGCTGCGCAGGTCCACGAGCAGGCCACCACCCTCGCGCGCAAAGCCCAGCCAGCTGTGGGTGAGCAGCGCGTCGGGGTCGCGTGGCGCACCATGCTGCGCCAGCCACTGCGGCGACGCAGCCAGATACCACTGCATGCCGCACAGCCTGCGCGCGGCCCAGGTCGAGTCCTGCAGGCGACCGTAGCGCACGGCCAGATCGATCCGGGCGTTGATGAGGTCAATGGGGGCGTCGTCCACCAGCAGCCGCAAGCGCAGCGCCGGGTGCGCCGCCAGCAGATCGCCCAGCGCAGGCGCGATGTGGCGCGCAAAGCCCACGGTGGCCGACAGCCGCAGTTCGCCGCTGGGCGCCTCGCGCGAGGCTGCGAGTTCGGCCCGCGCCTGCTCCGCCGCGGCGCACATCGCCGCGCAGCGCGCGTGAAAGCGTTGGCCCGCCTCCGTCAGCGCCAGCTTGCGGGTGGAGCGGTGCAGCAACGTCACGCCGCCATCGCGCTCCAGCTGGCGCACCTGCTGGCTCACGGCCGAAGTGCTCATGCCCAGGGCGCGGGCGGCGCCGCTCATCGAGCCGTGCTGCACCACGGCGGCCAGCACGGCCATGCGTTTGAGGTCGTCCATGGGGAAGGGAAGAGCGTGATTGTGAAGTGGAGCTTCAAAGAGAAGGCATTTTTAGCCTTCTACCGCCCGCTTTGACAAGCTCCTATTCTCACTTGGTCGCAACAACCCTTTCAAGGAACTTCCATGAAAATCGCACTGATTGGCGCCACCGGCTTTGTTGGCTCCGCCCTGCTGAACGAACTGCTGCAGCGTGGCCACCAGGTGACCGTGCTGGCCCGCAACCCCGCCAAGCTGCCGCCGCGTGAAGGCCTGACGGTGGTGGCCGCCGATGCACAGGACGCCGCCCAGGTGGCCCGCGCCGCCGCCGGCCATGACGCGGTGGTGAGCGCCTACAACCCCGGCTGGACGGTGCCAGACATCCACGACCAGTTCCTGAAGGGCACGCGCGCCATCATCGATGGCACCAAGCAGGCGGGCGTGCGCCGCTTCCTGATGGTGGGCGGTGCGGGCAGCCTGTTTGTGGCGCCCGGCGTGCAGCTGGTGGACACGCCCCAGTTTCCGGCCGAATGGAAACAGGGGGCTCTCGCCGCGCGAGAGGCGCTGAACTGGATCCGCACCGAAAACACGCTGGACTGGACCTTCCTCTCGCCCCCCATCCTGCTGCAACCCGGCGAGCGCACCGGCCAGTACCGCCTGGGCGACGAGTCCCCGCTGATGAACGGCGAGCAGCCCGGCAGCATCAGCGTGGCCGACCTGGCCGTGGCCATCGTGGACGAGCTGGAAACGCCGCGCCATGTGCAAAAGCGGTTCACGGTGGCGAACTGACCCTGTGCCTTGCAGGAGCGCGCTGGTGCACCGTAGACACCGCTCATTTTTTTGATAGCTTGTGGCGCTTGTTGGACAAGCGCTACAGGCCAAAAATGCTTGAAACCTGGGTCAGCCGATGAACCATCGCATCGGCACCAGCACGATCGACGGAAACAGCACCATCAGGAACATCATGGCGAACTGCGCTGCCATGAAGGGGATCACTCCGCGCGTGACTTCGTCCATGCGCATCTTGCCCACACCTGCCACCACGTTCAGCACCGTGCCCACGGGTGGGGTGATCAGCCCGATGGCGTTGTTCATGATGAACAGCACGCCGAAGTAGACCGGGTCGATGCCTGCGGCCTTTACCACCGGCATCAGCACCGGGGTCAGGATCAGGATGGTGGGCGTCATGTCCATCGCGGTGCCCACGGCCATCACCAGCACCATGATGGCGATGAGCAGCAGCGTGGGGTGTTCCATCAGCGGCTTGAGCAGGGCCACCAGCTGGCGGGGGATGTCGGCCACGGTGATAAGCCAGGCGCTGACCATCGCGGCGGCCACCAGGAACATGATCACCGCCGTGGTCTTGGCCGCGCTGGTGAACACCTCGGCCAGCTGGCGCCAGTGCAGTTCACGGTAGACCAGCGTGGCCACCAGCAGGGCATACACCGCAGCTACCGCCGCAGCCTCGGTGGGCGTGAAGACGCCCATCTTCAGGCCCACGATCACGATGACCGGCAGGAACAGCGCCCAGGTCGATTCCTTGAGCGCCTGCAGCTTCTCGGCCCTGGACGCCTTGGGCGGCGGCGTGACGTTTTCGCGCTGAGACACCCAGTACCAGGTGACGGCAATGGCCAGGCCCATCAGTAGACCCGGAACGATGCCCGCCAGAAAGAGCTTGCTGATCGACACATTGGCCGCCACGCCAAACACCACGAAGCCGATGGAGGGCGGAATGACCGGCGCGATGATGCCAGCCGAGGCAATCAGCCCGCCCGCGCGCGCCTTGTCGTGCCCGGCTTTCACCATCATGGGCAGCAGCAGGGCCGCCAATGCAGCGGTGTCCGCCACGGCCGAGCCGGAAAGCGCCGCCAAAAGGCAGGCCGCCAGGATGGCCACAAACCCTAGCCCGCCGCGCCGGTGGCCCACCAGCACCAGGGCCAGCCGCACGATGCGCTGCGACAGCCCACCCACGTTCATGATCTCGCCCGCCAGCATGAAGAAGGGCACGGCCAGCAGCGGAAAGCTGTCGGCCCCGTTGATCACGTTCTGCGCCAGGATCTGCGCGTCAAACAGGTCCAGGTGCCACATGAGGGCGACGCCGGACACCAGCAGCGCATAGGCAATCGGCACGCCGATGGCCATGGCGGCCAGCAGGGAGCCGAGGAAGATGAATACCGTCATGGGTGGGCTCTCCAGGTCATTGCGGTGCAGGGTTCACTTGCGCGATGCGATGATGGGCGCCGGAGCCTCGTGGGGCACTTGGCTGCCCACGGCCGCCAGCTCCTCGGATTCGGCGATGCGAACCAGCTCGCCGTCCGGCATCTGGCCCGACACGATGCGCCACAGGTCCAGCGCCAGCAGCAGCCCGGACGCCACGGCAAACACCACGCCCGACGCATAGAAGATGGCCATGGACGCGCCCGTGACCGGCGCATCCACATCCCAGTTGATGCGCGCCTGCGCCAGCGCGCCGCTGAAGAGCAGCCAGGTGCACCAGATCATCAGCGCGTAGCTGATGGCGAGGCAGATGCGCTGGCCCAGCGGCGGCAGACGCGCCAGCAGAAAGTCCGTGCCCAGGTGGCCCCGCTCGCGCACCGCCACGATGGCGCCCAAAAAAGTGATCCACACAAACAGCCAGCGCGAGACCTCCTCGCTGACGGCAATGCCGGAGTTGAACGCGTAGCGCAGCACCACGTTGCCAAACACCATGACCACCATCACGGCCAGCGCCAGGGCAATGAGCAGGTTGATGGCGCGGCAGCAGCGGTCGATGAAGGCATTCAGCATCTTTGTCTCCTGTTTTTCTTTGGGGCGTCAGAGCGTTGAGCCCTGCAGCAGCCCGCGCTGCGCCAGGTTGGCCATGAAGGCGCGCAGGCCAAAACGCCAGGGCGGCGCGGCCTCGCTGTGTGCCACGCGGTTGTGCAGGCCACCCAGCCAGGCGCTCTGGATGGACACCAGGTCGCCCAGGTGGTGGGTGAAGCCGCTGCCCGGCTGGTCGCGGTCTTCGATGGGCGCGAACAGCGTGCCCATGAACAGCATGAACCCGTCCGGGTACTGGTGTGCGGCCAGCGTCTGCGCCACCAGGTCCGTAGGGTCGCGGCTGATGCTGGCCATGGTGTTGATGCCGCGCAGCTCAAAGCCGTCTGCGCCCGCCACGCGCAGGTGCACGGTTTCCTTGCGCACCTGTTCCAGCCCGAAGCTCGCGTCGAACAAGCGGATGAAGGGGCCTAAAGCGCACGATGCGTTGTTGTCCTTGGCCTTGCCCAGCAGCAGGGCGCTGCGGCCCTCGATGTCGCGCAGGTTCACATCGTTGCCCAGCGTGGCGCCCACGATCTGGCCCCGGCTGTTCACGGCCAGCACCACCTCGGGCTCGGGGTTGTTCCAGGCCGAGTCGGAGCGGATGCCGATGTCGTCGCCGCAGCCCACCGAGGCCAGCACGGGTGCCTTGGTGAACACCTCGGCGTCGGGGCCGATGCCCACCTCCAGGTACTGCGACCACAGGCCTTTGTCCTGCAGCAGCGCTTTCAGGCGCATGGCCTCGGGCGATCCGGGGCGGATGTCCGCCAGGTTCTCGCCGATGAGGCCGATGACCTGGCTGCGCAGGCCCTGCGCGCGGGTGGCGTCGCCGCGTGCTTGTTCTTCAATCACACGCTCAATCAGGCTGGCGGCAAAGGTCACGCCTGCCGCCTTGACCACCTGCAGGTCGCACGGGGCCAGCAGCCAGGGACGGGTGGTGTCGCGTGCGCCGGGCAGGCTGTTGGCCAGCAGGTCTTCCACGCTGCACAGGTACTGGCCGGTGGCGCTGCGCGCAGCTTCGGCCGGTGCCAGGGTGTCCAGCAGCGTGCTCACGGTGGGGTAGTGCGCGCTCAGGTCGAACACGCCTTCAGGCCGCAGTGCCACCACCGCAGGGCCAGGGGCGGCACCACTGGGCACCCACACCCTGCCCACCAGCGTGCCTTGCAAGCCGTCGTCGGGAAGCACTTGGAATGTTGCCTGGGGCGCACGGGCCCGTTCGGCAACTGCCGCTGCCGTCATATCGTTCATGGTGAGTCCTTCGAAAAAACCGGGTGAGCGCCGGTGGCCCGCCCGTTGGTTGTCAGTGGTTGTGGCGCGGCGTCTTTTCGGAGATGCGCTGAAATGCCAGCGCAAAGTCCAGCGTGGCGCCGTCGGCCAGTTGCCCAGTCTTTTCGCGGTACAGCGCCTCCCAGGGCGACTGGCTTGCGGGCACCGGTGGGGCGGGCAGGTCGCGCTGTCGGCGCGCGATCTCTTCGGGTGACACCAGCGCATCGCAGCGTCCGGTGTTGAGGTCGATGCGGATCGTGTCGCCACTTTGCAGCCAACTCAGCCCGCCGCCCACGGCGCTCTCGGGCGATGCGTTGAGGATGGAAGGGCTGTCTGCCGTGCCCGACTGGCGCCCGTCGCCCAGCGTGGGCAGCGTGTTGATACCGCGCCGGATCAGCGCATCGGGCGGCTGCATGTTCACCACTTCGGCCGAGCCCGGCCAGCCGATGGGGCCTGCGCCGCGCATCACCAGAATGCAGCCTTCGTCGATGTCGAGCGCCGGGTCGTTGATGCGCGCGTGGTAGTCGTCCGCACCCTCGAACACCACGGCACGGGCTTCAAAGATGCCCTCCTGCCCCGGCCGGCTCAGGTAGCGCTGGCGGAAGGCTTCGGAGATGACCGAGGTCTTCATGATCCCGAAGTCGAACAGGTTGCCGCTGAGCACCATGAAGCCGGCCTTCTGCATCAGCGGGTTGCTGAACGGGCGGATCACCTCGCGGTCATGGGTCTCGCGGCCTTGCAGGTTTTCGCCCACCGTCTTGCCCGTCACGCTGGCGCAGTCAGCGTGCAGCTTGCCCGCCTGCTGCAGCTCCCACATCAGGGCGGGCACGCCACCGGCACGGAAGAAGCGCTCGCCCAAGAACTGCCCCGCAGGCTGCATGTTCAGCAGCAGCGGCAGGTCGTAGGCGTGGTCGGTCCAGTCCTGTGCATCGAGCTGCACGCCCGCGTGGCGCGCCATGGCCATGATGTGCACCTGCGCGTTGCTGCTGCCGCCCGCCACGCTCACTACCGACAGCGCGTTCAAGAAACTCTCGCGCGTCAGGATGCGCGAGGGGCGCAGGTCTTCGTACGCCATCTCCACAATGCGCCGCCCGGTTTCGTACGCCATCTGCCCGCGCTCGCGGTACGGTGCCGGGATGGCCGCACAGCCGGGCAATGACAAGCCCAGCGCCTCGGCCACCGCGTTCATGGTCGAGGCCGTGCCCATGGTGTTGCAGTGCCCGGCGGAGGGGGCGCTGTTGCAGGCGCGCTGCAAGAATTCTTCCTCGTCGATCTCGCCCGCAGCCAGCTGGCGGCGGCTGCGCCAGATCACGGTGCCCGAGCCTACGAGTTGGCCTTCATGCCAGCCGTCCAGCATCGGCCCACCCGAGAGCACGATGGCCGGGATGTCCACCGTGGACGCGGCCATGACGCCCGCGGGCGTGGTCTTGTCGCAGCCCGTGGTCAGCACCACGGCGTCGATGGGGTAGCCGTAAAGGATCTCCACAAGGCCCAGGTAGGCCAGGTTGCGGTCCAGCGCAGCCGTGGGGCGGCGGCAGTTTTCAAAGATGGGGTGGACGGGGAACTCCATCGGGATGCCGCCCGCATCGCGGATGCCGTCGCGCACGCGGCGCGCCAGGTCCAGGTGGATGCGGTTGCAGGGCGAAAGGTCACTGCCCGTCTGCGCGATGCCGATGATGGGCCGGCCCGAGCGCAACTCTTCGGGCGTCAGCCCGTAGTTCATGAACCGCTCCAGGTACAGCGCGGTCATGTCCGAGCGCTCGGGCGCGGCAAACCATTCGCGGGAGCGGAAGCGGCGGCGGGGTGTTTTTGTCATGGGGTCGGGGCGTCGCAAAAGAAGGGCTGGGCGCAGCGGTACGCTGCGCCCCGGGAATCGTGCAAGTTACTTGCCGCCCCGCGCCTTGGCCAGCTCGCCCATCAGCTCGCTGGTGGTCTCTTCGCCAAACTCCTTGCCGTACTTGGCCAGCACGGGCTGCAGCTTGGTGCGCAGCTTGGCCTGCTCGGCGGCGGGCAGCTCGGTGATCTGCATGCCGGCCTTCTTCAGCTCGCCCAGGGCGGTTTCGCTGAAGGCGCGGATGGTCTTGCGCTCGAACACCGTGGCCTCGCGCGCGGCCTCCTGCACGATCTTCTTCTCGTCGGCCGAGAGGCTGTCCCAGGTCTTCTTGGAGATGAGCAGCACCCAGGCGCTGTACATGTGGCGCGACAGCACCAGGTGCTTTTGCACCTCATAGAACTTGCTGGCCAGGATGGTGGCGGGCGGGTTCTCCTGGCCGTCCACGGCCTTTTGTTCCATGGCGGTGTACAGCTCGGTGAAGGGCATGGGCGTGGCGTTGGTGCCCAGCGCGTTGAATGTGTCGAGGAACAAGGGGCTCTGGATCACGCGCAGCTTCAGGCCCGCCAAGTCGTCGGCCGTGTTGATGGGGCGGCGCGAGTTGGTCACGTGGCGGAAGCCGTTCTCCCAAAAGCCCAGGCCGATCAGGCCCTTGTCGGGCAGCATGGCCAGCAGTTTCTGGCCGAAGGGGCCGTCCAGCACCGCATCGGCTTCTGCCTCGTTGTTGAAAGTGAGCGGCAGGTTCAGCACGCCAAAGGGCTTGATCAGCGACATCAGCGTGGACGAGTCCGGAATCGTCATCTCCAGCGTGCCGCCGCGCAGGGCCGAGGTCATGCTCACGTCGTTGCCCAGCGCGCCGCTGGCAAACAGCTTGGCGTTCATCTTGCCGCCGCTCTTGGCCTGCAGGCGCTCGGCAAAGTGGCGCACGGCCTGGGCCTGCGGGTGGTCGTCGCTCAGGCCGATGCCGACCTTGAAGGTGTGTTCTTTGACTTGCGCGGCGACGGGGGTGGTGAGGGCGGCCAGCAGCGTGGCGCCGAATGCCAAGGATTTGGCGAGGGAAGTGAATTGCATGGTGTCTTGTCTCCGTTGGAATGGCTGACCCCATTGGTGAGGTCTTCGGCGCCTGCGGCTTTTTGTGGGCCAGCCGTCATGAACGCAAGGCGAAGGTTAGGTTTCGCGCCCCGGCCGGTCCACTGAATGTTTTGCGACAATCCATTCCAAACGCTTATGAGTCCAGACGAATTTCCGGGTAAACCCTTGTCTTTGGCGCAGGCCTGTGCGCGGCTGCGCTTTCGGCATTTGCAGTTTTTGGACATCCTGGGCCGCACGCGCAACCTGCGGCTCACGGCCGAGCAGATGCATGTCACGCAGCCGGCGGCCACCAAGATCCTCATGGACATCGAGGAGATCCTGGAGGCGCGATTGTTCGACCGCCTCTCGCGCGGCATGCGGCCCAACGAGCTGGGCCTGTTCACGCTGCGCTACGCCAGTGCGGCGCTGGATGGGCAGCGCAGGTTTGTGGACGAGTTCAATGCGCTCAAGCAG
>NZ_JALEGG010000179.1 GCF_022763525.1 Acidovorax sp.
CGCGGCGTTGCCAAGCCTCGCTGGGGCCGCACCCCAGCTTCGTTTGGCGCCTAGCGCCTGGCCCTTGGGCGTCGCAACGCATCTGGCAAAAATAGTGGGAACAGGCCCTAGGGAGCGATGCCGCCCGCCGTCAGCCGCAGCACCCGGTCGGCCCGCGTGGCCGCCGCATGCGAGTGCGTGACCAGCACCAGCGAGGCGCCATGCTCGCGCGTCTGTGCGAGCAGCAGGTCCATTACACGGGTGGCGGTGGTGGGGTCGAGGTTGCCGGTGGGCTCGTCGGCCAGCAGCAGGGCAGGGCGGTGCACGAGCGCGCGGGCAATGGCCACGCGCTGCAGCTGGCCGCCGCTGAGCTGCTGGGGTAGCCGCGCGCCCAGCGCGCCCAGCTCCACGGCGTCCAGCATCTGCTGCACGCGGTGCGTGCGATCCGGGTCGCTCTGGCCCAGCAGCATCAGCGGCAAGGCCACGTTCTGCGCCACGTCCAGGTGGGGCAGCACATGAAAGGCCTGGAAGACGAAGCCCACATGGGCGCGGCGCCACAGGGCGCGCTCCGTGTCGTCCAGCTGGCCCAGCTCGGTGGTGCCGTGCGTGATGCGGCCGGTGTCCCAGGTGTCCAGGCCTGCCAGGCAGTTGAGCAGCGTGGACTTGCCCACACCCGAGTCGCCCACGATGGCCACGAATTCGCCGGGCTGCACGGTGAAATCCACACCCGAGAACACGGGCGTATCGCCGTAGTGCTTGCCCAGCTGGTCCACGCGCAGCAGTGTCATGCGGCGACGGCCCCCGGCCCGGCGGCGCGCTGTGCCAGCCGCTGCAATACCGCCTCCACCAGGCGGGCCTCGGCGCCCGGCTGGTCGCAGGCGATGGCGTGGCGCCCCGGCATGCTGCGCAACCAGGTGATCTGGCGCTTGGCCAGCTGGCGCGTGGCGGCAATGCCGCGCTCGCGCAGGGCGGCCAGGTTCAAGGGCGTGCCCGGCGCGTGGCGTGCCTGGAAGTCCAGCTCTTCCCACGCCTGGCGGTAGCCTACGCAGCGCATGGAGGGCAGGTCGGGGTGCAGGTCGCCGCGCGCGCGCAGGGCCTGCACTTCGTCGATGAAGCCGCCGGCCAGCATGGCGTCAAAGCGCTGGGCAATGCGGGCGTGCAGCCAGGCGCGATCATCGGGCTCTAAAGAAAACAAGGCCCCAGCGCTTATTCCATCAGCGCTGGCAGCTATCTTTTTAGTAGTGCTGGTGGTGTGGAAGCTCGACAGCGGACGGCCGGAAACGTGCCACACCTCCAGCGCGCGCTGGATGCGCTGGCTGTCGGCCGGGGCCAGCCGGGCGGCGGTGACGGGGTCGATGCGGGCCAGCTCGGCGTGCAGGGCGGGCCAGCCGAGTTCGGCCGCCTGGGCTTCGAGCCGCGCACGCACGGCGGGGTCGGCAGGAGGCATGTCGTCGATGCCATCGAACAACGCCTTGAAGTACAGCATGGTGCCGCCCACCAGCAGCGGCAGGGCTCCGCGCGCGCGGATCTCGGCGATGAGCCGCGTGGCGTCCTGCACGAACTCGGCCGCGCTGTAGGCCTGTAGCGGGTCGCGGATGTCGATGAGGTGGTGCGGCACGGCGGCCAGTTCGGCCGGCGTGGGCTTGGCGGTGCCGATGTCCATGCCGCGGTACACCAGGGCCGAGTCCACGCTGATGATTTCCACCGGCGTGCCCCGGCGCCCCAGCACGGCGGCCAGCGCCAGCGCACCAGCGGTCTTGCCCGATGCGGTGGGGCCTGCGAGCGCGATGGCGGGCAAGGTGGCGGCTTCAGGCGCGGTCACGCTGCGCTCCAAACTTCTGGACCAGCGTCCACGAGATGAGGGCCAGCACCACCGACCAGAACCACACGCCGTTGACCAGCGGCCACACCGTGCCGTCCAGGCGCATGCCCAGCCAGCCGCCAATCGCAAACGCGGCCAGCATCATCATGAAACCGTTGAGTGCCGATGCCACGCCCGCAGCCTGTGGAAACGGCCCCACTGCGCCGCTTTGCCCGCAGGGCTGGTGGATGCCGTGGCCCACCATGAAAAGGTAGAAAGGCAGCAGCAGCGCCAACGGCTGGTGCCAACCCATCCATGCCACGCCCGCCATCAGGGTGCCGCCACTGGCGCTCAAGGCCCCCGCAATGGCCACCGTGCGCAGCAGGCCCAGCCGCACGAGCAGGCGCCGGCACAGGAACGTGCCCGTCAGGTAGGCCGCGCATGCCGAGGCCATCACCCAGCCGTACTGCGCGCGGGTGAGGCCCAGCACGTCGATGTACACAAACGACGAAGCGGCCAGAAAGGTGAACAGGCCGCCATACGTGGCCGTGGTCTGCAGCGAAAACGCCCAGAACGTGGGGTTCTTGAGCACATGCCCCCAGGTGCCCACCAGCGTGCGCGGCTGCAGTGCCTGCGGGTTGCGGCGCGCCAGGGTTTCGGGCAGGCGCAGCGCCACCAGCGCGAGCGTGCCCACGCCATACGCGGCAACGGCCAGCAGCGCGGCGCGCCAGCCCAGCCATTGGCTGAGCAAGCCCCCGAGCGGCGCACACACGCAGGCCACGATGCCCAGCCCGGTCAGCGCCTTCGACATGGCGCGTGCACCCTCCTGCGGCGTGTAGAGGTCGCGCACGATGGCACGGGCGCACATCACCACCGCGCCCATGGCGGCGCCTTGCGCCACGCGCCAGGCAATCAGCAGCGCCATGCTGGGCGCCAGCGCGCTGCCCAGCGAGGCCACCGCGTAAATGGCCAGCCCCACCAGCAGGATGGGGCGGCGCCCGAAGCGGTCCGACAGCGGCCCCCACACCATCTGCGAACAGCCAAACGCCAGCAGCAGCCCGCTGAGCGTGAGCTGCGCCGCCGAAAGCGGCGCGCCCAGGCTGCGCGTGAGGGCGGGCAGCGCGGGCAAGTACAGGTCGGTGGTGACCGGCTGGATGGACAGCAGCGCCGCCAGCACCAGAATGGCCAGGGCGGGTTGAATGGAGGCGGGGGAAGCAGCGCCAGCGGCTGCGGCAGAGGGGGCAGACATAACCGGTGGAGGGTACCAGACGGGTGCTTTTTTGGTGCTGTCTCGTGCGTGGGTACAAAGACGCGGACGCTGAGTGTGCATCTGGCCAGGCCGTGAGGTAAGGGCTGCGTCCCTTCTGCACACATCGCGCAGCGATGTGAGAGCGAGGGAAAGTGACAGGACGTGAGGGGGGCGATAGCGCAGGCCCACCGACCTCCGATACTGGCGCGGCCCCAGGCCAAGGCAGCCAAGCAAGGGCCGGCCCGCAGCGAGGGCTGCGCCCCCCTGCCCACATCGCGCAGCGATGTGAGAGCGGGGGCTGAGCGCCGCGGCTCCAAGCCTGCCTGCGCAGGCTTGGACGGCAGCGAAGAGCGCAGGCCTCTGGCCGAAGCACCGAGGCGCGCAGCGCCTCAGGGGGGTGTCCTTTATTTCATCTTGAACAGCGAAGCCATCGCCTCGCGGTACAGGCTCTGCCCCACGGAGTTGGTGTTGTGGTGCGAGCCGCCTTCCACCAGCAGGAACTGCTTGGGCTCCTGCGCGGCTTCGTACAGCTTGCGGCCCAGCGAGGGGAGGATGAGGCTGTCCTCGCTGCCATGCACCACCAGCAGAGGCGAGCCAATCTCGGGCACCTTGCGGATCGATTCGAATCGCTGGGTCACCAGCATGGACACCGGCAGCCAGCCCCATTTGAATGTGCTGATCACATCGGGGATGCTGGTGAAGGTGCCCTCGACCATGGTGCCCTGCTCGTCGGGGACCTGGCGCGCCAGGTCGATGGCGATGGCGCCGCCCAGCGAGTGGCCGAAGATGTAGCGGGGCTTGCCGGGCTGCTGCTGCGCCAGCCAGTCCCACGCGGCCCGTGCGTCCTCGGCGGCGGTGGCTTCGGACGGCAGACCCGTGCTGCTGCGGCCAAACCCGCGGTAGTCCACCGCCAGCACTGAGAACCCCAGATCCTGCATGCGCCGCATGCGGCCGGCCGACCCCACGACGTTCCAGCGCGCGCCATGCAGGTACAGGAGCACGGGCGCTTCCGCACGGTCGTTGGGCAGCCACAGGCCGTGCAGGCGCTCGGCCTTGCCCGTGGCCTGCGACCGGAAATCGATCCACACGTCCTGCATGTCGTCCGTGGGCTGCGCGCCGCCCCAGCTGCGGTCGCTGGGCTGGAAGATCCATTCGCGCTGCTTGGCGTCCAGGGTGGCGCACCCTGCCGAGACGGCAATGGCCAGCGCCAGCGAGAGGAGGAGAGGGGTACGTTTCATGAAGGGAAACAGAGTACTGTCGTGTCGGAAAGTTCTGACACGGGCACCGGTGTTTCCCCGGGCTTACGAGGGGATGGGGCTAACTGAGCGCCAACGATCCCCTTTTTCCAGCGTTCGGCGCGGGGCCCGCGACGGCGCAGAAGGTGGGAATGAATCCGGCGTGCCCGAGCAGGCCGCCACAACGCGCCCGATCTAGGCGCAAAGCACAGCCATAGCTCGGGCTATGGCGAGCATTTGTAACGACGAGCGGGTGTGTTTTGGCGGGATGAGCGGGCATGGCGGGTTCGTTCACACCTTCTCAGACCACCCCTTGCGCCAGCATGGCGTCCGCCACCTTCACGAAGCCGGCGATGTTGGCGCCATCGATGTAGCTCACGCTACCGTCCGCCCGCTTGCCATAGCGCAGGCAGGCCGCGTGAATGCCGCACATGATCTGCAGCAGGCGGGCGTCCACCTCTTCGCGCGGCCACGAAAGGCGGGCAGAGTTCTGGCTCATCTCCAGGCCCGAGGTGGCCACGCCGCCAGCGTTGCTGGCCTTGCCGGGCGCGTAGAGCACCCCCGCGGCTTCGAAAGCCTTGGCCGCCTCGATGGTGGACGGCATGTTGGCCCCCTCGGCCACGCAGATCACGCCGTTGCGGATCAGCGTGGCGGCGTCCTGGGCGTCCAGTTCATTCTGGGTGGCGCAGGGCAGGGCCACGTCGACCTTCACATGCCAGGGGCGCGCGCCGGCCTCGAACCGCACGCCCGTGCGGGCGGCGTAGTCGCTCACCCGGCCGTAGTGGTGGTTCTTCACATCCATCAGGATGGCGAGCTTTTCGGGCGTGAAGCCCTCTTCGTCAATGATGGTGCCGCTCGAGTCCGACACCGTGACCACCTTGGCGCCCAGCTGCATGGCCTTTTCCACCGCGTACTGCGCCACGTTGCCTGAGCCCGACACCGACACGCGCAGCCCGTCGAACGAGCGCCCGCGCGTCTTGAGCATTTCATTGGCGAAGTACACCGTGCCATAGCCGGTGGCCTCGGGGCGGATCAACGAGCCGCCGAAGCTCAGGCCCTTGCCGGTGAACACGCTGGCAGCGTTGTTGGCCAGCTTCTTGTACATGCCGGCCATGTAGCCCACTTCGCGGCCGCCCACGCCGATGTCGCCCGCAGGCACATCGGTGTCGGGGCCCACGTGGCGGAACAGCTCCATCACAAAGGCTTGGCAAAAGCGCATGACTTCCGCGGGACTCTTGCCCTTGGGGTCGAAATCGGAGCCGCCCTTGCCACCGCCCATGGGCAGCGTGGTCAGCGCGTTCTTGAAGGTCTGCTCGAACGCCAGAAACTTCAGCACCGACAGGTTCACCGAGGGATGGAAGCGCAGGCCGCCCTTGTAGGGGCCGATGGCCATGCTGTGCTGGATGCGGTAGCCGCGGTTGACCTGCACGGCGCCGTGGTCGTCCACCCACGAGACGCGGAACATCACGATGCGCTCGGGCTCCACCAGGCGCTCCAGCAGGCCGTGCTCGGCGTAGCGGGGGTGCTCGGCAATAAAGGGCCACAGGCTTTCCATCACTTCGGTGACGGCTTGCAGGAACTCGGGTTGTCCGGGGTTGCGCAAGGCCACTTGGGAGAGGAAGCTTTCGGCGGACGCGTGTGTCATGGGTTGCAGGGCTTTCTGGATCAGGAGGGTTCGCGACAAATGCAGCGATGCGCATGGGGCGCAGCGAATGACGATTATGTTCAAAAGTTATACGCCCATGCGCATAGGTATGCACAATGGTGGGGCATTGCGCAGAGGGGTTGCTGCTTTTTGGTGCAAGCGATCGTGTGCGCACTGCAGTTGCCCGGCGTTGCTCCCAGCGTCACAGGGTTGTCATGTGGGCGCTTCACAGTTCGCCGGTTTTCATAAACACACGAGGAGAAGAGCATGCACATTTCTGGTGCGAAGTTGGGAGTCCTGGCCCTGGCGGCCACACTGGCCGCTTGTGGTGGCAGCGATGACAACCCCTATCCCACACTGAACGGCGACAAGCCCTTGGTCATCGGCCACCGTGGCGCCAGCGGTTACCTGCCCGAGCACACGCTGGAGAGCTACAAGCGCGCCATCGAGCTGGGCGCCGACTTCATCGAACCCGACCTGGTCGCCACCAAGGACGGCGTGCTCGTCGCCCGGCACGAGCCCAACATCACCGGCACCACCGACGTGTCTACCCGCGCTGAATTTGCCAGCCGCAAGACCAAGAAAGTGGTGGACGGCGTGGAAGAGGAGGGCTGGTTCGCCTCGGACTTCACCCTGGCCGAAATCAAGACCCTGCGCGCCGTGCAGCCCATGGCCGACCGCGACCAGTCGCACAACGGCAAGTACCAGATCCCCACGCTGCAGGAAGTGCTGGACCTGGCCAAGACCGAGGGCGCCAAGGCGGGCCGCACCGTGGGCGTGTACCCCGAGACCAAGCACCCCACCTACCACGTCAACCTGGGCCTCAAGCTGGAAGACCGCCTGCTGAGCGTGCTGGCCCAGTACGGCTACACCACCAAGTCGTCACCGGTGATCGTGCAGTCGTTCGAGGTGTCCAACCTCAAGTACCTGCGCACCAAGACGCAGATCCGCCTGGTGCAGCTGGTGGACGCCAACGACGTGAACCCCGACGGCAGCATGGACCTCACGGCCCCCTACGACAAGCCGTACGACTTTGCCGTCGCTGGCGACAAGCGCACCTTCGCCAGCCTGCTCACCCCCGCGGGCCTCAAGGAAGTCAAGACCTATGCCGACGGCATCGGCCCCTGGAAGCCATACCTGATCCCCTCCAAGCAGGTGGACGCCAACAAGGACGGCAAGCCCGACGACCTGAACGGCGACGGCAAGATCGACGACCGCGACCGCGTGATGATGCCCCCCACCGACGTGGTGAAGAATGCCCACGCCGAAGGCCTGATGGTGCACCCCTACACCTTCCGAAGCGAAGCCAAGCGCCTGGCCTCGGATTTCAAGGGCGACCCCAAGGCGGAATACAAGCTGTTCTACAACCTGGGCGTGGACGGCGTGTTCAGCGACTTCCCCGATACTGCGAAGGCGGCGCGGGACAATTGACCCTGAGGCGCTGCGCGCCTTCCCCCAAGGGGGACGCACCCGGTGGCCCGGCAAAACCGGTTCCACGGGTGTGCTGACCTGGGGCGGGCCAGTGGCCGCGGCCTGGGGATATGGGCAAGAATTCGCTTGAGCCCTTCACGCCGCGCTTGACGAAGCGCGCAGGGCTTCGAGAGGCCCGGATCGAACGGTTTTGGCCGCCGTTTCAACAATCCAATAGCTATCGACTGCGGGCCAGCCTGCTTGTGCTTGTGCTTGTGCTTGTGCTTGTGCTTGTGCTTGTGCTTGTGCTTGTGCTTGTGCTTGTGCGTGCGTTACCGCCCGCGCAAGAACAACCCGTCCAGTTCCTTCATGGTCAGCTGCCGCCACGTCGGCCTTCCATGGTTGCACTGGTCGCTGCGGTCCGTCGTCTCCATCTGCCGCAGCAGGGCGTTCATCTCGTCGATGGTGAGCCTGCGGTTGGCGCGCACGGCGCCGTGGCAGGCCATGGTGCCCAGGATTTCGTTGCGGGCGCGCTGCACCACGGTGGTGGCGTCATGCTGGGCCAGTTCGGCCAGCACGCTGCGGGCCAGCTCCACCGGGTCGCCCTGGGCCAGGGTGGTGGGCACGGCGCGCACGGCCAGGGTTTTGGGGGAGAAGGGCACGACCTCCAAGCCCAGGGTGGCCAGCACCTCGGCAGACTCTTCGGCCGTGGCCACTTCTTGCGGGGTGGCGGCGAAGGTGGCGGGGATCAAGAGGGGCTGGCTGGCAATGCGGGCGCCGCTGTCCACCTGGGCCTTGAGGCGTTCGTAGACGATGCGTTCGTGCGCGGCGTGCATGTCCACGATGACCATGCCCTGGGCGTTCTCGGCCAGGATGTAGACGCCGTGGAGCTGGGCAATGGCCTTGCCCAAAGGCCACGCGGTGGTGCTGCCATCGCTGCCCTGGGGCCAGGCGGCTTCATGCGTGGTGTTGCTGCTGGACAGGGCCACTGCCCCCGGTATTGCAGGGCGGAGGGACGGGGCTGGTACGGCGGACGGGGGCTGGGTGTCTGCCTTGGCAGCATTGTCCCCAGCGCCCCAGTTCGCCAACGGTGCGGCGAGCCCTGCAGCCAGGGTTCCTGCGTTGTCTTTCCTGGGTCCCCACAGCGCCTGCAGGTCCGCCACATGGTGGCCACGTTCTTCAAATTTGATAGCTGCTTGCGCTTGTCTGTTAAACGCTGGAGGCTGATTTGGCTTGAAATTTTCAAGGGGGGCCTGTGCCGTGGAGCCCGTGTCTGCTGAAGCGGCAGCGCCGGCAGCCGTCGCCAGCGCTGCGGCGCGGGGCGCTGCCAGCGCGTTCTCTACGGCGTGGCGTACGGCCTGGTGCACTTCGCGGCTGTCCCGAAAGCGCACCTCGATCTTGGTGGGATGCACGTTCACGTCCACGCGCGCGGGGTCGATCTCGACATACAGCGTATAGATGGGCTGCTTGTGGCCGTGCAGCACGTCTTCGTAGGCGCTGCGGGCGGCGTGGGTGAGCACCTTGTCGCGCACGAAGCGGCCGTTGACATAGCAATACTGGTGGTCGGGGCGCGAGCGGGCGGCGTCGGGCAGGCCGGCGCGGCCGGTCACGGTGACGGGTCCCACGCGGTGCTGCACGGCCACCGATTGCGTGACGAAGTCTTCGCCCAGCACGTCGGACAGGCGGCGGGCCAGCGCGTCCTGTGCGTCTCCCTGGCCGGGCACAAAGGTGGCGCGCCACTGCTCCAGCAGCTTGCCTTCGTGCCAGATGGCAAAGCCCACGTCGGGCCGCGCCAGCGCGTGGCGGCGCACCGATTCAATGCAGTGCGCCAGTTCGGTCGCATCGGTTTTCAGGAACTTGCGGCGCGCGGGGGTGGAGAAGAACAGTTCCTTCACCTCCACCGTGGTGCCGGTACTGCGCGCGGCGGGGCGCAGTTCGCCGCTGCGGGCGTCCAGCAGGAAAGCGCTGGCCTGGGCGGCCGGGCGCGAGAGCAGCGCCATCTCCGACACCGAGGCAATGGCCGCCAGCGCCTCGCCCCGAAAGCCCATGGTGGCCACGGTTTCCAGGTCGTTCAGGCTGGTGATCTTGCTGGTGGCGTGGCGGCGCAGGGCCACGGGCAGCTCGTCGTGCGGAATGCCTCCACCGTCGTCTTCCACGGTGATCAGGCGCACGCCGCCGGCCGACAGGCGCACGGTGATCTGCGTGGCGCCCGCGTCGAGCGCGTTGTCCACCAGCTCGCGCACCACCGAGGCGGGGCGCTCCACCACTTCGCCCGCGGCGATCTGGCTGATGAGCTCGTCGGGCAGGTCGCGGATGGGGCGGCGGGCAGGGGCGGCAAAGGGTTGCGCTGCGGCCTGCACAGGTGCAATGTCGGAGGCGATGTCGGTGGTGGTGTCGTTCACCGCAGGGATTTTAGGGCGGGGTCTGTGCAGGGGCATTGGCGGGGCGCCGCAGACCCCATGGGGATAATGCCCGCTGTTTTTTACTGCCCGGTGCGCGGGCCGATCCTCCCCATGGAACTGGTCACCTTCCTCATTGATTTCATCCTGCACGTCGACAAATACCTGGAGGCTTTCGTGCAGAGCTACGGGGCCTGGGTCTACGCGCTGCTGTTCCTGATCGTGTTCGTGGAGACGGGCGTGGTGGTGATGCCGTTCCTGCCCGGGGATTCGCTGCTGTTCATCGTTGGGGCGCTGTGCGGCGCGGGGATGATGAGCTTTCCCATCGCATGTGCCGTGCTGCTGGCCGCAGCGATCCTGGGAGACCAGTGCAACTATTCAATTGGCCGCTTCTTCGGGCCGAAGGTGTTCCAGTGGGAGCAGTCGCGCTGGTTCAACCGCCGCGCGTTCAACCAGGCGCATGAGTTTTACGAGCGCTACGGGGGCATCACCATCATCCTGGCGCGGTTCATGCCGTTCATTCGCACGTTTGCGCCCTTTGTGGCTGGCGTGGCAGAGATGAGCCGCGCCAAATTCACTGCTTTCAATGTGGGCGGGGCGCTGCTGTGGGTGCTGGGCATCTGCACGGCGGGCTACTTCTTTGGCAACTTTGCCTGGGTCAAGGAGAACCTGGACAAGATCATCTGGGCGCTGATCTTTGTGCCCGGCCTCATTGCCATTTTTGGCGCATGGCGCGCATCCCGGCAGGCCAAGCAGCGAACTGACGTGATGCCATAAAAAAATAGCTGCCAGCGCCTGAAGGACAAGCGCGGGCAGCTAATTTGGTGGATGTGCAGATGCGCAGCGCCTTGGCTGCCCAAGGGCAGGGCGCCCCGGACCTGTGTCAGCGGCGATAGCCTCTGCGCTGGTCGCGGTCCTCACCGATTTCGTGGCCGATGAGGGCGCCTGCTGCGGCGCCGCCAATGGTGCCCACCGGGCCGCCAAACACGGCATTGCCCGCTGCGCCGCCTACGACAGCGCCGACGCCCGTGCCGACCTGGGCGCTGGTGGGGTTGGATGCGCACCCGCCCAAGGCCAGGGCTGCAGTGCAAGCAGTTGCTACAACAATGTGACGGAGTTTCATGGCAGGAGTCCTTTGGGAGTGAACCAGGTCTTGCCGCCCGTCCGCTGATGCATCGGGGCTTTGCCTGTGAATCCACTATCCGACGCTCCCAGGCCTGAGCGCGTCAGCGCGGGGGGAGTGTGTGTGTAGGACATCGGACCTGCTGGCCCGGTACCTCTGAGCATCGCGATGGCCTGGAGGCGCCGCGCGCGGCTGGATCCGCAGCGGGGTTGCCAGGAGCTCGGATACTCCGCTTCTCCCGGGGATCGGGAATGCGGGGTGATCCTTCAGCCCACCGCCGCCTTCAAACACATGGTGACCAGCAGCGAAGCGGGCTCGATGGCCTTCAGCGAATGCAGCGCGCGTGGCGCGAGGTGCACAAAGTCCCCGGCATGCAGCCGCTGCGTGCCGTCTTCACTGGCAAATTCCACCACCCCCTCAATGCACAGCACGGTGGCCTCGCCGGGCGCCTGGTGTTCTTTCATCGATTTGCCCACGGGCAGCACCACCCGCATGACTTCGAGCTGCCCGGCCTTGAGGATGGCGGCGGTGGGCGTGTCGGGGAGGCGTTCGCCCAGGGGGCGCACGCTCACGATCTGGCCGGATTGGGCGTGGGGCAGGGCCATGGTGTTCTCCTTGAACCGTTGCAGTCTGGAGAACACTGTGCACCCGCTTGCAAGCCGGCGCAAGGTGGCCAGGCCGCATCAGGCCCAGCCGGGAAGATGGCCTACACCGAGCGGCTGCGCGCCAGCGGTGGATTCTTGGCAAAGTAGCGCGTGATGCCGCGCATCAGCGCGTCGGCCAGCTTCTCCTGGTAGGCGCTGCTGCGCAAGCGGCTTTCTTCCTCGGGGTTGCTGATGAACGCGGTCTCCACCAGCACGCTGGGAATGTCGGGGGCCTTGAGCACGGCAAAACCGGCCTGTTCCACGCGCGGCTTGTGCAGCTTGGCCATGCCGCCGATCTCGCCGAGCAGGGCGGTGCCGAGTTTGAGGCTGTCATTGATCTGCGCCGTGGTGCTCATGTCCAGCAGCGCGCGCTGCACGTGGCGGTCCTTGGACTGCACGTTGACGCCGCCCACGAGGTCGGCCTGGTTTTCCTTGTTGGCCAGCCAGCGCGCGGCCGTGCTGGAGGCGCCGCCTTCGCTCAGCGCAAACACGCTGGCGCCCCGTGCGGCGGGGGTGGTGAACGCATCGGCGTGGATGGAGACGAACAGGTCGGCCTGCACGCGCCGGGCTTTCTGCACGCGGGTGCCCAGCGGCACGAAGTAGTCGCCGTCGCGGGTGAGGAAGGCGCGCATGGGGTTGCCGCCCACCGTGGTGGCGTTGATGCGGTCGCGCAGCAGGTGCGCCACGCGCAGCACCACGTCTTTCTCGCGGGTGCCCGCGGGGCCAATGGCGCCGGGGTCTTCGCCGCCGTGCCCGGGGTCGAGCGCCACGATGATGATGCGGTCGGTCTGGGTGGACGTGGCGCGGTTGCTCCCTCGTCCGGGCTCGGCCGGGATCGGCGCCGTGGCGACCATGGGGGGCGGTGCCGGCGGTGCCGGCGTGGCCGGGCCAGGGCCTGGGCGCTGCGTACGCTGCGCGATCAAATCGCCCAAAGGGTCGTGCTCAACGGGCGCGGGAGGCTGTGCGGCAGCCGCGGCGGCGGCCGTCAGTGGCGGCTGGGGGGCGGGGGCCGGGGCCTCGCGCAGGCGCTCGGCGATCAGCGCCTCCAGCGGGTCGATGGGCGCGGCGGGGTAGAGGTCGAACACCAGCCGGTGCCGGTACGCCGCCACGGGGGGCAGTGTGAACACCTGAGGCACGGCCGCCTGTTTGAGGTCCACCACCAGCCGCACCACGCCGGGCGCGTTCTGACCCACGCGGATGCCGGCGATGTTGGGGTCGTCGGGCTTGACCTTGGCGACCAGTTCGCGCAGCTCGGGGCTGAGGTCAATGCCTTCGATGTCCACTGCCAGGCGCGGCGGCGTGGTCACGAAGAACTGCTTGGCCACCAGGGCTCCATCGGATTCGATGGTGACGCGCGAATACTCGGGCGCCGGCCACACGCGCACCGCCACAATGGTTGCGCCGCGCGCGATCTGCTGGGTGCCCAGCAGCAGGACCAGAGAGCCCGCTTGCAGCAGCGCACGGCGGGACGTGGGGTGGGCGGGCAGGGCGGGCAGATGGGGTTCTTGGGCCACCGGGTCAGAGTCCTTGCAGCATGTGGTGGCCGTTGGCGGTATGGGCGTGCACCGTGACTTTCCTTTCGGTCTCGTCAATTGCTTCAATGTGTATAGCAAGGTCCGCAGGCGGGGTCAGTGCTGCGGCCTTTTCGGGCCATTCTGCCACCTTGAGGCCGGGGCTGGCAAAAATGTCCCTGAAGCCCGCGTCCTCCCACTCGCGCGGGTCGTCAAACCGGTAGAAGTCAAAGTGCCAGACGCGCGGGTGCGGCGCCAGGCCGGGTGCGTCGTGGGGTTCCACCACGGCATAGGTGGGGCTCTTGATGCGGCCTTGCACGCCCAGCGCGCGCAGCAGGTGGCGCACCAAGGTGGTCTTGCCCGCGCCCAGGTCGCCGTGCAGGGTGATGAAGGCGCTGGCCAGGCCGGGCTGCGTGGCCAGGCGGCGTGCGAAGGCGTCGGTATCGTCCTCGCCGCGCCAGGTGAAATGGCGCGGGGCCGGGACGGCCTTATCAGGGCCGCTTCCTACAATCGGGCCGGTATGTGGTGCAACAGTCAACTCGTTCCTCAAATGCGGGAGTGGGCCCGCGAGCTGGGATTTTCCCAAATCGGCGTGGCGGGGGTGGACTTGTCTGCGGCAGAACCCGGTCTTTCGCAGTGGCTGGCACAAGGGTTCCACGGCGAGATGCACTACATGGCGGCGCACGGCCTCAAGCGCGCGCGCCCCGCCGAACTGGTGCCCGGCACCGTGAGCGTGATCACGGCGCGCATGGACTACCTGCCCCGGGATACCGGCCGGAACGCGCCGGGCGGCTGGCAGGCGCAGGAATTGTCGCGCCTGGCGCGGCCCCACGAGGGCATCGTGTCGGTCTATGCCCGGGGGCGCGATTACCACAAGGTGCTGCGCGCGCGCCTGCAAAAGCTCAGCGACCGCATTGCCGAGGCCGTGGGCCCGTTTGGCCATCGGGTGTTCACCGACTCGGCCCCGGTGCTGGAGGCCGAACTGGCGGCCCGCAGCGGCCAGGGCTGGCGCGGCAAGCACACGCTGGTGCTCAGCCGCGATGCCGGGTCGATGTTCTTCCTCGGCGAGATCTATGTGGACATGGCCCTGCCCGAAAGCGCACCCGTCACGCCCCACTGCGGCAGCTGCAGCGCCTGCATCGACGTGTGCCCGACGCAGGCCATCATCGCGCCACATCGGCTGGATGCGCGCCGCTGCATCTCCTATCTCACCATCGAACACGCCGGGCCGATTCCGCTGGAGCTGCGGCCCCTGATCGGCAATCGCATCTACGGTTGCGACGACTGCCAGCTGATCTGCCCCTGGAACAAGTTCGCCCAGGTCAGCCGGCTGCCGGACTTTGACGAGCGCCAGGGCCTGTCGGGCCAGCAGCTGGTGCACCTGTTTGCGTGGGATGAGCCCACCTTTTTGCGCATGACCGAAGGCGGCCCCATCCGCCGCATCGGCCACGAGCGCTGGCTGCGCAACGTGGCCGTGGCGCTGGGCAATGCGCTGCGCGCCACGGGTGACGAGGCCTTGCGCACCGCGCTGAAAGCCCGGGCCGACGACCCCAGCGCGCTGGTGCGGGAGCACGTGGCCTGGGCACTCGAATGTTGAAGAAAATGGGCTCTGGCGCTCACTGGTAAAGCGCGAGCAGCTATCAATTTTGATCTATTCGTGGCGCGGTCGCAGCGAGTGCCCAGTCCGCACTGCGAATCAGCCAGCCAGCAGGCCGACGTCCCTCAGCGTGCGCACCAGTCCGTGCACAAACTCCGCGTACCCCGCCGCGTTGGCGTGGATCTGATCGGCCCGCAATCGCTCCTGGGCCAGCACGCCTGTCCACCCGCCG
The DNA here is from genome assembly GCF_022763525.1 of Acidovorax sp. GTDB lineage: Bacteria > Pseudomonadota > Gammaproteobacteria > Burkholderiales > Burkholderiaceae_C > Acidovorax. The sequence continues at coordinate 14,826 of NZ_JALEGG010000179.1, forward strand.
CTGTGCAGCGCAATCTGAAGCTCGCTGGCGATCTCCGCGTACATGGCGTGGTCGCTCAGGCGGCCCACGGCGGCCATCAGGGTGGGTTCGGGCACGGCTACCAGCAGCACCTGGGCGCCACTGGCCTGGGCTTCCGCGCAGATCTGGCGCACATTGGCGCGGGTCGCCGCGGCACTCTGGCGCCGCAGGAAGTCATTGCCACCGATGCTCACGATCACCAGTGCGGGCTGGTGCTTCTGCAGCAAGCTTGGGAGGCGCTCCAGGGCATCGGCCGAGGTGTGGCCTGAAACACCGGCGTTGACTACCTTCCAGCCCGTGGCACGCTCCAGCACGGCGGGGTAGGCCGCTTCGGCCGCGGGGGCGCCGACACCCGAGGTGAGCGAATCGCCCAGCGCGAGCACCGTTGCGCCCGGGGGTACCGCCTGCGCGCGCGGTGCCTTGCGCCCGCAACCGACGAGCGATGCCAGGGCTGCGGCGGCCAGGCTGGCCATCAGGGTGCGTCGGTGAGTGCGCAGGCGCGAAGGGGACGCGGGATGATGGGGTGAAGGCATGGTGGCGTGGGGCGGCGATATGGATGCCCGCAGGCGGGATTTCCCGCCGTGCAGCGCCCGGGGTGTTCAGTGCGCAGCCCCGGCGCTCGGCATCATGCCACCGGGCACGCTCACCGCTCGGTGCGGGATCCCCGGTTTTCCCGGTCGCTGGGTCCGTTGCGATCCGACAGACCCGCGCCGGGTGCGCGCCCCACCTCGCCCTGGTCTCCCGTGTTGCGCTCGGGCGCGTTCCATGTGCCGCCGGTGCGGCGGTTGTCGCCGCGGGGATGGTCTTCGCTCGCGTCGTCAAAGTTCAGTTGCTCGGACGTGGTGGGCGGAACGTCCGCCGCGCCCCGGTCGCGTTCATTGAGCCCGCTGGGTGCGACCAGATTGGCGTCGGGCTCGCTGGTCAGGCCCATCCTGGCCGGGCCGTCGCCCGCCATCGCGCCCTGGCGGCTGTTGTTGGGCGGTTGGCCCTGCTGTTCGGTGGGGCCTTTGCCGCGTGCGTTGGATTGCCCGTCGGTGGCATAGCGTTCCACATCGGGGGAAGGGCGGTTGGTGTCGACACGGGGTGTGCCATCGGGCGAGTTTTCCTGGTTGGGCATGGTGTGCGTCTCCGGTGGATGGATGGCGCCGGCCACCGCGGCCAGCGCATGCCATCCATGCTGGGCTGCCTGCCCGGGCAACCCTGTCAGCGCGGCGCGGGCACACGGGTAGGAGGGGGCGTACTGCGTCTCCTGCGGCGCGGCAGGCCAGGCCGGCGCTGCCTGGTCCCGCTACCGCAGCACACCCAGCGCGAACGGCAGGCTCAGCATGCCGAGCACCGTGGACAGGGTCACCAGTCCGGCCACATACGGCCCGTTGTAGCCCATGCGCGCGGCCAGCACGTAGCAGGTGGAGGCAGTCGGCAGCGCCGAGAACGCCAGCAGCACCGTGGTCTGCACGGGGCTCAGCCCCAGCAAGCGGGCCAAGGCAAACGCCATCAACGGCTGCACCACGTGGCGGATGGCCAGCACCGCCACGCTCAGCGTCTTGCCCCGCGCCAGCAGTCCGAACTGCAGGCCCGCGCCCGCGGCCATCAGCCCGAGCGCCAGGGAGGCCGCACTGATGCGGCTGACGGTGGGGTTGGCCCATTCGGGGATCTGAAACCCCAGCAGGTTGGCGGTGAGGCCCGACACGGTGGCCACGATGAGCGGGTTGCGCGCCAGCTCGCGCGCGAAGCTGTGCTGGCCGTGGCGCGCCATGGGCCACACGGCGGCCACGTTGAACAGCGGCACGCACACGCCGATCAGCACCGCGATCATCAAGAGCCCTTCGGCGCCCGCCAGCCGCTCGGCAATGGCCAGTCCGATGAAGGAGTTGAAGCGGAATGCCACCTGCGCGCTGGCGGCGTGGTCGCGCGCATCGATGCGCTTGCCGAGCCAGGGCCAGTGCGGCAGGCTGTAGGCCATCGCAATGGCCGTGAGGCCCATGGCCAGCCCGGCCGCAATGAGGCCCGAGGCCGCGCCAATGTCGACCGGGCTCTTCACGATGGACTGGAACAGCAGCACCGGGAACAGCAGGTAGTACACCAGGCTCTCCACGGGCTGCCAGACCGACCGGTTGAGGGCGGTGTACCGGCAGATGAGGTAACCGCACAGGATGAGCGAGAAGTCAGGGAGCAGGAGCGTGGCGTAGTTCACGTGGCGAGAATAGCGGATGCCCCGCTCGCCTGCTGGGGCGTGCTACAGAGATTGCGCGGCCTCTGTGTCGCGAGGGGGCTTCGGGTTACCCCTTATGTGGAATCCGCAGGCCGCCAAAACCGTGGTTGCGCATACGATCAGTGCTGTTTACCACCCTGCACGAAGGAGAGAATCAATGCATCGTCGTCAATGGCTCGCGCTGACCGTACTGGCTGCCGCCGCAGGCACCGCAGCCGCCCAGGGCTACCCCAACAAGGTGATCAAGCTGCAAGTGCCGTTTGCGCCTGGTGGCACCACCGACATCATTGCGCGCGTGATTGCCGATCCGCTGGGCAAGGCCCTGGGCCAGTCGGTGATCGTGGAGAACAAGGCCGGTGGCGGCGGCATCGTGGGTGCGGCTGAAACGGCGCGGTCGGCTCCGGACGGATACACGCTCGGCATTGCCACCGTGTCCACCACGGCTGCCAACCCGGCCATCAACCCCAAGACGCCCTACAACCCGCTGACGGACTTCACCCCCATCATCAACATTGCGGCCACGCCCAACATCATTGCGGTGAACCCCGGCTTCCCAGCCAAGGACTACAAGTCCTTCGTGGCCGAGATCAAGAAGGCGCCCGGCAAGTACTCGTATGCCTCGTCGGGCACCGGCGGCATCGGCCACCTGCAAATGGAGCTGTACAAGAGCCTGTCCGACACCTTCGTCACGCACATTCCCTACCGTGGCGCGGGTCCGGCCCTGAACGACACGGTGGCCGGCCAAGTGCCCGTGATCTTTGACAACCTGCCATCGGCCTTGCCCTTCATCAAGGACAACCGCCTGGTGCCCATCGTGGTGGCCGCGCCCCAGCGCGTGGCGGCGCTGCCCAACGTGCCCACCTTCAAGGAACTGGGCCTGGAGCCGGTGAACCGCATGGCCTACTACGGCATCGTTGGGCCGAAGGGACTGCCCAAGGATGTCGTGGACAAGATCAACTCGGCTGTGAAGCAGGCGTTGCAGGATCCCGCCGTCAAGAAGCGCATCGAAGACACGGGCTCGCTCGTGGTCGGCAACACACCCGAGCAGTTCGCCGAGCAGATCAAGGCCGAGTTTGCCGTGTACAAGGAAGTGGTGGTCAAGCAGAAGCTGACGCTCGAATAATCAGGCGCCGCCTTCTTCTCATTCCCAGCCGCCCGTGGATCACGGGCGGCTTTTTTTCGTCCCGTGCCTGCGCGACGTGCTATCGTTTTTGTATGCATGCTGCCAGCCTGGACGCCATCGATGCTTTTGTAGACGCCCTCTGGCTGGAGGACGGCCTCTCGCGCAACACACTCGCTGCCTACCGCCGGGACCTTACCCTTTATGCCGAGTGGCTGGGCAGCCAGCAGCCTCCCCTGGCGCTCGACGACACGGCAGAACACCATTTGCACGGCTACTTCGCCGCGCGCCACGCGCAGACGCGGGCCACCTCCGCCAACCGGCGCCTGACGGTGCTGCGGCGCTACTTTCACTGGGCGCTGCGCGAGCGGCGCATCCATGCCGATCCCACGGTGCGGCTGCAGGCAGCGCGCCAGCCGTTGCGCGTGCCCAAGACCTTGTCCCAGTCGCAGGTCGAGGCGCTGCTCAACGCGCCCGACGTGGGCAACCCGCTCGGCCTGCGCGACCGGACGATGCTGGAGCTGATGTACGCCAGCGGCCTGCGCGTGACGGAGCTGGTCACCTTGAAGACATTCCAGCTCGGGCTGAGCGAGGGGGTGCTGCGGGTGATGGGCAAGGGCAGCAAGGAACGGCTGGTCCCGTTTGGCGAGGTCGCGCGCCAGTGGCTGGAGCGCTATCTGAGCGAGGCCCGGGGCGCCATCCTGGGCGGGCAGGCAACGGACGACCTGTTCGTCACCCAGCGTGGCAGTGGCATGACGCGGGTGATGTTCTGGGTGATCGTGAAGAAATGGGCCCACGTGGCGGGCATCACGGTGCCACTGTCGCCGCACACGCTGCGGCACGCGTTTGCCACGCACCTGCTCAACCATGGCGCCGATCTGCGGGTGGTCCAGTTGCTGCTGGGGCATGCCGATATCTCGACCACCACCATCTACACCCATGTCGCGCGCGAGCGGCTCAAGTCACTGCATGCGCAGCACCATCCCCGCGGATAGCGCGGGGGATACCCCCATTTCACCTCAGGAACACCTCATGAAAAAACTGTCTGTCGGCGCGTTGCTGCTGAGCGCTGCCACCCTGGCCATGGCGCAGGCCTGGCCCACGGCCAAACCCATTCGCATCGTGGTGGCCTACCCCGCCGGCGGCGTGAGCGACACGGTGGCCCGTGCGCTGGCCGACAAGCTGGCCGTGCAACTGAGCACGCCCGTGGTCATCGAGAACAAGGCCGGTGCGAGTGGCAGCCTGGGCGTGGACGCGGTGGCCAAGGCGGCTCCCGATGGCTACACCCTGGGCTTTGCGGCGGTGAGCCCGCTGGCGCTCAACCCGCACCTGGGCAAATCGCCGTTCGATCCCCAAAAGGACATTGCGCCGGTCGTGAGCGTGATGTATTCGCCCGTGCTGCTGCTGGGAACTACCGCCAGCAAGGCTGCAGATTTCAAAGACCTCATCGCCACTGCTCAGGCCAAGCCGGGCGCTGTGCGCTGGGCAACCTCGGGGCAGGCGTCCCTGGGCCACATCATGCTGGAGCAGATCATGGGCAAAAGCCAGGTGCAGATCACCCATGTCCCGTACAAAGGCGGCGGCCAGCAGATGAACGACGCGCTGGGCGGCCAGTACGAGGTGTTGTCCACCAACGCGGGCCCTGCCGTGCTGCAGCACATCAAGGCGGGCAAGCTCAAGCCGCTGGCGGTGGGAGCGCCCGCGCGGCTCGACTCCCTGCCCCAGGTGCCCACGCTGGCAGAGCTGGGCCAGCCTGCTGCCAACCTGTCTTCGCTGTTTGGCATCTATGCGCCAGCGCAGACACCTGTGGCCGTGCTGGAGCGCATCAATGCCGAGGTGAACAAGGCGCTGGCCCTGCCCGACATCCGGAGCAAGCTCGAAGCCACGGACAACGTGCCGACCGGCGGCACGGCTGCCGAATTCGCGCGCCAGATTGCGCAGGAGTCGGAGAACAATGCCCGCATCATCCGAGCGGCGGGCATCCAGGGAAATCAGTGACCACCTGAAAAACCACGGGCCCTGGATGACCAGGGCCCGTGCAGGCGTGCGTGTTTCTCAGGCGAATCAGTCTTCGTTGAGGCTCTCGGCCCAGGTCAGCGCCTGCAGGTGGGCCCAGTTGACCTGCCGGTTGGACAGGTGCAGCGCGTCGGCCGCCCGGGCAAAGGCGACTTCATCGCCGCTTTCGCACGCCTTGGTCAGTTCAAGGAAAGGGGCAAACACGCCAGTGCCGCGCAGCAGCGCGTCCATCACCGGCTCGGGCAGGGCCACGGATTCGAGCGCCTTTTCCAGCGGTACGCCGAGCATGGTGTCCAGCAGCGAGAAAACGCCCACGACGAAAGCGTTGTCGCATTCCTCCGGTGGCAGCAGCTCGCCCGCGAGCAGCTCCATCAAACGGCCCCGCACCACGGCCGTCTGGCCGACGGCGGGAGGGGGGCCGCCTATGCGGGACGTGGTCATGAGCAACGCCGCCCAGCGGAAGAGCTTTTTCAGACCCAGGATCATCACGGCGTGGCGGAACGACGTGATCTCGCACGACAGGCCAAATCCCGAGGAATTGATGAACCGCAGCAGGTTGAAGGACAGCGTGGGGTCTTTTTTGAGCAGGTCTTCGATCTCGGCCGTGCTCGCCTGCTTTCGCACCAGGTTGATGAGCTGGATGATGGTGGCTTGCGAGGGGCGGATGGTCGTGGCCTTGACCAGGGAGGGCTGGGCGAACCAGTAGCCCTGGAACAACTTCACGCCCAGGCCGCGCATCAGTTCGTACTGCTCGGCCGTTTCCACCTTTTCGGCCACCAGCGTGGCCTTGCCATGGGTGGTCGCAAACTTGACCAGCGGCGCGGCCAGCTCGGGCTTGAAGGCCTGCATGTCCAGCTTGATGAAGGAGGCCAGCGGCAGCCAGCTCGTGTAGGCCCGTTTCAGCGCCTGCTGGTTCAGCGCCAGGCGGAAGCCGCGCGTGCGCAGGGCTTCCAGCGTGGGGATGCGGCCTTCGATCTCTTCGGCGGTGGCGCCGTCGGGCAGGGGGGGGATTTCCAGCACCACCTTTTCGGGGTGGATCAATTCCAGATGGCCGCCGGAG
>NZ_JALEGG010000180.1 GCF_022763525.1 Acidovorax sp.
CTCGCGCACGCCCAGCAGCGGCGCCTGGATCAGGCCCAGCCCGGCCGCGCAGGCGCCCAGGTAGGCCTCGGCGCTGTTGACGGTGACGCGCCCGGCCATGGCCTGGAACTGGGCGCCGCCGTTGCCATCGTCGGTTTCAAATCCGGCGGACCGGGTGCCCAGCGTGCTCACGTAGTGCACCAGCTCGTGCTGCGCCAGATCGTCCAGTGCGCGCGGCGTGCCCTTGCGCGCCAGATAGGCGGGGCTGGCGCAGGTGGCCACGCGCACCAGTCCCAGGGGGCGTGCCACCAAGCCGGGCTCGGCCACTGTGCCCACGCGGATCACGCAGTCGAACCCCTCGCGCACGAGGTCCACGCGGCGGTCGGTGCTGCTCAGTTCCACTTCCAGCAGCGGGTGGCGTTGCATCAGCTCGGGCAGGCGCGGCAGTACCAGTTGGCGCGCGATGCCGGTGGACATGTCGATGCGCACACGCCCCCGCAGGTTGGCGCCCTCGGGGTCGGCGAACAGGGTCTGCAGCTCTTCCACATCGTCCAGCAGGTCCTTGCACCGCTCGTAGTAGACCTGCCCGTCCTGCGTGAGCTGCACACGCCGGGTCGTTCGGTGCAGCAGGCGCGTGCCCAGCTGGGCCTCAAGCTGCTGCACAGCCAGCGAGGCGTTGGCTTTGGGGATGCCCAACACCTGGGCCGCCTGCGTGAAGCTGGCCAGCTCGGCCACGCGGGCAAAGATCTGCATGCGGTCCAGGGGATTCATTGGTCAGTCCTTTTGAACAATCAATCTAATTTTGCCCAGTTTATGTATTCGGCGGCGTTCAATAAAGTTCTCACATGCCGGCCGCACCGTGCGGCTTGCAGACCAACCAAGGAGCTTTCCCATGACCGCATCGACCCTCACCTCCTTCACCCCCATCGTTCTCATCACCGGCGGTAGCCGTGGCCTTGGCCGCAGCGCTGCGCTGGCGGCTGCGAAGAGCGGCATCGACGTGGTGCTGACCTACCGCCAGCAGGCCACCGAAGCCCAGGCCGTCGTGGCCGAGATTGAGGCCCTCGGCCAGCGCGCCGTGGCGCTGCCGCTGGATGTAGGCGACGTTGCCAGCTTCGGCGCGTTTGCCAGCCAACTGGCGCAGGCCCTGCAGTCCGGCTGGCAGCGCGAGCGCTTTGACTTCCTGGTCAACAACGCGGGCATGGGCGTGCACGCGCCGTTTGCCGAGACCACCGAGGCGCAGTTCGACGCGCTGGTCAATGTGCACCTCAAGGGCGTGTTCTTCCTCACGCAGCGCCTGCTGCCCCTGATGAACGATGGCGGCCGCATCCTTAACCTGTCCTCGGGTCTGGCCCGCTTCGCGTTGCCGGGCTATGCGGCCTATGCAGCCATGAAGGGCTCCATCGAGGTGCTGAGCCGCTACCTGGCCAAAGAGCTGGGTCCGCGCGGCATCGCGGTGAACGTGGTGGCGCCGGGCGCCATCGAGACCGACTTCGGCGGCGGCGCGGTGCGCGACAACGCAGAACTGAACGCCTTCATCGCCGGCCAGACGGCCCTGGGCCGGGTGGGCGTGGCCGAGGACATCGGCCCGCTGGTGGCCGCGCTGCTGCAGCCGGCTACACGATGGGTGAACGCACAGCGTATCGAGGCCTCGGGCGGCATGTTTCTGTGACGGCCAGCGCCTAAGCCTCGTCTAAGTCTGCGCTCCCACACTGCCTTCCATCGCAATCTCAGCCAAGGAAGGGCAGACACCATGAACACCGTTGCAATCACCCCTCGCCGTCTCATCCTGGCCCTGGTGGCCGCCGGCGCCATCGGCGGCACCGGGGCGGGGATCGTCGTGGGACACCGCGCGCTGGCCACGCCGGCGCCCATCGCCACCGCCAGCACGCCCGCCATCCAGGCGGCGGCACCGGGGGCGGCAGCGCTGCCCAGCTTTGCGCAGATCACTGCGCAGAACGGTGCGGCCGTGGTCAACATCAGTGTGACCGGCAGCACCAAGGCCGCGATGGCCGGCGACGAGGATGACGAAGATGACAGCCAGCCCGCTGCGCGCCAGGGCCGTGGTCCGCAGATCGACCCCAACGATCCGTTCTACGAGTTCTTTCGCCAGTTCGGCTTTCCCGCGCCTGGCATGCAGGCACCGCGCAACGTGCCCACGCACGGCCTGGGCTCGGGCTTCATCGTCAGCCCCGACGGGCTGGTGCTGACCAATGCGCACGTGGTCAAGGGCGCCAGCGAGGTGGTGGTCAAGCTCACTGACCGGCGCGAGTTCCGCGCCAAGGTGCTGGGCGCAGACGCCAAGACCGACGTGGCCGTGCTCAAGATCGACGCCAAGAACCTGCCCACCGTGCGCCTGGGCAGCACGCGCGATCTGCAGGTGGGCGAATGGGTGCTGGCCATCGGCTCGCCCTTCGGCTTTGAAAACAGCGTGACTGCGGGCGTGGTCAGCGCCAAGGGCCGCTCGCTGCCCGACGACAGCCTGGTGCCCTTCATCCAGACCGATGTGGCGGTGAATCCGGGCAACTCCGGCGGGCCGCTGTTCAATGCGCGCGGCGAGGTGGTGGGCATCAACTCGCAGATCTACAGCCGCTCCGGCGGCTACCAGGGCGTATCGTTCGCCATCCCCATCGAGCTGGCCGGCAAGATCAAGGACCAGATCGTCGCCACCGGCAAGGTGCGCCACGCGCAGCTGGGCGTGGCCGTGCAGGAGGTGAACCAGGCGTTTGCCGAATCCTTTGCGCTCGACAAGCCCGAAGGCGCGCTGGTGGCCAGCGTCACGCCCGGCGGCCCTGCCGACAAGGCCGGCCTGCAGCCCGGTGACGTGATCCGCCAGGTGGACGGCCAGCCCATCGTGGCCTCGGGCGACTTGCCCGCCTGGGTGGGCCAGGCGCAGCCCGGCCAGCAGGCCAAGCTGTCGGTGTGGCGCCAGGGCAAGCCTGTGGAACTGACCGCCACCCTGGGCGATGCCAGCGCCAAAGCGGGCAGCAAGCAGGCGCGCAATGACGACGAGGCCGTGCGCAAGGGCCAGCTGGGCCTGTCGCTGCGCCCGC
>NZ_JALEGG010000181.1 GCF_022763525.1 Acidovorax sp.
CAGGACAGTGAAACGACTTTGCGCCGATGATAGTGCGGGTTCCCGTGTGAAAGTAGGTCATCGTCAGGCTCTTACAGCCCAAACCGCCCTTCTGCTCTTCCGAGTAGAAGGGCGTTTTGCTTTGCGGGAAAATTTAGGCTCAGATTTCTCGCCGTCAGACCTTCTGCGTGTGCCGTCAACTTAGGAGGCACTATGAGAAGGCATGGGTAACACTGAGCTTGCCGCCTTTTGCCTGCTTCATTTATGCAACTCCAAGACATTTTGTATTCTCAAGGCTTTGGCACCCGCCGAGTTTGTGCCGGGTTGGTACAGCAAGGTTGGGTCTCTGTTCGCTATCCCTTGCTCAGCTCGTTGAAAGATTACACAACCTGCGTTGATGCAACTGCTGAGTTAGAACCGGAGGGCCTCGAGTTGCGGATTCAAGGTGTCGACTGGCCCTACCACGCCAAAGCCTATGTGCTCTTGAACAAACCGGCTGGTACCGAATGTTCGCAGAAACCGTCGACGTACCCGAGCGTGTATACGTTGCTGCCAGCGCCTTTGCGCCAGCGTCCCACCAAGAGTGCGGTGCAAGGTGTTCAGGCAGTGGGCCGCTTGGATCAGGACACAACGGGGCTTCTTCTCCTCAGCGATGATGGGCACTTCATCCATCGGATGAGTTCACCGAAGAAGCACGTACCCAAGGTATATCAGGTGACGACGAAGCACCCCGTGGATTCCGAACAGGTTTCGCGCCTGATGAAGGGGGTGGTTTTGGATGATGACCCCAAGCCCGTGAGGGCGGCGGCGTGTGACCAAATAGGTGACCATCGATTGGATCTCACGCTGATGGAAGGCAAGTATCACCAAGTCAAACGCATGCTGGCAGCAGTTGGAAACCGTGTAGAAGCCCTCCACCGATCCCGGATTGGAGGACTGACGTTGCCGCCTGAGTTGCAACCTGGGGAGTGGATGTGGCTTTCGGCTGGCGATTTGGAGTTGCTCGCCCATTCGTCATGAATGAGGCGGTTGCGACACTGCGCGCGGTTAGCGTTTGAGTCTGGGTGTCCTGTGTCGCTCACTGCGTACACTTTCAGCCATCGTCAGCACGGCACCTTTCACCTTACCGGTCGCTCCTCCTTTGGGAAGGCCAACGGAAGCAGTGCAATAGGCTTAGGTCAAGAATGTTGCGAACTCCGTGCAAGATGCTTGGCGGCCTCAGGGCTACACTCTCAGGCTCATTTGAAAGTCGCGTTGTGAAGTTTTTTTTGATCGCACGGGCGTGCGCTGTCTTAGGGTGTTGTTGGGCCCTTGTCGGGGGGGCGGTACATGCAGCTACGCCCCCGGTATTCGTGTTGAATTCGTTGGAGGCGAGCGTGAGCGTGATCGACCCGGTCACATGGAGCGAGACGGTCCGGATTCCCACGGGTAAAGAGCCTCATCACCTGTATCTCACCCCTGACGAGAAGTCGGTGATTGTCGCCAACGCGCTGGGCGATTCACTCACGTTTCTGGACCCCCGAACGGCGCAGGTGCAGACCACGGTGCGAGGGATTGTGGACCCTTACCATTTGCGGTTTTCTCCGGATATGAAATGGTTCATCACGGCGGCGAATCGCTTGAACCATGTGGACTTCTATCGTTGGGACGGGAAAACGTTGACGCTGGTTCAGCGCGTGGCAACCTCGCGCACACCCAGCCACTTGTGGATCGACAGTCGAAGCGCGACCGTGTATGCGACCATGCAAGATAGCGATGAGTTGGTGGCCATCGATATCGCGACGCAGACGATCAAGTGGCGCGTGAAGACGGGGCCCATGCCTGCCGACGTTTACGGAACCGCTGATGACAAGCGTCTTTTTCTGGGCCTGACCGGTAGCGACAGCGTAGAAGTCTTTGATATATCAGGCCGGGAGCCAAAAAGCATTCACAAGATCAAGACGGGTGAAGGTGCGCACGCTTTCCGCGCCGCCGGAGACGGACGGCATCTGTATGTCAGCAACCGCGTGGCCAACACCATCAGCAAGATCGACATGACCACCTACCAGGTGGTCGATTCCTACCCGGTCCCCGGGGGGCCGGACTGCATGGAAGTGTCGCCTGATGGTCGCTTCATCTATGTCAGTTCGCGTTGGGCTCGCAAGTTGTCGGTGGTGGATACGCAGACCAAGAAGGTGGTGCGGCAGGTAGCGGTGGGCAAGTCGCCCCATGGTGTATGGACTTTGCAGCATGCACCTCGATGACGGGTTGGCGGCGTAGACCTCACCGGCACCCGAGTGCGTTGCTCGGTGTCAGGTTTGCTATATTTTTCGTAGCTTCATGCGCAGGCCTCTCAAGCGTAAACGCTCAAAACACTTGCAATAAGCCGCTCTACCTGACTTTCGATACGGGGCACATGGGCGTGGCGCCCCTGGTGGCCGAGGTTCTCGCGCGCCAGCAGGTGCGCGTGACATTCTTCGCGGCGAATGAACGCACCCAGGAGGGAGACGGAAGTCTGGGCGATCATTGGGCGCCGTGGTGGCGGGCCAGGGCCGCGGAAGGGCATGAGTTTGCCTCGCACACGTGGGACCATACCTATTGGCGTGCCGACCTGGGCACGGCGCAGAACCCGTCGTTTCGTGTGCGGCCTTCGGCAGGGCCGCGGCAAGGGCAAGAGTTCGAGCTGACTGCGGCGGGCTATTGTGCCGAGATTGCACGGGCCGCCGACCGGCTGAAACTGGTCACGGGCAAAGTGCCCTTGCCGCTGTTTCGCGCGCCCGGGGGGAAAACCTCCCCGAGGCTGCTGGCAAGCGCCCGTGCCTGTGGTTACACGCACGTGGGATGGTCCCCAGCAGGATTTCTGGGCGATGAGTTATCCAGCGAGACTCACAGCAATCAAGCCCTGTTGAACAAAGCCTTGCGAGATGTTCGCAGCGGCGACATCTTGTTGGCACATCTGGGAATCTGGTCGAGGAAGGATCCCTGGGCGCCTGCGGTACTGGAGCCGCTGCTTCAGGGGCTCAAGGAGCGTGGATTCTGCTTCCGTACGTTGCGCGAGCATCCGGCCTACGCACCAGCGCCAGGACGTTAACGGGACACGGTTTCGGGGTACTTCTGCAGACCTGCCCAGCGAGGGGCGGAGTTGGATGGAGCGTAGCGATGGATTGGCTGGTGAATGGATTTGAAACCGCTCAGCAATGGATTTTTGAAGAGCTGTTGCAGCCGGTGATGTTTGCGGGCGGGTTGGGGAGCCAGCTGGAAACCGGTTATGAAGCCGCAGGCTGGCTACTTGTCGGCCTTTTGCAGGTGGCGGTTATTGCAGTAATCATCGGCCCCTTGCAGCGTTGGCGGCCTGTAGAAGCCGTGACCGACCGGGCCACCGTCAGAACGGACATCCTCTACACGCTGATTCACCGTTTGGGGCTGTTTCGACTGGGACTTTTCTTGGCGGTGGATCCGCTCATGGATTCCCTCTTCGGCTCGCTGCGCGTGGCCGGCTTCAGTACATTTCAGCTGGACGGACTGTGGCCGGGGATCACGGATGTGCCGTGGGTCAGTTTGGTGCTGTACCTGGTGGTGTTTGACTTTGTCGACTACTGGATCCATCGAGGGCAGCACCAATTCGAGTGGTGGTGGCGGCTGCATTCGTTGCACCATGCGCAGCGCCAGATGACCATGTGGAGCGACAACCGCAATCACCTGCTGGACGATCTGCTGCGGGACACGCTGCTCGTCATCGTGGCGCAACTCGTGGGTGTGGCTCCCGGCCAGTTCATTGCCATCGTGGCCATCACCCAGCTTAGCGAGAGCTTCCAGCATGCCAATGTCCGGATTTGGTTTGGCCGTTTTGGGGAGCGGCTGTGGGTGAGTCCGCGTTTTCATCGTTTGCACCACAGCATTGGGCTGGGGCACGAAACGATCCGCCCTCGCACTGACGACGACACCGCTGCGCCAAGCGATGCGGGGCATCGTGTGGTTCTCGGCGGTCACAACTTTGGCGTGCTGTTGCCCTGGTGGGACATGCTCATGCGGACTGCCAACTTCGAATTGCGGTACGACCCGACTGGCGTGCGCGATCAGGTTGAGCCGGGTCCCGATGGGCGGGTGCGGGACTATGGCCGGGGTTTTTGGTCGCAGCAGTGGCAGGGCGTGCTGAGGCTGATCGGCAAGGCCTGATCCCACTTAGGGGAGTGGCTGAGGCGGTATGCTCCCCGGTATGCGACTTCTGCTTGACTCCTTTTGGCGGGCGGCCGCTTACTGCGTGCGACCTCGCGTGATCGCGCTGTCCCTGATGCCGCTCTTGCTGATGGCAACTGCGGCATCCGGGTTGGCATATTTCTACTGGGATGCTGCGGTACAAGGCATGCGTGGCTTGCTCGATGGCTACGCGGTTTTGGCCACGTTCTGGGGCTGGCTGCAGCGCTGGGGGCTGGGGGATGTTGCTGCGGTCGTCGCACCCTTCATGGTCGTGCTGGTGGTTGCCCCGGCCCTGGTGGTGATCTCGTTGCTCGTGGTGACGGTGCTGATGACGCCCGCATTGGTCGCCCTGGTGGCAGACCGGCGGTTTCCGGCCCTGGCGCGCAAGAAGGGGGGCTCATTCATGGCCAGCTTGGCGTGGTCCATGAGCTCCACAGTACTGGCGCTGATCGCGTTGATGGTTTCGGTGCCGTTGTGGCTGGTGCCCCCGCTGGTGCTTATCTTGCCGCCCTTGATCTGGGGCTGGCTGACTTACCGTGTGATGACCTTCGATGTTCTGGCGGAGCACGCGAGCAAGGAAGAACGCGATGAGCTTTTCCGCCGCCACCGCAGCAGCCTGCTGGGCATGGGCATCCTGACGGGCTACCTTGGCGCGGCGCCTAGCATCCTCTGGGCCTCTGGCGTTGTGTTCGCTGCGGCATTTTTCATTCTGGTCCCACTGGCGATCTGGATCTACACCTTGGTGTTTGCCTTTTCGTCCCTGTGGTTCGCCCACTACGCCCTGGCTGCACTGGAGCGGTTGCGCAGTGAAACCGGGCAGTGGGGCGGCTCATCTGCGCCGCCAGCGGGCCCGGCAGCTCAGGCGATACCCGCGTCTTCCCCTCTGGCATCTCTCCCCTCGTCACCATCTTCAGCAAGCGAAAGCGCTGCACCATGACACCCAATTTCGGCCTCATCATCGTGGGGGATGAAATCCTCTCCGGCAAACGCGCTGACAAGCACATGCCCAAGGTCATCGAGCTCCTGTCGGCCAGGGGGCTCGCGTTGGCCTATGCCGACTATGTGGGTGATGACCCGGACCGCATCACGGCCACCTTGCAACGTGCGTTTGCATCGAGCGACATCGTGTTCTCCTGCGGCGGCATTGGCGCAACCCCTGATGACCACACCCGCCAATGCGCTGCTCGGGCCTTGGCTCGCAACTTGGTGCTACACCCCGGGGCAGAGGCCCTGATCCGTGAACGCATGCAGGATGTGGCGCGCGAGCAGGGGGTGGCCTACGAGCCGGACCGCCCTGACAACGTGCACCGGCTCAACATGGGAATGTTCCCCGAAGGTGCAGCCCTTATTCCCAATCCCTACAACAAGATTCCGGGCTTCAGTTGCGAGGGTATCCACGGCGGAGCGGTTCATTTCGTGCCTGGATTCCCGGTAATGGCCTGGCCGATGATCGAATGGGTGCTGGACAACCGGTATGCCGCATGGTTCAACCGCTCGCCCCACACCGAGCAGTCGGTGGTGGTGTATGGCGCGATGGAAGCGGCTTTGACCCCGCTCATGGAGCGCATCGAAAAGACACACCCAGGGATTCGGGTGTTCAGTTTGCCGAGCGTGGATCATCCACAATACGGGCGGCATATTGAGCTGGGCGTGAAGGGGCCAGCTTCTGGGGTGCCGGCGGCATGGAAAGATCTGCAGGCCGGATTGCACGAATTTGGTGCTTCTCTTGGCCCTGAATTGGTGCGAAATTTGTAATCTACCCTGGAAGCAAGCTGATTGCACCTTTGTGGTGCGTTTGTGTGAGAGGTGTGGATGCAAGCGCTCCGTTGTGCTCCTTCATAGTGCGGCGCCTGCACCCTGCTGGCACGCAAACTGCTTTTGTTCAATAAGTTTCCTTTTTTCAACAAGCGCTTTATCCAGGAGAACCTGATGGCCAAGACCGTTGCAGACGTGATGAAGATGGTGAAGGAGAACGAAGTCAAGTTCGTTGACTTCCGTTTCACCGATACCCGTGGCAAGGAACAGCACGTGACCGTGCCCGTTTCCCACTTCGATGAAGACAAGTTCACGTCCGGCCATGCATTCGACGGATCCTCGGTGGCCGGCTGGAAGGGTATCGAAGCCTCGGACATGCAACTCATGCCCGATCCCAACACCGCCAACATCGATCCCTTCTTCGAAGAGACCACGCTGTTCCTGCAGTGCGACGTGATCGAGCCGGGCGACGGCAAGGCCTACGACCGCGACCCCCGCTCTATCGCCAAGCGCGCTGAAGCCTATCTGAAGGCATCTGGCCTGGGCGACACGGCTTACTTCGGTCCCGAGCCAGAATTCTTCATCTTTGACGGCGTGCGCTGGTCCAATGAGCCCGGCAAGGTGATGTTCGAGATCGAAGAGTACGAAGCCCCCTGGAACTCGGGCGCCAAGCTCGAAGGTGGCAACCGCGGCCACCGTCCCACCGTCAAGGGCGGCTACTTCCCCGTGCCTCCTGTCGACAGCACGCAAGACATGCGCGCCGAGATGTCCCTGATCCTCGAATCCCTGGGCATCCCGGTCGAAGTGTTCCACCACGAAGTGGCGGGCGCTGGCCAGAACGAAATCGGCACCAAGTTCAGCACGCTGGTCGAGCGCGCTGACTGGACCCAGGTTCTGAAGTATGTCGTCTGGAACGTGGCTAATGCCTACGGCAAGACCGCCACCTTCATGCCCAAGCCCTACGCTGGCGACAACGGCTCCGGCATGCACGTGCACCAGTCCATCTGGAAAGACGGCAAGAACCTGTTCGCTGGCGACGGCTACGCCGGCCTCTCCGATTTCGCCCTGTACTACATTGGCGGCATCATCAAGCATGCCCGTGCGCTGAACGCCATCACCAACCCTGGCACCAACTCGTACAAGCGCCTGGTGCCCGGCTTCGAAGCCCCTGTGAAGCTGGCCTACTCGGCCCGCAACCGCTCGGCTTCCATCCGCATTCCTTACGTCGCCAACCCCAAGGGTCGTCGCATTGAAGCGCGCTTCCCCGATCCATCGGCCAACCCCTACCTGTGCTTCTCGGCGCTGATGATGGCTGGTCTGGACGGTGTGGAAAACAAGATCCATCCCGGCGAAGCCGCCACGAAGGATCTGTACCACCTGCCACCCGAGGAAGACAAGCTGGTGCCCACCGTGTGCCATAGCCTGGACCAGGCGCTGGAGTATCTGGACAAGGACCGTGGTTTCCTTACCAAGGGCGGCGTCTTTACCGACTCCATGCTGGATGCCTACATCGAACTCAAGATGGGCGAAGTCACGCGTTTCCGCATGGCGCCTCACCCTGTCGAGTACGACATGTACTACTCCCTGTAATTGCCTGCCTGCAGGCCATTGCAAGCACGAAAGGCGGCCCTGGGCCGCCTTTTTTTATGGGATCCCGCAGGTGCGACACGCACGGGAACCATTGTCCCCGTGGCAGCGTCGGTACCCCCGGCGAGCCGGGGGTACGCTTGCACCGCATTGGCGATGCATGGCGATTGGGAGATACTCCCCCAACTCCTGCCTGCCGTGCGAGGAAACTGAATGAAGAACCAGCTCATCACCCTTTTACTGATCGCCGTGGCGGTACCCGCCACATGGGCTCAAGACCGCATCTATCGCTGCGGCAACGAATACACGAACAATGCTCAGCAAGCCCGGGAGCGCGGCTGTAAGCTGGTGGAAGGCGGAAACGTCACCGTGGTTCAGGGCAGGCGACCCACAGGGGGTGCCTCCGCTCCGGCAGCCACTTCAGCACCTTCCGGTGGTGGTGGCGCCGCAAGCCCGGCCTCCCCGCCGACAGCGCCCCGCGTCACGAGCAACGATCAAAAGGCGCGAGACTCCGATGCGCGCGCGATTCTCGAGTCGGAGCTGCGCAAGGCCGAGGCGCGCCATGCCGAACTGGTGAAGGAATACAACAACGGGGCACCCGAGCGCAATGCGCTGGATCTGCGCAACCCGCAACGCTACATGGAACGCACCGCAGAACTCAAGGCGAGCGTGGCGCGCAGCGAGAGTGACATCGCAGGCATCAAGCGCGAAATTGCACGCCTGCCGAGCCCTTGAGCAGTGAAGCTTCTTTCTGGCCTGCACCCCTGTGACCCCATTACCTTCCCCTGAACCGTCCGCCACTGACACCAGCCGCTTTCATTCGCTGGATTTGATGTCCACCCTCGTGGCGGTGTTGCGTGCGGATGGCGCCGTGCAGTTTGCCAATGCGGCGCTGGAGAACGCGCTGGGGCTTTCGCGTCGCACGCTGGAGGGGGTGGACTTCTCCACCTTTTTCACCGATCCCGCCCTGTTGCAGACGGCATTGGCGGGCGCCCGGGGAAAGGACTTCGCCGCGCTGCGCTATGAGGCCAGCCTCAAGCGCCAGCACCAAGACCCGGTGCCTGTCCATGTGAGCGTGGCCGACGCCGAGCAGGTCGGCGAAATCCTGGTCGAGCTGTGGCCGCTGGAACAGCAAGCCCGCCAGGACCGCGAGGAGCGGATCCTGGACCAGGCCCAGGCCAACAAGGAGCTTATCCGCAACTTGGCCCACGAGATCAAGAACCCGTTGGGCGGCATCCGCGGTGCTGCGCAGTTGCTGGAGATGGAGCTCGATAACCGCGAGCTCACCGAATACACCCAGGTCATCATTCACGAGGCCGACCGCCTGCAGAGCTTGGTGGACCGGCTGCTTGCGCCCCACCGCCATCCCCATTTGGTGGGCGATGTGAACATCCA
>NZ_JALEGG010000182.1 GCF_022763525.1 Acidovorax sp.
ATCAACAAGGTGGACGCGCAGACCATTGACGTCATCCTGAGCGCACCCAACCCCGTGCTGCTGCGCCAGATGACCGAACTGCGCATGATGAGCAAGGCCTGGGCGGAGAAGAACAAGTCGGTCGAGCCCAAGGACATGAAGGCATCCGACGAGAACTTTGCCCATCGCAATGCCATGGGCACGGGCCCCTACACGCTGGAATCCTGGCAGCCGGACGTGAAGATGGTCTTCAAGCGCAACCCCAACTGGTGGGGCAAGATGGACGGGAACGTCACCGAGATCGTCTACACACCGATCAAGTCGGCGGCGACGCGGATTGCGGCCCTCTTGTCGGGCGAAGTGGACATGGTGCTCGACCCCACACCCCAGGACTTGGGCCGCTTGCGCGCAAGCCCTGATTTGAAGGTGATCGACGGCATCGAGAACCGCACCATCTTCCTGGGCATGGACCAGTTCCGCGACGAACTGCCTGGCTCCAACATCAAGGGCAAGAACCCTCTCAAGGATGTTCGCGTGCGCAAGGCGTTGTACCAGGCAATTGACGCGGACACCATCTCGCGCAACATCATGCGCGGCCTGGGCAAGCCGACGGGTGCCCTGGTGGCCCCTCAGGTGGCCGGGTACACGGAAGCCGTGGGCAAGCGGTTCCCCTACAGTGTCGAAGCCTCCAAGAAGCTGCTGGCCGAAGCGGGCTACCCCGATGGTTTTGAAGTGGACTTTGCCTGCCCGAACAACCGCTACATCAACGATGAAGCGATTTGCCAGGCGGTGACCGCCATGTGGTCCCGCGTGGGCGTGAAGGCCAAGCTGCGCACGTTGCCACTCGTCAACTACTTCCCCATGATCCAGCGCTACGAAGCCAGCATCTACATGCTGGGCTGGGGCGTTCCGACCTTTGATGCGCTGTATAGCCTGCAGTCGCTGGTGCGCACGGTGGGGCAGGGCGGTGACGGCAACTACAACGTGGGCCGCTACAGCAACCAGCGCATGGACTATCTGGTGGACCGCATCAAGGTAGAAACCGACGCGCCCGTCCGCGCACGCATGCTGACCGAAGCCCTGCAGCTCTCCAACGACACTGTCTCGCACATTCCTTTGCACGACCAAGTGATCCCATGGGCCGTGAAGAAGAACATCGACTTGGTCCACCGCGCGGACAACCGCGTGGACATGCGCGTCGTCAAGGTGAATTGATCGGTTCCTGACACACTGAAAGCAAGGGCCCCCAGGCCCTTGCTTTCTTTGTTCCGGTATGCGGTCCGTCCAGACCAGTTTTTTGCCTTCAGCGCCCCGCCATCAAAAGTGGTCGTGGCGTTCCCATCGAACACTCAATCGACTCTCTGATGCTCGCCTTCATATTGCGCCGCCTGATCCAGGCAGTGATCGTCATGGTCACGGTGGCCTTCATCTCCTTCATGCTGTTCCAGTACGTGGGAGACCCCGTGGTGTTCCTGCTGGGCCAGGACGCCACCCCCGAGCAGATCCGCGAACTTCGCGCATCGCTGGGGCTCGACAAGCCCTTCTTCGTGCAGTTCTGGCACTTCCTGGTGAACGCCTCTCAGGGTGAGTTCGGCCTGAGCCTGCGCCAGGGCGCCAAGGTTTCGCGGTTGATTGCAGAGCGGTTTCCAGCCACGCTGGAGCTGGCGCTGGTGGCCGCAGTGCTGGCCCTGGTGATTGGCGTGCCCATGGGCGTGTACGCGGCCCTCAAGCGCGGCACCTTCACAAGCCAGCTGTTCATGACCATTTCCTTGCTGGGTGTGTCTTTGCCGACCTTCCTGATCGGTATCCTGCTGATCCTGGTGTTTGCCGTCACCCTGGGCTGGTTCCCCAGCTTCGGCCGGGGCGAGGTGGTGCAGGTGGGGTGGTGGAGTACTGGCCTGCTCAAGGCCAAGGGCTGGCATCACATCACGCTGCCGGCCATCACGCTGGCAATTTTCCAGCTCACGCTGATCATGCGCCTGGTGCGTGCGGAAATGCTTGAGGTATTGCGCACCGACTACATCAAGTTTGCGCGTGCGCGTGGCTTGTCCAACCGGGCCATCCACTTCGGGCATGCGCTCAAGAACACACTGGTGCCTGTGATGACCATCACCGGTCTGCAGCTGGGTGGCCTGATCGCATTCGCCATCATCACCGAGACAGTGTTCCAGTGGCCTGGGATGGGCCTGCTGTTCATCCAGGCAGTCACGTTTGCCGACATCCCGGTGATGGCCGCCTACCTTTGCCTGATCGCCTTGATCTTCGTGGTGATCAACCTGGTGGTCGACCTGCTGTACTTTGCCGTGGATCCGCGTCTGCGCGTAGGCAAGGCCGGGGGACATTGAATGAGCGCCCCCCTGAGTCGCTTCGCGCCATCCCTCCCGCGGGGAGATGCTCCCAGCGCGGCGGGGCGGCCCTTGCGCGGGAGCACTGGCCTGGGCCGCGCCGGTTGTGCCGGCGGCTGGCGCAGCACGAGCTTTCGGGACGTCTGACATGCAGTCGCTCCGATACAAAGCGGGTGGCCGGGCGTTCGCGCACATTGCGCAGTTCCATCCGGAGCTGACCGCCCTGCGCCGCGACCTGCACGCCCACCCCGAGCTGGGCTTTGAAGAAATCTATACCGGCAATCGCGTGAAAGAGGCGCTCAAGGTGTGTGGTGTGGACGAGATCCACGACGGCATCGGCCGCACGGGCATCGTTGCCGTGATCCGTGGCCGCAGCACCTCCAGCGGCAGCATGGTGGGCCTGCGTGCCGACATGGATGCGCTGCCCTTGGCCGAGCACAACGACTTCTCCTGGAAGTCGTGCAAGCCCGGCCTCATGCACGGCTGCGGCCACGATGGCCACACCGCCATGCTGGTCGGCGCGGCGCGCTACCTGGCCGAGACCCGAAACTTCGACGGCACGGCCGTGCTCGTCTTCCAGCCTGGCGAGGAAGGTTTGGCGGGCGCCCGCGTGATGATGGAGGACGGTCTGTTCGACCGCTTCCCGGTGCAGTCCATCTACGCCATGCACAACTGGCCTGCCATGAAGCCCGGCACGGTGGGTATCAATTCCGGCCCCATGATGGCGGCCGCCGACCGCTTCACCATCGAGATCACCGGTCGCGGTGGCCACGGCGCACACGCCTACCAGACGGTGGACGTGCTGGTGGTGGCTGCACACATCATCACAGCGGCGCAAAGCATCGTTTCGCGCAATGTCCGCCCCATTGAAAGCGCCGTGGTCAGCATCTGCGCAGCGCATGCGGGCGACCTGGGGGCTTTCAGCGTGCTGCCAGGTTCTGCCACCCTGGTGGGCACCGTTCGCACGTTCGACCCCGTAGTGCAGGAGATGGTGGAAAAGCGCCTCAAGGAACTGTGTAACGCCATTGCCCTGGGCTTCGGGGCCACGGCCACCGTGCACTATGAGCGCATCTACCCCGCCACGATCAACAGCGAAAGCGAGGCCCTTTTTGCCGGCGATGTGGCCGAATCCCTGCTGGGGGCCGACCACGTGGTGCGTGACCTGGAGCCCAGCATGGGCGCCGAGGATTTCGCCTTCATGCTGCAGACCCGGCCCGGCGCCTACCTGCGCATCGGCCAAGGCACGGGGGCCAGCGGCAGCGCCTTGCACAACAGCCGTTATGACTTCAATGACGACATCTTGCCGCTTGGTGCTGCCCTGCACGCGAGCTTGATCGAGCAGGCCATGCCGCTCGCGGCAGCCTGATGCCGTCCCGGCCGTTGCGATCATCCGATGCCAACCAACCCTAAGTGCACACGCTTCAGCGCACCGTTTTCCTACGAGGAGGTCTTTATGAAATTTCACAAGAAACTCGCCATTACCGCGCTTTTTGCCGCGCTGGCTACATCGGGTCTGGTCGCCAACGCCCAGACAATCCGGATCGCCAATCAAGGCGATTCACTGTCCATGGACCCGCACTCGCTCAACGAGTCACTGCAGCTCAGTGTCACCGGCAATGTCTACGAGCCACTGGTCGGCCGCAACAAGGATTTGAGCCTGGCACCTGCGCTTGCTACCAGCTGGAAGCAGACGTCGCCGACCGTCTGGCGGTTCGAACTGCGCAAGGGCGTGCAATTCCACGACGGCACGCCGTTCACGGCGGACGACGTGTTGTTCAGCTTCGCGCGCACCCAGGTGGAAGGCTCGGACATGAAGAGCTACACCAATGACTTCAAGGAAGTGCGCAAGATCGACGACCACACCGTCGAGATCGAAACCAAGACACCTTTCCCCATCCTTCCCGATGTGATTTCGCTCGTGTACATCATGAGCAAGAAATGGTGCGAAACCAATCAGGCGCAGGCACCGGTGGACCGCCGCAAGGGCATCGAGAATGCAGCCTCGTTCCGCGCGAACGGCACGGGCCCCTACCGCTTGCGCGAGCGCCAGCCCAACGTGCGGTCGGTGTTCGTGCGCAACGGGACCTACTGGGGCAAGATCGAAGGCAACGCCGCCGAAGTTGTCTTCACCCCCATTGGGAATGACGCAACACGCGTCGCTGCCCTGTTGTCCGGCGAGGTGGATGTGATGGAGCCCGTGCCGGTGCAGGACATCGACCGCGTGAACACCGGTGCCAACACCCGCGCCATCACAGGGCCTGAACTGCGCACCATCTTCCTGGGCATGGACCAGAAGCGGGACGAGTTGCTGTACTCCAGCGTGAAGGGCAAGAAC
>NZ_JALEGG010000183.1 GCF_022763525.1 Acidovorax sp.
AGCCAATGCGGTGGCTCGCCAAGCTGCTTCGCCATTTTTAACGGAGCCGCAAATAAAAAAAGCGCTGCAACGGTGTTGCAGCGCTTTTTAATCTTTGGGGTGGCTGATGGGGCTCGAACCCACGACAACAGGAATCACAATCCTGGACTCTACCAACTGAGCTACAGCCACCGTAGCTTTGTATTATAGCCTGGGTTTTCCCCGCTCCAACGCAAGATGCTCAATTTTCTGCAGCAGCGGTAGTCGCAGCGGAAGGCCGAGGTACCTTGATCTCCGCCTTGAACCGCTTCTTCAGCATCTCGTAGTAGGCCTGGCCTTCAGCGGCGGTCCACCATTGCAGGTACTGCTGACGCTCCTGCCGAGCTCGCACCTCATCAGGCGCCTGGCGAGGCACCACCCGGTTGACCTTGACCACCGTGTAGCCCTGCGCACCCAGATCCACACCAGCCCACGCAGGCAATGTATCGGTTGAGGCCTGGAGCGCGGCATCCACCACGGTGCGCTGAAGACCCTGGACTTGTTCGCGTGATACCTGCACGGGAGCACCCAAGCCACTGGCAGATGCCGGCGCGGCCTTCCAAGCCGCCAGCTTGGCCTCGCCCTCCTTGCGAGCGAGTTCCGAGGCTTTTTGCGCGACATACAGCTCACGCACACGAGGACGGACCTCATCCAATGGCAATCTCTTGGCGGGCGCGTATTGCACTACACGGCCGGCAGCCATCTGGCTGGGGCCAATCTCAACCGCCTCGGTGTTGCGCTTGTTCTGCAGCGAGTCCGGCGAAAACAGCGCCTCAATGAACTTCGGGTTGGACAACGGCCCTGTCGCCCCGGGCTGCGGCATGCGCGTCACCCCCGAGGCAGTCTGCACCTTCAGCTTGAGCTTTTCAGCCACTGGCGCGAGGCTGTCCGCCTGCTCGTACACGCTGTTCGAGAACGTCTCCGCCACTTCAGCAAACTTGCGCTGGGCTTGTTGCTGCTTGAGTTCGGCTTCCAGCGTGGGCCGGAGTTCTTCAAACGACGGTTGACGGGGGGTCTTGATGTCCGTCAGCTGAATGATGTGATAGCCGAAATCGGTTTCTACCACATCGCTGATTTCGCCCTTCTTGAGGGCAAAGGCGGCATCTTCAAACGGCTTGACCATGGCTCCGCGGCCGAAGAAACTCAGATCGCCGCCCGCCGTGGCGGAACCCTTGTCGTCAGAAGATTTCTTGGCGACGTCTGCAAACGTCGCAGGCGCCTTGCGGACCTGCGCAAGCAGTTCTTGGGCTTTGGTCTTGGCTTTCTCCCGGTCTGCAGCGGAAGCATCCTTGGGTGCATTGATCAGAATGTGGCTGGCGCGGCGCTCTTCCTTGCCGGCCATGCGCGCCACGTTTTCCTTGTAGTAGGTGCGCAGGTCATCTTCGTTGAGTTGGATGCCGGAGCGCACGCTGTCTACATCCAGCACCACATACTCCACGCTGGCCTGCTCCTGCTGCAGAAACTGCGCGGGATTTGCCTCGTAGTAAGCCTGCAGGTCGGCATCCGTGGGCACCACCTTGGCAGCAAAATCTGCAGACTTGAAACGCGCCACCTGGACTTCGCGCTGCTCGTACAGCGGGTCCAGTGCGAGCTTGACTTGGGAAGTGGTGCCAAACGCAGTACCCATCACGCCGCCCAGCACCTGGCTGATGGACAGGTCGCGACGCACGTTGGACTCAAAGCCCTCGGGCGTCAAGCCTTGCGCGCCCACCAGCGCACGATAGGCCTCCGCATCCAAGGTGCCGTCGGGGCGCTTGAGCCCCGCAATGGCGGGAATCTCTTGCAGGCTTCGCGCCAGCCGCGCGTCGCTGGTCACCAAGTGCATGTCCTGGGCTGCAGCGGCCAGGACTCTGTCGCGCACCAGGCGCTCCAGCGTGGCGTAGCGGGCCGCAGGAGAATCCAGCAGTTTAGGATCGACCGTGGGGGACTGGGCGCGGATGCGGTCGGTTTCAGCGCGGTGCGCGTTGTCCCACTCGGTTTGGTTGATCTTGTGGCCGTCAACGCGCGCAACCACCGGGCTCTTCTCGGAGAAATAGTTGCTGTCAATGCCCACCAGCACAAACGAAGGAATGATCAGCAAGAACAATAAGATCATGACGATCTTGGAGTGCTTGCGGATGGATTCAAACATGGTCGATCTTTCAGAAGGCAAAAAACAAAAGGCGAACTTGCGTTCGCCTTTGTTCGGTGATGGTGGGTCCTGACGGTCTCGAACCGCCGACCTACTCCGTGTAAAGGAGCCGCTCTACCAACTGAGCTAAGGACCCCACCTAAACTGATCCTCAGTTCAAGGCATCTTTCAAGGCCTTGCCAGGACGGAACTTTGGAACTTTAGCAGCTTTGATTTTAATCGTGGCACCAGTGCGGGGATTGCGGCCAGTGCGAGCTGCGCGCTTGCCCACCGCAAACGTACCAAAACCGACGAGCGAAACGGTGCCGCCCTTCTTCAGGGTCTTCTTGACGGCCTCGATCGTGGATTCCAGGGCACGCGCAGCAGCGGCCTTGGAGATGTCGGCGTTGTTAGCGATGTGCTCAATCAGTTCGGTTTTGTTCACAAGAAGCCTCTCGGGAAAAGAGTTGATGGAATGTCTCGTGGATATCTGGTCTTCACACGTCCGAAAGCGCAGCCATAGGCTGGGGAAAAAGCAGACGGGGGAATGACTGGCATACACAGCAGTGGCTGCTGCATCAGATTAAAGCCATCGAGTTTCCAGGTGTCAATACAACACGCTGTTTTGGCGCAGCGTTGCGTCGAATTCTAGTCGTATTTCACGGTGTGACAGGGCTTGCAGCGTGTTTTTGTCTCAAACGCGCCGTATGGGCAGCACTCCGTATTGACACCTCAGTTCTGACAATGCACGCCGGCACAGGCCGGCCTGCCCAGCGCTATTTGACGCGAGCTCTGATCTCGGGCAGCGCCTTCTGCAGGTAATACACCATGGACCAAACCGTGAGCACAGCCGAGGCCCAGATGAGCCACGTGCCCCACACGCCCGTGTCGATCACGCCGAACAATAGGCCGTCGAACAGCAGAAAGGGAATCGCCAGCATCTGCACCGTGGTCTTCACTTTGCCGATCATGTGGACGGCCACGCTCTTGCTCGCGCCGATCTGCGCCATCCATTCGCGCAGGGCCGAGATGGCGATCTCGCGGCCAATGATGATGAGCGCCACGAACACGTCGGCGCGCTGCAGGTGCACCAGCACCAGCAGCGATGCGCACACCAGGAACTTGTCGGCCACCGGGTCCAGGAAGGCGCCGAAGGACGACGTCTGGTTGAGCTTGCGGGCCAGGTAGCCGTCCAGCCAGTCGGTGGCGGCGAACACGATGAACATCACCGTGGCGATGAGATTGCGCGTGGCGGGATCCAGCGGCGCATAGAACACCCCCACGATCAAAGGTATCGCGACGATGCGCGTCCAGGTCATCAGGGTGGGGATTGTCCAGAACATGGCGGCGATTGTGTCACGGCGCGCGGGCGCAGCCGGGGTTGGAATCAAAGCGTTTCAGCGCAGGGCCCGGTAAATCTCTTCGGCCAGGTCATGCGAGATGCCCTCCACGGTGGCCAGGTCCTCCACACTGGCCGCGGCCACGCCGCGCACGCCGCCAAAGCGCTGCAGCAGCCGCGCGCGCTTCTTGGGGCCCACGCCCGGGATTTCCTCCAGCTGCCCGCCGCCCACGCGCACCTTGGCGCGCGCGGCGCGCATGCCGGTGATGGCGAAGCGGTGGGCCTCGTCGCGGATCTGCGCCACCAGCATCAGCGCGGCCGAGTCCTTGCCCAGATAGATCTTCTCGCGGCCATCGGCAAACACCAGTTCTTCCAGGCCCACCTTGCGGCCCTCGCCTTTCTCGACGCCGACGATGCGCGTGAGGTCCAGCCCCAGCGCGGTGAACACCTCGCGCGCCACGGCGACCTGCCCCTTGCCGCCGTCGATCAGCACCAGGTCGGGCAGGCGCGCCACGCCCTTGGGTTTGACCGCCCCTGCCGCCGCCTCGGTATCGGGCGGCGGGGGCGCGGCAAAGTCGATCCCGCCGGCCTCGCGCGCGGCCTCGGCCACCTTGCTGTAGCGGCGCGTGAGCACCTGGCGCATGGCGGCGTAGTCGTCGCCGCCGGTGATGCCTTCGATCTTGTAGCGGCGGTATTCGCTGCTTTGCATCTTGTGGTGGTGGAACACCACGCAGGATGCCTGCGTGGATTCGCCCGCCGTGTGCGAGATGTCGAAGCACTCGATGGTGAGCTGGTCGAGGTCCTCGGGCGGCAGGTCCAGCGCCTCGGCCAGGGCGCGGGTGCGGGCCTGCTGCGAGCCCTCCTCCGCCAGCAGGCGGGCCAGCTGCAGGTCGGCGTTCTTCTGCGCCATGTCCAGCCACGCGCGGCGTTGCTCGCGCGGCTGGTGGATGGCGTTGACGCGCAGGCCGGCCTGGTCCGACAACGCCTCCATCAGCGCCTTGTCCACCGGCACGCTGGTTACCAGCACCGGGGGCACGGGCACGCCAATGTAGTGCTGGGCGATGAAGGCCTCCAGCACCTGGACCTCCACCGGGCGGGCAGGCTTGCTGCTGCACTCGGCTTGCGCCTCGTCGCCCTCTTCCTCAAACACGGCCGCGGCGTCTTCCACATGCACCGGAAAGTACGGCCGGTCGCCCAGGTGCCGCCCGCCGCGCACCATGGCCAGGTTCACGCAGGCGCGGCCGCCCTGCACCCGCACGGCGAGAATGTCCACATCCTTGTCGTCCGCGGTCTCGATGGACTGCTGGTGCAGCACGCGCGACAGCGCCTGGATCTGGTTGCGCACGTCAGCGGCCTGCTCGAATTCGAGCTTTTCGGAGTGCGCCATCATCCGCTGCTCCAGCGCCTGCAGCAGCTCTTGCGTCTCCCCGCGCAGCATCGCCTCGGCGTTCTGCACGTCAACCGCGTAGGCCTCCGGCGAGATCAGGTCAACACACGGACCGGTGCAGCGCTTGATCTGGTACAGCAGGCAGGGCCGCGTGCGGTTGGCAAACACCGTGTCTTCGCACGTGCGCAGCCGGAACACCTTTTGCAGCAGCTGGATGGATTCCTTGACAGCCCAGGCGCTGGGGTACGGGCCGAAGTAGCGGTGCTTCTTGTCCACAGAGCCCCGGTAATACGCCATGCGCGGGAAGACCTGCCCCGGCACCTCGCCGCGCGTGCGGGCGCCCGGCGTGCCGGTGATCTTGAGGTAGGGATAGCTCTTGTCGTCGCGGAACAGGATGTTGAACTTGGGGTTCAACGTCTTGATGAGGTTGTTCTCCAGCAGCAGCGCCTCGGCCTCGGAGCGCACCACCGTGGTCTCCATGCGCGCGATCTTGCTGACCATGTGGCCGATGCGCGTGCCGCCATGGTTCTTGGTGAAGTAGCTGGACACGCGGCGCTTGAGGTGCCGCGCCTTGCCCACGTAGAGCAGCGCGCCCTGGGCGTCGAAATAGCGGTAGACGCCGGGCAGCGCGGGCAGCGCAGCCACTTGCGCCAGGAGTTCATCGGAATGGGACATGGCGGGTATTGTGGCGCGAGGCACCACGGCGCCATCAAACTCCTAAAACCATAGCTTCCAGCGCTTATCCATCAAGCGCTGGAGGCCATTTTGATGCCTATTCCGCCTCGATCTTCGAGGCCTTGACCACCGTCGCCCAATTGGCCAGGTCCGCCTTCACCTTGTCGCCTAGCTGCGCCGGGTTCTGGTAGTCGGCCGTGGCGCCCTGCTCTTGCGCTTTGTGCTTGAAGGCCGCGCTTTGCACCACGGTGCGGATGTCGGCCGTGAGCTTGTCCACCACCGGCTTGGGCACGCCAGCGGGCGCGAACACGGCGAACCACGAGGTGGCATCGACCTTGGGGTAGCCCGCCTCGGCCGTGGTGGGCGCGTCGGGCAGGCTGGCCAGGCGCTCCTTGCCGGTCACGGCCAGCACGCGCAGCTTGCCGCTGGCGATGTGGGGCATGAAGGGCGGCGCGGTGCCGAAGGTCAGGTCCACCTGGCCGCCCAGCAGGTCCTGCAGCGCGGGGCCGGTGCCCTTGTAGGGCACGTGCACCATTTTGATGCCGCCCTGCTGTTCCAGCATGGCGCCGGTCACGTGCTGCAGCGAGCCGTTGCCCGACGAGGCGTAGTTGAGCTTGCCGGGGTTGGCCTTGGCGTAGGCGATCAGCTCTGGCAGCGTCTTCACGGGCAGGTCGGCCCGCACCACGATGATCTGCGGGGCCGAGATGACATTGGCCACGGGCTGGAAGTCAGCCTGCTCCCATTGCTTTTGCTTGGTGATGTGGGGCGAGATGACGTGGTAGCCCGAGTACTGCATGAACAGCGTGTGGCCGTCCGCCTCGGCGCGCTTGACGATGCTGGCGGCAATGTTGCCGTTGCCGCCGCCCTTGTTGTCCACCACCACCGACTGGCCCAGGACCGGCCCCAGGGCCTGCGCGAGCATGCGGGCCGACAGGTCGGTGGTGCCGCCGGCGGCGGTGGGCACCACCATGGTCACGGTCTTGCTGGGGTAGGCGGCTTGGGCGACGGCATTGCCGACCAGGCCTGCGGCCAGGGCAGCGAGGGCCAGGGCATTGAAATGTTTGCGGTTCAGGGTCACGCGTTGTCTCCGTTGTGGGTGTTGTTGCAAGGGAAGAAGAGAAAGAGAAGAGGAAATTGGGCGGGTCAGTCCACCGTAGCGCCGGTCTCCTTAACCACGCGGCTCCACTTGGGCAGGTCGGACTGCACCAAGGCGCCCAGTTGCGCGGCAGTGCCCTTGAAGGGCTCGCAGCCAACGGCGGCCAGCTTGTCGAGCACGTCCTTGTGCTCCAGCGCGCGGGCCACCTCGGCCTGCAGCTGCGCCACGATGGGCGCGGGCGTGCCGGCCGGGGCAAACAGCGCGTACCAGGGCGCCTGGCCAAAGCCTTTCAGGGTTTCGCCAATCGTGGGCGCATCGGGCAGCGCGGCCACGCGCTTTTCATTCACCACGCCCAGCACCTTGAGCTTGCCGGCCTTGATGAACGCAATGACCGAGGGCAGGCTTTGCACCGATAGCGGCACCTGCCCGCCCACCACGTCGGTGGCCGCAGCCGCCGAGCCCTTGTAGGGGATGTGCTGCAGCTGGATGCCCGCGGCCTTTTGCAGCATCTCGCCGATCAGATGGTTCAGCGTGCCGTTACCCGCCGAGGCGATCGAGTACTTGCCGGGGCTGGCCTTGGCCAGCGACACCAGGTCGGCCACCGTGTTGCCCGGGAAGGACGGGTGCGCCACCAGCACGTAGCCGGCGGTGGCAATGGGCGCCACGGGGGCGAAGTCCTTCACCGGGTCAAAGCCCGGGTTCTTGTACAGCGCGGGGCCGATCACATGCGCACTGTCGGCCGTCAGCAGCAGCGTGTAGCCGTCATTGCGCGCACGGGCGGTGGCGGCGGTCGCCAGCGTACCGCCCGCACCGGGGCGGTTGTCCACCACCACACTCTGGCCCAGCTGCTCGCTGAGCTTTTGCGCCACCACGCGTGCAATGGCGTCATTGGCGCCGCCTGCGGCCTGGGGCACCACCAGGGTGATGGGCTTGGACGGATACTTGTCTTGCGCGCCCGCCGCCAAGGTGGCGCAGCACAGCACAGTGGCAGTGAACATGCGGCGGGATACCGAAGGTACGTTGGTCATAGTTTGTCTCCTGTCGTTGTATGGATCTGGCTGGGTTCAACGGGCCAGGGCCCGCGCACGGATGGCCTCGAAATCCGCCGGCACCGGGTGCAGCGCCAGGCGCGGGCCCGCCTTGGCGATCTGGCTCGGAATGTCGTGTCCGACGAGGGCTGGCAGTTGCCGCGCGGCGGCCAGCAGCAATTCCAGATCGATCCGGGTGTCGTAGCCCATCAGTCCCAGTGCGTGCGCGATCTCTTCGCTGCACACATTGCCGCTGGCGCCGGGCGCATACGGGCAGCCGCCCAGGCCACCCAGCGAGGCGTCAAACCGGTCCGCACCCGCGTCGATGGCGGCCAGCACATTGGCCAGCCCCATGCCGCGCGTGTTGTGGAAGTGCAGCGTGAACTCCACGCCCGGCCAGCGCGCGCGGGCGGCC
The DNA here is from genome assembly GCF_022763525.1 of Acidovorax sp. Taxonomy (GTDB): domain Bacteria; phylum Pseudomonadota; class Gammaproteobacteria; order Burkholderiales; family Burkholderiaceae_C; genus Acidovorax. The sequence goes on from NZ_JALEGG010000183.1 coordinate 8,069, forward strand.
GCGGTGAGCTGGTGCACCTGGGTGGGAAAGGCCATGCCCGTGGTGTCGCACAGCGTGATGCCGCGCACGCCCTGGTCCACAAAGCGCTGCACCCATTCGAACACGGCGGGCTCGGGCACGTCGCCCTCCATGGGGCAGCCGAACACGCACGAGAGGGACACGTTGACAGCCACCGCAGCGCCCTGCGCCATGGCAATCACCTGTGCCAGCGCTGCGAACGACTGCTCCTGCGTCATGCGCAGGTTGGCGATGTTGTGCGTGCTGCTGACGGACAGCACCAGGTTCAGCTCGTCCGTGCGCGATTCGATGGCCCGCTCGGCCCCGCGCAAGTTGGGCACCAGCGCGGCGTAGATGGTGCCCGGGCGGCGCGTGATCTCGCGCATCACGATCTCGGCGTCTTTCAGCGCCGGGATGGCCGTGGGCGAGGTGAACGAGGTCACCTCGATCTTGGCCATGCCCGTGGCCGACAGCGCGTTGCACAGCGCGATCTTGTCGGCCGTGGGCACGAACGCCGCCTCCATTTGCAGGCCGTCGCGCAGGCCGACTTCCTGCAGGTGGATGCGCCGGCCCGCGCCCTGCCACACCGCGTGGGATGCGCTCATTGAATGACTCCCTTGCTGCGCAGCAGCGCGATCTGTTCGGCAGTGAGCCCCGCTTCGGCCAGCACGGCGTCGGTGTCGTCGCCCAGGTGCGGCGCGCTACTGCGGATGGTGCCGGGAGTGGCCGAGAGCTTGGGCACGATGCCCGGCACCTCCACGCTGTAGCCGTCGCGCGTATGCTGCGTCAGCAGCATGTCACGGGCACGGTAGTGCGGGTCTTCGGCAATGTCCTTGGCGGTGTAGACCTTGCCAGCGGGCACGCGGGCGGCGCCCAGGGCGTCCAGCACCTGCTGCACGGTGCGCTGCGCGCTCCAGGCGCCGATGGCAGCGTCGATCTCTTCCACGCGGGCGACGCGGCCTGCGTTGTTTGCCAAGTCAGGCGCCGCTCCCAGGTCGGGCCGGCCGATGGCTTCCATCAGCCGCTTGAAGATGCTGTCGCCATTGCCCGCCACCAGCACCCAGCCGTCAGTGCAAGGGTAGGCGTTGCTCGGTGCAATGCCCGGCAGCGCGCTGCCTGCGGCCTCGCGCACGGCGCCAAAGGCGCTGTATTCGGGGATCAGGCTTTCCATCACATTGAACACGGCCTCGTGCAGCGCCACGTCAATCACCTGACCCTGGCCACCGTTGACCTTGCGGTGGTACAGCGCCGTGAGCACGCCGATGGCGCCATGCAGCGCGGCCAGCGTGTCGCCGATCGAGACGCCCACGCGCACCGGCACGCGGCCGGGCTCGCCCGTCAGGTGGCGCAGGCCGCCCATGGCTTCGCCGATCGCGCCAAAGCCCGGCAGGTCGCGGTAGGGGCCGGTCTGGCCGTAGCCCGAAATGCGCAGCATGACCAGGCCGGGGTTGAGCGCGTGCAGCTCCTGCGGCGACATGCCCCAACCCTCCAGCGTGCCGGGGCGGAAGTTCTCGATCAGCACATCGGCCTCGGCAATCAGGCGGCGGGCAATGTCCTGGCCTTCCTTTTGCCGCAAGTCGAGCGCCACCGAGCGCTTGTTGCGCGACTGCACTTGCCACCAGACGGAGGTGCCCTCCTTGATCAGACGCCAGTTGCGCAGCGGGTCACCACCCTCGGGAGCCTCGATCTTGATGACCTCGGCGCCAAACTCGCCCAGCGTCTTGCCGCAGAAGGGCCCGGCGATGAGCTGGCCCATTTCGATGATGCGCACGCCTTGCAGTGCGGCGGGGGATGCAATGGAATCCATGGGGTGGTGTGTCTCCTGCAGGCGTTGTTGGTACTGAGCAGCAATGATGCGTACACGCCGCCGGCGTGCAAAACGCTCATGCAACAAGCCGCCATCGCAATCGGGCATGGCATACGACCTGCCTTGCTACCATCGG
>NZ_JALEGG010000184.1 GCF_022763525.1 Acidovorax sp.
CCGCCAGCGCGTTGAGCTGATTGTGCACGCCGGTCAGAGCCCATTCCACGCGCGCCACCTTGTGCCCGCGGTGCAGCACATCAAACGCCTGGGGGTCGCCTTCCGCCGAGAAGTCGCCCACGGCCGTGCCGAAGCTGGCCACGTCGCTCCAGCAGCCCATGTGCAGCACGCGCGCAAGGCTTTCTTCCAGCCCGTTGACCACCACGCGACCCGATGGCGGCACGGTGCGCACCAGGTGGTGGAACTGCCGCTCAATGGCGGCGAGGTCGTCAAAGATGTCCGCGTGGTCGAACTCAAGGTTGTTCAGCACGGCGGTGCGGGGGCGGTAGTGCACAAACTTGCTGCGCTTGTCGAAAAAGGCGGTGTCGTATTCGTCCGCTTCGATGACAAAAAGGGGTGCACCTCCAAGCGGCGCATTGCCGGGCAAGGGCCGCCGGGAGGCGCCCAGGCGGGCTGACACGCCAAAGTTCAGGGGAACTCCGCCGATCAGGAAACCCGGCTGCTGCCCTGCGCTTTCCAGGATCCAGGCCAGCATGGACGTCGTCGTTGTCTTGCCGTGCGTGCCGGCCACTGCCAGCACGTGGCGGCCCTGCAGCACGTGTTCGGCCAGCCACTGCGGACCGCTGGTGTAGGGCAGCCCCGCATCCAGGATGGCTTCCATCAACGGAAACTTGGGCGAGCCGTCGCTCAGGCGGGCGCGGCTGACCACGTTGCCCACGACGAACATGTCCGGGCGCAGCGCCAACTGGTCGGCATTGAAGCCTTCGATCAGATCGATGCCCAGTGCCCGCAGCTGGTCGCTCATCGGCGGGTAGACGCCCGCATCGCAACCCGTCACCTTGTGGCCTGCTTCGCGCGCCAGCGCTGCGAGGCCGCCCATGAACGTGCCGCAGATGCCCAGTATGTGTATATGCATGGGCGGCGATTCTAAGTGAACGGGATATCCAGGAAAAAAGCTGTTCCCGCGCTTGTGGAATAAGCGCAGAAAGCTATAAAAATCATAGTAATCCTGTCGATGCGCAGGGTCGCTCCCGAGGCGGCGCCGGCGCTTCGGGCCACAATGCGATTTACCTTCCCTGCGACGCAGACATCCCATGAACACACCTCTGAGCGACGAAATCGCCCAAACCACGGCCCGGCTGGTGGTGGAAGAGGGCCTGGAATGGGGCCCTGCGAAACGCAGGGCCTTGCGACAGATGGGCCTGCCCGCGCGCACGCCGCTTCCGGACAACGACCAGGTGGATGCAGCCGTGCGGGAGTACATCCAGCTTTTTTGTGCAGACACGCAACCGCGCGAGCTGCGAGCGCTTCGCCAACTGGCCTTGGTGTGGATGGAGCGGATGGCGGCCTTTCGCCCGCATCTGGCCGGGGCGGTGTGGCACGGCACGGCCACGCGGCTGTCGGACATCTATCTCCAGCTGTTCTGCGACGACCCTAAATCTGCGGAGATAGCGCTGATCGATCACCACGTCGACTACGAGCCGCGCACGGTCACCGGTTTTCATGGCGAGTCGGTCGAGGCACTGAGCCTGGGGAGCAAGTCGCCTGAGCTCAATGAGATGATCGGCGTGCACCTGATGATCTACGACCTGGACGATCTGCGGGGCGCGATGCGCCCGGACGCCAGGGGCCGCGTGCCGCGCGGCGACATGACGGCCGTGCGGCGCCTGCTCCAGGAAAACCCTGTGCCATGACGACACCTTCTCCAGAACTCTCCAAGACCACCACCTCCCCGGATTCCCTGCTCCAGCCGCCACAACCCGTCGCGGCTCGCAGACGCATGCTGTACGCGGCGGTGGCCGGCCTGGCTGCGGCGGGCGGTGCCGGCCTGGCGTGGTGGAAGTTTCAGCCCCATGCGGTGGAGCCTGGCGCCGAGGGGGCCCTGTGGTCCATGGAGTTCGAAAAGCCAGAGGGGGGGATGCTGTCCTTGCGTGCCCTGTCGGGCAAGCCGCTGGTGGTCAACTTCTGGGCGACTTGGTGTCCTCCTTGTGTGGAGGAACTGCCGTTGCTCAATGCGTTTTATCGGCAACATGCCGCCAACGGCTGGCAAGTGGTGGGTCTGGCCATCGACCAGCCCTCTGCGGTGCGCAAATTCCTGCAGCGCATGCCGCTGGACTTTCCCATCGGCCTGGCCGGGCTGGGCGGCACGGAGCTGGGGCGATCTTTGGGGAACCTGACCGGCGGACTGCCGTTCACGGTGGTGCTCGGCGGGGAGGGCCGGGTCCTGCACCGTAAAATGGGCCAAGTCACCGCGGAAGATTTGCAGTTGTGGACGGCATTGAAGTCGTAGCGGAGTCGCCGGGAGGCCGATTTTGGGGTAGGGAAGAGGGGCAGGTGCACCAATTTGCATGATGTAGTTCATGAAAATTGCGGGGGGAAGACGGCGATAGGCTGAAATTGGAGTAAATTCGCGCCCTATTCAGTTTTATAGCCGTTGGAGCTTCCATGGATCTGCGAAAACTCAAAACCCTTATCGACCTCGTCTCCGAGTCCAACGTTTCCGAACTCGAAATCACCGAGGCCGAGGGCAAGGTCCGCATCGTGAAGAGCGTGGCGGGCGTCGTCCAGCAATACGTGCCAGCGCCTGCACAGGCCCCCGTGGCGCCCGCACCCGCTGCAGCTGCGGCCCAGATGGCAGAACTGCCTGCTCCGTCGGCGCCGGCCGCCCCAGCAGGCCACGTCGTCAAGTCGCCCATGGTGGGCACGTTCTACCGTTCTTCCAGCCCGGGTGCCAAGCCCTTTGTCGAAGTGGGCAGCCAGGTCAAGGAAGGCGAGACCATCTGCATCATCGAGGCCATGAAGATCCTCAATGAGATTGAGGCCGACAAGACCGGCACCGTGACCCGCATCCTGGGTGAAAACGGACAGGCCGTGGAATACGGGCAACCGTTGTTCATCATCGAATGACAGAAAACAACCCGCTGAGCGGCTTTGCCGCTTCCTCCTTCGCTCGCTTCGCGGGTCGGGGGGCGAGGCCACCAGCGCCTGTACCCGGTCTTGGCGGCCCTTGCGCGGCCTGCGCTGGTTCGGCGCCGCGCCTGTTTCATGCGTCGTGGGCAGCGCGGTGCACTGTGGATATCCAATATGTTTAAAAAGATTCTTGTTGCGAATCGCGGAGAGATCGCTCTGCGCATCCAGCGTGCCTGCCATGAGCTGGGCGTGAAGGCCGTGATGGTCTACTCCGAGGCCGACCGCGACGCCAAGTACGTCAAGCTGGCCGAAGAAGCCGTGTGCATCGGCCCCGCGCCCTCGCCGCTGTCCTACCTCAACATGCCGGCCATCATCTCGGCGGCTGAAGTGACGGACGCCGAGGCCATTCACCCTGGCTACGGCTTCCTCTCCGAGAATGCCGACTTTGCCGAGCGCGTCGAGAAAAGCGGTTTCCAGTTCATCGGCCCCACGCCTGAGTCGATCCGCATCATGGGCGACAAGGTCTCGGCCAAGCAAGCCATGATCCGTGCTGGCGTGCCCTGCGTGCCGGGCTCCGAGGGCGAACTGCCCGACGACCCCGTGCAGATCCGTCGAATTGCCAAGGCCATCGGCTACCCCGTGATCATCAAGGCGGCAGGCGGCGGCGGTGGCCGCGGCATGCGCGTGGTGCACACCGAGGCTGCGCTGGTCAATGCCGTGCAGATGACCAAGGCCGAAGCGGGCGCCGCATTCGGCAATCCGGCCGTGTACATGGAGAAGTTTCTCCAGAACCCGCGCCACATCGAGATCCAGATCCTGGCCGACAAGCACCGCAATGCGGTGTACCTGGGCGAACGTGACTGCTCCATGCAGCGCCGCCACCAGAAGGTGATCGAAGAGGCGCCGGCCCCTGGCATTCCCCGCAAGCTGATCGAGAAGATCGGCGAACGCTGCGTGGCCGCCTGCAAGAAGATCGGCTACCGTGGCGCGGGCACCTTCGAGTTCCTGTACGAGAACGGCGAGTTCTACTTCATCGAGATGAACACCCGTGTGCAGGTGGAGCACCCTGTGACCGAGTGGATCACCGGCGTGGACATCGTGAAGACGCAGATCATGGTGGCGGCGGGCGAAAAGCTGCCGTTCACGCAGCGCCAGATCGAAATCCGTGGCCATGCCATCGAGTGC
>NZ_JALEGG010000185.1 GCF_022763525.1 Acidovorax sp.
CCGCTGCGTGCGGGAGCGGAGGGTGGACAGTGGCGTCAAGCGGCGCGGGGCCTTTTAGGCCGCGGTCTTTCGGGCTGCGGTTGGGGCAGCGGCGTCACGGCAGCGGCTATCGCACCCAGCACCAGACTGCGGTAGGCCTGCAGATCGAAGCGGTCCTCCACCATGGCGCGGCCAAAGGCGCCGTCCAGCAGCAGCAGGATCCAGTCCGCTGCCTGGGCGGGGGACATTGCCAGACGCACTTGGCCGCGCTGCGCGGCGGTATCCAGCAGCTGCGCGAGCTGCGCCTTGCGGCCGGCTTCGCTGCGGGCCACACAGGCAAACACCTGGGGGTTGCGCACCGCCTCGGCCAGCACCTCCAGCCCGATGCGGGTGTACACCGGATCCGTCAGCAGGGCCAGGCTGTCCTCCACGATGCGGATCAAAGCCGGGTACAGCGCGTCGGCCTGGGCCGCGGCAGCAAAGCGTTCGGCAGTCTCCCGCTGATCCTCTTCCACGATGGCGGCAATGATGGCCTCCTTGGTCGGAAAGTAGTGAAAGAGGTTGCCCGGGCTCATGCCGGCTTCGGCACAGATCTCGGCCGTGCGCGTGGCATGGAAGCCCTTGCGCATGAAGCAGGCCACGGCGGCCTCCAGGATCTGCTGGCGCCGGGCTTGCTGGTGTTCAGGATTGACGGTGCGCATGGGAAAAATCAAAAGCCGGGGCGTGATTATTAATAGATCAACTAGTCGATTTATTAAAACATCGCCCCACACCGACTGTCAAATCGGGCACGCCACCCGCGCGGACTTGAGCGTATAAAGCGCGAACCAGCAGAGGCCCGCTCACCGGGATCCGGGCCTGCACGACAATGACCAGGAGACAGCCATGGACACGAGTGCCCCCCTACCCGCCACCGACCCGCGCACCTTCAAGTCCTTCGCGGAGTTCTATCCGTTCTATCTCACCGAGCACAGCAACCGAACCTGCCGGCGGCTGCACTTCGTGGGCTCCACGCTCAGCCTGGTATGCCTGGCCATGTTGATCGCCACCGGCAAGCCCCAGTACCTGCTGTACGGCCTGCTGTGCGGCTATGGCTTCGCCTGGCTGGGGCACTTTGGCTTCGAGAAAAACAAGCCTGCCAGCTTCAAGCGGCCGCTGTACAGCTTCATGGGCGACTGGGTGATGTACAAGGATTTGTGGACCGGCAAGGTGCCGTTCTGACCGTTGTCGCGGCAGCGGCGAACGCTTGAAGAAAAAATCGGCTCCAGCGCTTATCCATCAAGCGTCACCAGCTATATTTTGTATAGCATCAGAATCGATGCGACGGCCTGTCAGGCAGCGTCGCCCGCCTCCAGCACGTCCTGCAGCAGAAGGCCATCCAGGCGCGCATGCGCCCACAAGGGTGCCAGGGTGGCTGAGCGATCCAACAGCAGCCGCTGCACCAGCGGCGCCAGCGGTGTCGCACCAGGGACGGCCAGCAGCACGCAGCGGGGCTCGGGAACGTCGGAGGCACCCACTGCCGCGTCGTTCACCTGGCCCACCCAGTCCAGCGCCGTGAGGGCTTCCAGCACTGGGGCCAGTTGCAGCACGTCCACCCGCAGCAGCTGGGCGAGCTGGCTGGGGCGCAGGCCCTTGAGGGGCTGGTCGCGCACGCGGTGCAACTGCTGCAGCACCTCCACCGCCAGCTGGAACGTCCAGCCCGCCACCGTGCCGCGGCGCGCCACGCCCGCCAGCAGGCTGGGCAGGTAGGCCGTGACCACCGCGCCCAGCAGCACGATGACCCAGGCTACATAGATCCACACCAGCAGGATGGGTAGCGTGGCAAATGCACCGTACACCACGGAGTAGGTGGGCACCTTGCCCAGGTACAGCGCCAGCACCTTCTTGGCCATCTCGATGCACACCGACACGAACAGCCCGCCCGTCCACGCATGCCGCCACTTCACCGGCGTGTTGGGCACGTAGTGGTACAGCGCGGCCATGCCACCCGCCAGCACCACGAACTGGATCGAGTCGAACAGCAGGTGCACGCCATCCGGCAGGCGCTTGACCAGCCCGCCCGAAGCCGACATCACATACGAAGAAAGCGCCAGGCTGGCGCCCATGAGCAGCGGCCCCAGCGTGATGGCCGCCCAGTAGATGAGCACGCGCTGGCCCAGCGGGCGTAGGCGCTGCACGCGCCAGATGTCGTTGAGCGTGCGGTCAATGGTGAGGATCAGCGCCAGCGCCGTGGCCATCACGATCGAGAAGCCCGCCACTCCCAAGCCGCTGGCCTTGGCGGCAAACTGGTTCAGGTAGCCCAGCACCTGGCGCGAAATGCTGTCGGGCACCAGGCTGGTCACCAGCCAGCTCTGCAGCGCGTCTTGCAGCTTGCCGAAAATGGGGAATGCCGTGAACACCGCGAGCGCCACCGTGAAGAACGGCACCAGCGCCAGGATGGTAGTGAACGTGAGGCTGCTGGCCGTCAGGCCCAGATGGTCTTCACGGAAGCGCTCGCGCAGCGTTTGCGCGGTGGTGCGCCAGGGGAAGTGCGACAGCTCTGCCGCCAGCGACTCGACGCGCGACGCTACTGCCTGTAAGGAGAAAGCCATGGCCGATATGATGCCAGCCCCATGACCGCATCCTCCGCCGCTCCTTCCGTGCCAATCCCCTCCCCTGCCGACCCCGCCGTGGCCGCCACGCGCTGGGTCGCCACGGGCAGCCTGCTCGCGCTGATCGCGCTGTGCCTGGCGTGGGAACTGGTACTGGCACCCGTACGCCCGGGGGGCTCGTGGCTCGCCATCAAGGCGCTGCCGCTGTGCATACCGCTGGCGGGCATCCTCAAGAACCGCATGTACACCTACCGCTGGGTCAGTCTGGTGATCTGGCTGTACTTCACCGAAGGCGTGGTGCGGGGCTGGAGCGACCAGCCGCCCTCGCAATGGCTGGCCTGGCTGGAGATTGCGCTGTGCCTGGTGCTGTTCGTGGCGTGCACCCTGCACGTGCGGCTGCGCCAGCGCAACGCTAGGGCAGCGGCCGCTGCCGCAAACTCCGCCGCATCCTGAAACGGGCCCGGCGCCCGACCTTCACCACATTGAAAAAGTGCTAGCCATGACCCAACTGCTCGAAACCCTGCGCGCCATCGTCGGCCCCGCCCATGTGATCACCGAAGGCGACCTCACCGCCTGGGAACAGGACTGGCGCCGCCGCGTGCGCGGCAAGGCCCTGGCCGTGGTGCGCCCGGCCAGCACCGCCGAGGTGGCCGCCGTGGTCAAGGCCTGCGCCGCCAGCGGCACATCCATCGTGCCGCAGGGCGGCAACACCGGCCTGGCCGTGGGCTCCACGCCCGATGATTCGGGCACGCAGATCGTGCTGAGCCTCACGCGCATGAACACGGTGCGCAGCGTGGACACCGATAACCTCACCATGACGGTGGAGGCCGGCTGCATCCTGCAGAACCTGCAGGAGGTGGCACGCAACGCGGGTGTGCTGTTCCCCCTGTCGCTCGCGGCCGAAGGCAGCTGCACCATCGGCGGCAACCTGGGTACCAACGCGGGCGGCACGCAGGTGGTGCGCTACGGCAATGCGCGCGAGCTGTGCCTGGGCCTGGAAGTCGTCACGCCCCAGGGCGACGTGTGGGATGGCCTCAAGGGCCTGCGCAAGGACAACACCGGCTACGACCTGCGCGACCTGTTCATCGGCAGCGAAGGGACGTTGGGCATCATCACTGCCGCCACGATGAAGCTCTACCCCCAGCCCGCCGCCAAGCTCACCGCCTGGGCCGCCGTGCCGTCCATGGAGCATGCCGTGGCCCTGCTGGGCCTGGCGCACAAGCAGCTGGGCGCGGGCCTCACGGGCTTTGAGGTGATGGGGCAGTTTGCGCTCAGCCTGGTGGGCAAACACATGCCGCAGCTGCGCGTGCCCTTCCTGGGCGATGAGAACACTCCGTGGTGTGTGTTGCTGGAGAACTCCGACAGCGAATCCGAAGAACATGCGCGCGCACGGTTCGAAGCTCTGCTGGAGACTGCGTTTGAAATGGGCTGTGTGACCGACGCCGTGGTGGCCGAGAACCTTACCCAGGCCCACCAGCTCTGGCATATCCGCGAGAGCATTCCGCTGGCCCAGGCCGAAGAGGGCCTGAACATCAAGCACGACATCTCGGTGCCCATCTCGCGCATCCCCGCCTTCGTGGCGCACACCGACGCGGTGCTGCAGCGCGAAATCCCAGGCGTGCGCCTGGTCAACTTCGGCCACTTGGGCGATGGCAACCTGCACTACAACGTGCAGGCCCCCGCCGAGGGCGATGCCAAGGCCTTCCTGCGCGAGCACGAAGCGCAGGTCAACCACCTGGTCTATGAAGCCGTGGCCGAGTTCGGCGGCTCGTTCTCGGCCGAGCACGGCATTGGCGAGCTCAAGGCGGACAAGCTGGCCAAGTACCAGTCGCCCGTGGCGCTGTCGATGATGCGCGCCATCAAGCAGGCGCTGGACCCGCAGGGCATCCTGAACCCGGGCCGGGTGCTGCAGCCACGCGCCTGATCAAGCCCTCTGACCACGGCACCAAGGAACCATGCCACTGACCGAACTGCACCGCGCCGTTGCCGAGCACACGGGCGCGTTCCACTGCGAGCGCATCCACAAGCCGCAGCAGACCAAGACGGTGACTTTTCAGCACCGTATCCAGCCCCCTGCCCCCTTGCTGGACGCGCCCCTGCCCGACGTAGGCCGCCTGCCGGCCTTCTATGCCACCTTCGGCAGCGTGCTGCTGTACCACGACGCAGATACCGGCGACGCTGCCCGTTACATCGCCCCGCCCACCGAATGGGCCGTGCTGCGCGAGGCCTTTGAGGGCTGGACCGAACACCTGGGCGACGAGGAACGCGACGACCTCCTGCCCGACTGGGTGGACCACTGCCTGGTGATTGGCGAAACGCCCCACTCGGGCAACTACGTCCTGATGGCCACCGACAGCGACTGCGCGGGCCGGGTGTTCGAGTTCGACCACGATGGCTTCGAGTTCACTGAGAAAGGTGCTGACCTCGTGGAATACGTGCAAGGCCCACTCCACCCGGACAGCGCCGCCTTGACCGACATCGCCTCGCACATGCGCTTCATCGACAAACGCACCGGGGCACAGTGGTGGATCCTGGAGATGAGCGACAACCAGGGGCACCGGGTGCGCACCCATACATGAGCAGTCGCGAACTGGCGCGAGGAAAATTGCTATCAATTAGATAGCTTAAACCGCTTTTAAATCAAGCGCGATCGGCCAACCTAATCACCCTATCTAGCAACCACTGGGCCGCGCGCCCAGCCTGGGACTTCAGGGATAGGGCACCTCGCCCTTACCCAGCATGTCCACAAACTGCGCGATTTTCCGTGCGCGTGTTTCGGGCTTCTTCGCGTTGTGCACCCGGAACAGGATGGCGTAGCGGTTGCGGCTGTTGAGGGTTGCAAAGAACTCGGCAGCTTTTGGATGGGCATCCAGCGCGCGTTGCAGGTCATCGGGCACGGTCGACGAGCTGGCTGGCGCATACGCGGCCTCCCACCGGCCATCGTCCTTGGCCCGCTGGATCTGCAACAGGCCGGCCGGCCGCATCCGCCCGGATGCCACCAGGGCTTGCGACTTCTCCTTGTTGATCTGAGACCAGATGCTGCGGGCCGCTCGTGGAGTAAAGCGTTGAAGCCAGTAGTGCGCGCTTTCGGACTGTTTCTTTCCGTCAATCCAGCCGTAGCACAGCGCACACTCAAGCGCTTCGACATAGCTCACTGTGGCTTCGCTGGCCGACTTCTTCGCCAGTCGAAGCCACACACCCGAGGAGGTACTCCCGTGCTGATCCAGCCAGGCATCCCATGCCTCCTGGGTCGCAAAGGTCAGGGTCGGATCGGTCATGGGTCCCTCTCACCGGACGATGCCAGCAGGCCGCAGCCGGCTCGCCGCATGGCCCGGCCTCGGTTGATTCTGAAAAAACAGCACGAGGTCCCGCACCGTCCTCACCCGGCCAAAGTAAGGATTGGAAGCACTGGCGTCCAAGGACCTTCCCGTTCGGGATGCGATTTCTTGAACGATGTCCATGTCCAGATCCTCGTCGTCGAGCCTCAGATCCTCCTTCAACCTGTCGTCGGCTCGCAGGGGGAACGACGGGTGAGCATCCGCGAGATGGCCCTGCAGCTGCTCGTAGACGGCTCGCACGACCCAGGTGTCCACTTCGCGTGCTTTGAAGTCCCGCGCAAACTCGCAGATCGTGTGACCTTCGCGAGCCGAGGCCAGCGCGCGCAGTTGGCGTCGCTCCCGCCTGCCCTGCCGATGAGCGAGCAGGACGAGCACTGCCACGCCACCGGATACCGCAAGAAAAGCCACGGGGCGAGTCACCGCCAAATGGGCGACGGCAGCCGCGAGGCCCGCGACGAGCAGCCACGCTCCGACTGGCAATGAACGGCGCTCGAAGGGGGGCATGTGACGCGAGGGAATGCGCATGGGTGCCAATCTAGCAAACGCCTGCGGCGGCCCGCCGAGGCCGCTGCACATGCGACGCGACGGTTCGTGGAGACAGACGCCCTAACGAATGCACGCCTTCCCCACCGGTGTTTCGGGATCGCACGCCAGCAGGCCCTGGAGCTCAAACACGTAGAAGCGAGGCCGCTCGCTGCAGTAAATGGTGGTGACCTTCCCGGACGCGCGGGCCTTCACCTCCACGCCCGCCCCCTCGTCCCGACTTCCGCGGGCACGGGTGAACACGGTGTAGGCGTGCGAGCCCGTACCAAAACGCACCGACTGCGTGTAGACCCCTTTGGAGGTATAGGTTGCACCGAAGAACTGGGCCAGCGAGCCTTCTCGCTGCGCTGGAAAAACCAGCTCCACCGCTTTCTCCTGCCCATCGCGGCCCAAGGTGCCAAAGCGATATTCCAGGAATCCGTCCAGGGACGGTGGAGACGCAGCGCACAGCTCAATGAACTTGCGGCCATTCGAGGCTTCGCAGCTGAAGATGGGCGTGGATCCGTCGTCGCATGCGATCGCCGTGGAGGCGGCCAGCGCGACCACCACAGCTGGAACACGCAAACGAAGGATGATGCGTAACGAAACCATGCGCTGCCAGAAGAGATGGAACCTTGCGATTTAAGGGTGACCTGCACAACCTGGACGGCCGTGTGCACCGCCCTGAAAGGCCCAGTTTGACGGGTCGATGTGCGCCGGGCGGTGCGTCACAGGAGCTGGAAGTCAAGCATCTTACCGATCGCCTTCTCCAACCGCCGGATGCTCCCTCGCCCATTCCACGGTGGACTCCCAGTCGGGTGGCACGCAGCCCTGCGCCTGCACACACAAACTCGCGCTGGCCA
>NZ_JALEGG010000186.1 GCF_022763525.1 Acidovorax sp.
ATCAAGCGCCAATAGCTATCATTTTTGAGTGCTGACGCTACCCGGCATGTCAGGGGTCACCTCCATCTCGGCCGTGCGCTTGTCCACGGCTTCGCGCAGGGCCTTGCCCGGCTTGAAATGCGGCACCCGTTTTTCCGGGATGGCCACTGCCTCGCCGCTGCGCGGATTGCGGCCCATGCGGGGAGGGCGGTGGTTGACCGAGAAGCTGCCAAAGCCGCGGATCTCGATGCGGTGCCCGCGCACCAGAGCATCGCCCACAGCGTCCAAGATGGTCTTCACGGCGTATTCGGCATCGCGGTGCGTGAGCTGGCCAAAGCGTGCAGCCAGTTCTTCAACGAGGTCTGAGCGGGTCATGGAGTCTTGCGGCATGGGCGGTCTGCAGTGTGCAGGTCTTTCAAAAAAAGAGCGGGCGCCGAAGCGCCCGCCGTCTGACTGATCTGCGGGCCTCTGCACAATCATCGCGCAGAGGTATCCCGGCAAGCCAGTGTCTTACTTTTCCGAGTTGTCCAGCTTGGCGCGCAGCAGGGCGCCCAGGCTGGTCGTGCCGGCGCTTTCGCGGCTGGATTGCTGGCTCAGGCTGGCCATCGCGCCTTGCTCGTCGGCCATGTCCTTCTGCTTGATCGACAACTGGATGTTGCGGGTCTTGCGATCCACGTTCACCACCACGGCCGTGACTTCGTCACCTTCCTTCAGCACATTGCGGGCATCTTCCACGCGGTCGCGGGAGATTTCCGAAGCGCGCAGGTAGCCGACGATGTCGTCGCCCAGGTCGATTTCAGCGCCACGGGCGTCCACGGTCTTGACCTTGCCGGTCACCGTCTGGCCCTTGTCGTTCACGGTCACGAAGGTCGTGAATGGGTCGCCGTCGAGCTGCTTGATGCCCAGGGAGATGCGCTCGCGGTCCACGTCCACAGCCAGCACGATCGCCTCGACTTCCTGACCCTTCTTGTAGTTGCGAACGGCGGACTCACCGGGTTCGTTCCAGGACAGGTCGGACAGGTGCACCAAGCCGTCGATGCCGGCAGCCAGGCCCACGAACACGCCGAAGTCGGTGATGGACTTGATGGGGCCCTTCACGCGGTCGCCGCGCTTGGTTTCCTGGGCAAATTCTTGCCAAGGGTTGGCCTTGCACTGCTTCATGCCCAGGCTGATGCGGCGCTTGTCTTCGTCGATTTCCAGAACCATGACTTCGACTTCGTCACCCAGCGAAACGAGCTTGGAAGGAGCGATGTTCTTGTTGGTCCAGTCCATTTCGGAGACGTGCACCAGGCCTTCGATGCCGGGTTCCAGCTCGACAAACGCGCCGTAGTCGGCAATGTTCGTGATCTTGCCGAACAGGCGGGTGCCTTGGGGGTAGCGGCGGTTCACGCCCATCCAGGGGTCGTCGCCCATTTGCTTCAGACCCAGCGAGACACGGTTCTTCTCGGTGTCGAACTTCAGGATCTTGGCGGTGATTTCCTGGCCAGCCGTCACCACTTCGGAAGGGTGACGCACGCGGCGCCATGCCATGTCGGTGATGTGCAGCAGGCCGTCGATGCCGCCCAGGTCCACGAACGCACCGTATTCGGTGATGTTCTTGACCACGCCTTGAACGATGGAGCCTTCCTTCAGGGTTTCCATCAGCTTGGCGCGCTCTTCGCCCATGGAGGCTTCCACCACAGCGCGGCGGCTCAGCACCACGTTGTTGCGCTTGCGGTCCAGCTTGATGACCTTGAATTCCATGGTCTTGTTTTCGTACGGCGTCAGATCCTTGATCGGACGGGTATCGATCAGCGAACCGGGCAGGAATGCGCGGATGCCGTTGACCAGGACAGTCAGGCCGCCCTTGACCTTGCCGGACGTGGTGCCGGTGACGAATTCGCCGGATTCCAGGGCCTTTTCCAGGCTCATCCAGGAAGCCAGACGCTTGGCAGTGTCGCGCGACAGGATGGTGTCGCCGTAGCCGTTTTCGATGGAGCCAATGGCCACCGACACGAAGTCACCCACTTGGACTTCGACTTCGCCCTTGTCGTTCTTGAACTCTTCCAGCGGCACGTAGGCTTCGGACTTGAGGCCGGCGTTCACGACCACGAAGTTGTGCTCGACGCGCACGACTTCAGCGGTGATGACTTCGCCTGGGCGCATTTCCGTGCGCTGCAAGGATTCTTCAAAAAGGGCGGCAAAAGATTCGGACATGTGTTTCCTTGCCACAAACAGGATTCCGGTAGCACCATTGCTACCGTTTTTATAGCTGCTTGCGGTGGTTTTTTGCGGCTGGGCCGCGGGTTAGGTTAGCGATCCACACAACCTGTGCGCTGGCGCGCGAGAGGGGCTGTGTGGGCCTGTGGCAAAGGCCTTTCGGCCCCGCCTGCGGAGCCTTCATTGGCATGAAGGCTCCCGCACGTTTCAGCCTTTTGCAGCAACTGCAAAAGGCTGGCGCTCTTGCCACCAGGCCAACACCTGTTCGACGGCTTGTTCAATCGTCAAATCGGAGTTGTCCAGGACCCGAGCGTCTTGCGCGGGCTTGAGAGGAGCGACGGCACGGGAACTGTCCCGCAGGTCGCGCGCTTCCAAATCCGCACGAAGGTCGTCGATATTAGCCGAAAAACCCTTTGAAATCAACTGTTTATGGCGGCGTTCTGCGCGGCAGGCGGCGCTGGCCGTCAAATAGACCTTGAGCGGGGCCCCGGGGAAGATCACCGTTCCCATGTCGCGGCCGTCAGCCACCAGGCCCGGCAGGCGTCGAAAGCTGTGCTGCAAGTCCACCAGCGCCTCGCGGACAGCGGGCAGGGCGGAGACGCGGGAAGCGTTCATTCCAGCCTCCTCCGTGCGGATGGCTTCCGTCACATCGTCGTCGCCCAGCCACACGCGGCCGTTCTCAAAGCGCACTGGCAGGGTCCGGGCCAGGGCCGCGATGCGGGCTTCGTCGGTGGGGTGGATGGTCAGTCCGGCGCGCAGCGCGGCCAGGGCCGTGATCCGGTACATCGCTCCGGAATCCAGGAAACGGTAACCCAGGCGCTGCGCCACCGCCGCTGCCACCGTGCCCTTGCCCGAAGCCGTCGGGCCATCGATGCAGATCACCGGAATGCGCTCGGTGGCTGTCTGCGCCACGGAGAACAGGGCTTCGAAGTAGTCCGGGAATGTCTTGGCCACGCATTTTGGGTCTTCGATGCGCACGGGCAGGCTGGCCGGGTTGAAGGCCGCCAGCGAGAAGCACATGGCCACGCGGTGGTCGTCATACGTGTGGATGCTGGCGGGTTTCCAGGCTTGCACTTGCGAAGGCGGCGTCACCCGGATGAAGTCCGCGCCTTCTTCTACCGAGGCGCCCAGCTTGCGCAGCTCGGCGGCCATGGCGGCGATGCGGTCCGTTTCCTTCACGCGCCAGCTGGCGATGTTGCGCAACGTGGTGGTGCCTTCGGCATACAGCGCCATCACCGCCAGCGTCATGGCGGCATCGGGGATGTGGTTGCAGTCGAGGTCGATGGCCTGGAGCGGCCAGGCGCCACGTTCGATCTGCAGCCAGTTGGGGCCGCCCGTGACCACGGCGCCCATGGCGCGCGCAGCCTCCACAAATCGGATGTCCCCCTGGATTGAATCCAGGCCGACGCCCTGAATCCTGATGCCATTCAGGCCGTCAGCGCTGGGTGCGATTGCGCCAAGCGCTATGAAATAGCTAGCGGACGAAGCGTCCGCCTCGACATGGATGCTGCCGGGAGACTGGTAGCGGCTGCCCGCCGCAATCGTGAATCGCTGCCAATTCTGGTGCTCGACCACGATGCCAAAGCGCGCCAGCAGCTGCAGCGTGATGGCGATGTAGGGCTTGGAGATCAGTTCGCCGACGACTTCGATCACGACAGATTGCGTGCCTGCGGCCAACGGCAGCGCCATGAGCAGCGCCGTGAGGAATTGGCTGGAGACATCTCCACGCACGCGGATGGGCGCCGTCAGCGCCAGGGCTGGTACGCCCGTCCCATGGGCGATGCGCAGGGGAGGGTAGCCTTCGTTGCCCAGGTAGTCCACGTGGCAGCCCAGTTGGCGCAACGCATCGACGAGATCGCCGATCGGCCGCTCGTGCATGCGCGGAACGCCCGAGAGTTCGAATTCACCCCCCAGCAGTGCCAACGCCGCGGTGAGGGGGCGCATGGCTGTGCCCGCGTTACCCAGGAAGAGCTTGGCGGGCGAGCGGGGCTCGCGGCCGCCCAGGCCCGTGATGTGCACCGTGCTGCTGCCCGGCTGCTCGTTCACCGTGCACCCGATGGCGCGCAGCGCATCCAGCATCACCCGCGTGTCGTCCGACGCGAGCAGGTCGTGCACGGTGGTCGTACCGTGGCTCAGCGCCGCCAGCAGCAGCACACGGTTGGAAATGCTCTTGGAGCCGGGCAAGCGGACGTCTCCGCCCGCAGTTTGCAAGGGGGGCAGGTCTAGGAAGGCGGTGGTGTACATCGGTGAATTTCGTCCATTGCAGCTCAAAGAGCAAAGAGCGTTCGCGCGGCCCAGGGCCTGCGCAACTGGCGCCCCCCCACACCGGTGCACCCGTGGAACTGGCTCCGCCAGGCCACCGGGTGCGTCCCCCCGGGGGGAAGGCGCCGCAGGCGACTCAGTGGGGGTTACTTCCGCTTTGCGCCCATGCGCCAATGCGCCCGGGTTTCGCTGGCCAGCGTGAGCATATCTTCCAGTGCCTGGGCATCCCCTTTTTGCATGGCTTGCTCAATCGTGTGCAGCGTCTGCTGGAACAGCTTGGACTGGGCGATCAGTTCCTCACGGTTGGACAGCAGGATGTCTCGCCACACCTTCGGATCGCTCGCGGCAATCCGTGTGAAATCGCGGAAGCCTGGGCCGGCCAATGAGAGGAAGTCGTCACCATGCACTTGGCCTGTGATGCTGTTCATCATGGCAAAAGCCAGCAGGTGCGGCAGGTGGCTCACGGCTGCGAAGGCGGCGTCGTGCGACTCGGGCGACATGCTGGAAACGCGGCTGCCCAGCGCTGTCCACAGGTCCTGGGCCTGCTGCAACTGCGCGGTGAAGGTGCGCTCGGTGGGTGTCAGGATGACCTGGCGCCCGCTGTAGAGATCGGCTTCGGCGTGCTCCACGCCCGACACTTCGCGGCCGGTGATGGGGTGAGCCGGCACGAACGAGCCCACCTGGTCACGCAAGGCCCGGCGGGCCGCCTGCACCACGTCGGCCTTGGTCGATCCCACGTCCATGATCAGCATTTGCGGCGTGACCAGGTGCTTGATGGCTTTGAGTGTGGCCTCGGTAGCCGCCACAGGCACGGCTACCAGCACGATGTCGGCGCCGGCAACGGCCAGCAGGGCGGAGGGCGCTTCCACATCGATCACGCCCAGTTGGCGGGCGCGGTCGGTGGTGGAGGGCGACTTGCTGTAGCCCACGACACGCTTGACCAGGCCCGCCTTCTTCATGGCCAGTGCAAACGAGCCGCCCATGAGCCCGCAGCCGATCAGTCCCAGTTGTTCGAACATGGCGGCTCCTTACGCAGACACGGGGTAGGTCCCGAGCACCTTGTAGAAAGCGCACAGGCTGCGCAGTTCTTCCAAGGCTTTCGCCACATGGGGCTGAGCGGGGTGGCCGTCGAGGTCGATGTAGAAGTAGTACTCCCACTGGCCGGTGCGGGCCGGGCGTGACTCGAAACGCGTCATGGAAACGCCATGGGTCTTGAGCGGCACCAGCAGGTCATGCACGGCGCCCGGGCGGTTGGGCACTGATACCACCAAGCTCGTGCAGTCCTTGCCCGATGGCGGAGGCGTCTGCAGCGTATGGGGCAGGCAGATGATGGCAAAGCGCGTGCGGTTGTAGGCGTCGTCCTGGATGGCATGCGCGACGATGTGCAGGCCAAACTGCGTGGCCGCGCGCTCGCTGGACAGGGCTGCCCAGGCGGGGTTCGTCGTTGCCAGGCGCGCGCCTTCCGCATTACTTGATACAGGGCGGCGTTCGGCGTGCGGCAAATGCTTGGAGAGCCAGGCCTGGCACTGCGCGAGGGCCTGGGGATGGGCCAGCACGACCTCGATACCCTCGAGCGAGTTGCTGGTGCGCAGCAGGTTGTGCCGCACCAGCAGGCTGACTTCGCCCACCACATGCGTGGGCGTGTGCAGGAAGAGATCCAGCGACCGCGTGACCACGCCTTCCGTGGAGTTTTCTACCCCCACCACGCCGTACTGGGCGCTGCCTGCGGCCGTGGCGTGGAACACCTCGTCGAAATTGGCGCAGTACATCAGGTCGGCTGCGCCGCCGAAGAACTCGATGGCCGCCTGTTCGCAGAACGTTCCTTCTGGGCCGAGCACCGCTACACGCTGCGGCGCTTCCAGTGCCAGGCAGGCAGACATGATCTCTCGCCAGATGGCGGCTACGTGAGCGCCCTTGAGGGGGCCTGGATTGGCGGTCTGGATCTTCTCGATGACCTGCGCCACGCGGTCGGGGCGAAAGAACGGAGTGCCTTCGCGCTTCTTGACCTCGCCCACCTGTTCGGCCACCAGCGCCCGCTGGTTGAGCAACGTCAGCAACTGCTGGTCGATGTTGTCGATCTGTAAGCGCAGGCTGGCGAGGTCGGGTGAGGCTTGCGGAGTGTTCATGGGGAGGGTTGTGCGCGGCGCGTGAACGGATGTTTGATTTGTGTTCAGGCGTGTTTTTGTTCAAATTCTCGCATGTAGGCCACCAGAGCCTGTACCCCGGCCATGGGGAGCGCGTTGTAGATGCTGGCACGCATGCCTCCCACGGACTTATGGCCCTTGAGCTGGAGCAAGCCACGTTCCTTGGCGCCCGCCAGGAAGGCATCGTTGCGGCTTTCGTCGCGCAGGAAGAATGGAACGTTCATGCGCGAGCGGCAGTTGGGCGCCACTTTATTGACATACAACTGCGAGCTGTCGATGGCGTCGTAGAGCAAGGCGGCCTTGGCGATGTTGCGCTGTTCCATTGCTGCGACGCCGCTCAAGCTGCCTTCGGTCTGGCGCTTGAGCCACTGGAAGGTCAGGCCCGCGATGTAGATGCCCCAGGTGGGGGGCGTGTTGAACATCGAATGGTTGTCGGCGACGGTTTTGTAGTCAAAGGCGCTGGGGCAAGCTGGCAAGGCATGGCCGAGCAGATCTTCGCGCACGATCACCAGGGTCA
>NZ_JALEGG010000187.1 GCF_022763525.1 Acidovorax sp.
GCGCCAGGCCATTCACCAGCCACAGCGTGACGGCATCCGCAACGCTTTCCCCCGCCGGCACCGTGAAGTCCTGCAAGGCGGAAAAGGCGATGAACTGAATGTTCACCACCACGATGCCGAACAGCGCGAACAGGCGTAGCGTGTCTGGCATTAAGGCGCGTTGGTTTGGCGTCATGGCAAGCGCTTCGCTGTCACCCGCATATGGCTAGTGGAGGAGTCGTCTCGCTGCCGCTTTTGGCGGGAAGCGACGACCATTTGAGGTCGCGAAGGCGCTACTCGTCCGCACTCTTGAAGATGCAGTGCTTCGCATAGGCGGTGGCCTCGTTGGCTGACCAGTCGCCTTTGGCCTTGGCGTCCATGTCCTCGCACCAGGCATTGCTGCCGACTTCCGGCGCGCAGGCGGACAACAGAATGGCGCAGGCCATCAGGCCACCCAACAGGCTTCGTTTCATCATCTGGATATTTCCCCATTTTCTTAATAGGCCGTGATGCGGCCTGCGATCAGCCTGATCGCGCGTCTGGCGCATGCTACGGCCGATGCGTCAACGGGGAAAGTCGGCGCATTCGATGGTGCCTCGGCGGGGGTGCGTTATGCAGCGCCGGTAAGGTGCGCCTTCGCTGCGCGCTGACCCTCGACCATCCAACGGAAGACCAAGCATGTCGCAATCCGCGTTCCCCATCTGGCGCAAACCCCGTCACTACATGGATGACGAGGGCGCGAGCGACCACGTCCATTGGGTGGAGCTTTTTTTTGATCTCATCCACGTGGTGACGATCTTCCTGCTCGGCAACTTTCTGTCCCACCACCTGGACTGGCAGGGCTTCTGGGTCTTCACCGGCCTGTTCCTCGCCATCTTCTACGCCTGGGCGGACTGCTCGGTCTACAACTCACTCTACATCTCCACCGACATGACGCACCGCGCCGTCATGGCGGTGCAGATCGTCACGATGATGGTCATCGCCGCCGCGATTCCCAGTGTCATGGGCGGAGGTTGGGCCTACTTCGCCTTCGGTTACGCACTGAACCGGGCGCTGACTGCCTATCTGTACTGGCGGGCGCGCAGTGTCGGTGCCGAAGGCAGCCCACTGGCGCACGAGCAGGCCCGCAACTTCTTCATTCTGGCGGCTGTCTTCGCTGTCTTCGCTGTCTCCGCCTTTCTGGCCAAGCCGATGGCCTACTGGGTATTCGGCACGGGCGTGGTGATGATCCAGCTGCAGTACATGCTGCCGCGCATTGGCACCCTGCGGTTCGAGCGCTTCGTGCCCCGGCTGGGGCACATCGCTGAACGCTTCGGCCTGTTGATGCTCATCCTGCTGGGGGAGGGCTTCTTCAAGCTGGTGCTAACGCTGGCTGACAAGGGCGTCTACAAGGTCGGCGCCGGCACCTTATTCAACCTGATGATGGGTGGGCTCAGCCTCTTCGCACTCGCCTGGATCTATTTCGACGGCGCGGGCAACGCCCGGCCAAGAAGCCGCAGCAATGGCGTAATGCTGTCGTACTGGCTCGCGCACATCGCCATCCTCTGGGCCGCCGTCATGGTCGGGGTGGCGCTGGCCGGCGAGGTCTATGTGGGCCTATGGGAGAACTACCCAACCGGCTACGGCGCCATCGGCACCGTCGGCCTTGCCACCTTCCTCGGCGCGCTCTGGGTGCTGCAGCGGCTGGTGGAAGGCCGCGAGATCACCAATCGCTATCACACCGGCCCGGTACGCGCCTTCGGCATCGGCATGGCGCTGCTGCTGCTCGTCCTACACCCCCATGTACCGGCATTGATCGGCAATATGATCTGGGGCCTGGCGATTTTCTCGCAGGTGGCCGTGCCGCTGTATTGGGCGGTTAGGGATATGCGGGGTGGGGTGGTTGGTTGAAGGCTGTGGGCTCGGTCGATTCGTACGAACGCGGTAGAGGGTTCTTGACGGGGAACGCCTGAGTTAAGCGGCGCTTGAGGCGACGCCCGCTTTTTCGGTTGCAAAAAAGGGTGGCGGCTTAAGTGTCCCCTGCAACGATTTGTTAGGCCTAGGCCACGCTATTGCTAACCTTTGGATTCTTCGCTCGTAGTCTCGCTACGTGCTCCGGCACTGAGTAACTTTGCATGGTACGCAGTCTCTCTTCTGCCTCCGTGAGAACCGTGTAGTAGTCTGCATGAAAGGCTTTATCGGGGGATTCAAAAAGGCTCTCGACGACTGCTGCCAAAGCACTACACCCCGACCGAAGCCTTTCCACCTTCAAAAAATCGAGGTCATTAAGGGCATTTGATAGGGGGTCATTTTTGTTATAGCCATTCTGATTGAGCGCCACTGCCCATTGGCCATGCGCAATCTTATTCCGTAGCTGGCTTGGTTCTTCTATGTACTCTCGGAGGAGCCCTTCTATGCGTTGCTTCCGGTTCGGAATATCCCCGCCACTCGCGTTGATGTGCCGTAGCGAAAGATTGACAGCCTTCTTCCAGCCAGCCGTTATGCCAAATCTCTTGATATGGCGTTTGATTTGCTCGATTTCATCTAGTTCGAAGCAATGTGGTGTATGGATGAGCTTGTAGAAAGTTGCTTCGGTCCAGCAGCTGTAGAGAAAGGCCAACAATTTTGTCTGTATCTCGACAAGCGCCAAGTCGTTGTTTATAAGTGCCTTATTCAGGACCCGGCGAACCTGCTTGAATGCGGTATCGAGTTTCCTAACATTGGCGTTCTGCCAGTAGAATATTCTTAGCTGCTGCGCCCGATCCATCTCAACTCCAGGTAGGTAAAGTTCACTCCAATAAATGAACTTTACCTACCCGGAATCGAACCGGGATTCATGCAACAAGTGCATGCGTCTTAGCCATATTAGACGATAGGTGTAGTTAGACTTTAACACTTGCATCGCGACTCAACAAGAGGCGTAACGTCAGTGCTCAGCCGCGCTGCTTTGCGGCGTTGGCTGAAGCGCATTGTTCGCTTTTCTCTGGAAAATGTTCTGAACGTTTTCAACGAGACTGGGATTGCTAGTGGACGCAATTACCCCATATCTCGGAACAGTGCCTTTATGGTTTCGATAGTGATCGTAGAAGATCTCTACCGCCTCGGTCCCGACACTGGAATCTCTGCCCTGAATCTTGCATTCGATATGGTCTCGGGTCGCCCCTAACACCAAGTCCGCAAACTGCATCAGTGGGCTGTGGTTGGCCCTAGTGAAATGTAGAGAATGCGAAAACCCGAGAAGCTCAAGGGGACCAGAGAGGGCCGGCCTCGGAGAAGAGGCTTTTCCGAAGTGAAAGAGCCTGTAGTAACCTCGGTCGAAAGGCTTCGAGTCGTTGTCCGGCGGCCAATCTAGCACGCACTGCCATTTCCCACCTAGTTCTTTGGCCTCCAATCCAGCTCGCATGAGCACATTTTCGAAGCAATACGTATTCAAATCGTTCTTTACTCGCTGAATTACGTCCTTTTCCTCCGAGTGCGCCTCGATACATGACACGATCACCTGGTACTCGATGTCGTTTACTTGCCGAAGCATCTCTAGTCGCCAATTCCGTGACTCGGCCAGCATCTTCTTGTATTCCTGTTTCTTGTCGAATTCGTCATACTTTTTCTTGATAGACGTGTCCTTGAAGTTCCATTTCACAGGCATGTTTGGGTGTGTGTATTGCTTCTTTACGTGTCTGATCTTCTCAATTATTGCTTCTTCTGAGGCCCTATTCACGATCACACCGCCGAAAAGGTGGACCTTCCTAGGAGCGTCCTCTGTTGAGGTCTTTGCGTAAGTGTCATCTGCGTAGAGTATGTGCATGGTCTGCAAGCTAACAGTGATAAGGCGGACAGCCGCAGGATGTAAACCAAGCCAACCTCCACATAACTCTCAACGCATGAGGTGCCATGCGTGGTCGTGCGCGATGCCGGCTGCTTAAGGAAATCACGCGAAAATAGGGTCGTGCACAACTTCGCCTTGAGAGTGGCTGGTTCCGGTTGTGAGGATGTCTCGCGCTCATATGGACGGTTGCGCGTGCAATCCTTATTCGGGCCGAGTCGGCTGCTGCTCTTTGAGCCGCGCCAGCCATCAAGTGGGACGTTAGGTGCCGCAGCTTGCTGGTATTCATTGGGTAGGCGAGAGGAAGGTGGTCAGATTCGGCGGCCGGTAATGCTCGTCCTTCTCATACCGCTCCAACACCGAAGGATGAACCCGCGTGGTGATGCCCTCGGGCGTCAGGTTCCGCGGTTGCGATCTTCGAAGCCGGTAGATGTGCCGGTTGGAGCGGTGCACGGAGGCTTTGACGCTGGGCTTCAGCTCGGTCTTGATGTGTTTCTCGATGTTGAGACCGGCGGCTTCGGCTTCTTCGATCATCCATTGCAGAGGGAAATCGCTGGCCAGTCGGCATTGTTTGTCGGGTTGGTAGCCACCGCCGATGTCACCGTGGACGCCGGCGAACCAGACTTGCTGGATGTCACGGTTGTCGTGTTCCTGCAGGAAGGTGGGTTCGAAGTCTTCCCGGCGTTCGTCTATGGCCAGGGCGTGACGGGCGATGGCGACGTTGGGGCCGAGCTTGGTGTCGTAGAACTCGTCGGTGCGGTCGAAGAGGCCGAGGAAGGAGAAGGGGATGCCGAGGGCACCAACCGTGTCGAATACGCCCAGAAAGCGGATGTGGCGTTCGGGGTAGCTGTACTGCTTGCGGAAGTCGATGGACTTCTTGGCTTCCGGTTTGTAGGCCTTGTTCTCGTTCTTGTAGTGCGCGAAGGCCTGCGCGATGCGATTGGCGTCCGGGCGTTTGAGGATGCCGCAGTTGTTGATGAGTCCGCACAGGCTGCGCACGGTGTACGCGCCTCGGCTGAAGCCGAACAGAAAGATCTCGGCGCCGGGGGTGTAGTTCTGCACGATGTAGCGGTAGGCGTCGGTGATGTTCTTGTGGATACCGCGGCCGCTAATGCCTCCGCTCAGCTTGCCGTGGTAGGAACCGATGCCCCAGTCGTAGAAGACATGCTGATCATTATCAGCGTTGTCCCAGGGTTGTATGGCGCGCGCCAGGCGCAGGATGTTGGTCGGTGTGTCGGCTTCGACATCCTCTTCCGGTCGATTCCATGTGCCGTCCGCACAGATGACGATCCGTTTCGGCATGGTGTACTCCCCCTGCTGCGCGTGCCGTCAAGGTTACGCGCGGAACACATGTAGTGGAAGCCATGGGTTTTGCTGCACCTTTCAGCGCTCAGAGCGCTCATAGGCGTCCACTATGGCCTGACTGGAGAAATGCTACTTCGGGCCAGGAGCCATCTGGCGTTAGTGTTCCAACGACAGCAATGGCGCGACGACGTGCCTTGCCGGTGTCACGCCAGCCCTCTAGGGTTGGAACAATCGGCCAATCTGTTGGCTGCAATGGTCAGCGGGCCGTCAGAGGCGACGCAGCAAAGGAAAAGGAGCGAGCAATGGGCGCAATCGAAGGTCAGACCACCGGCAAATGCCCGGTGATGCACGGCGGTAATACGGAAGTAGGCAACAGTGTGGTGAATTGGTGGCCGAAGTCGCTGAACTTGGACATCCTCCATCAGCACGACCACAAGACGAATCCGCTGGGTGAAAACTTTAGTTACCGCGAGGCCGTCAAGCAGCTCGACGTCAAGGCGCTAAAGCAAGACCTGCACAACCTGATGACGGACAGCCAGGAATGGTGGCCGGCCGACTGGGGCCACTACGGCGGCCTGATGATCCGCATGGCGTGGCACGCCGCGGGCACCTATCGCATCGCCGACGGCCGCGGTGGTGGGGGCACAGGCAACCAGCGCTTTGCACCCATCAACAGCTGGCCGGACAACGGCAACCTCGACAAGGCGCGCCGTCTGCTGTGGCCGATCAAGAAGAAGTACGGCAACAAGCTCAGCTGGGCGGATCTGTTCATCCTCGCCGGCAATGTCGCCTATGAATCGATGGGCCTGAAGACCTTTGGCTTCGCCTTTGGTCGCGAGGACATCTGGCACCC
>NZ_JALEGG010000188.1 GCF_022763525.1 Acidovorax sp.
GTCAATGAACTCGCGCACCAGTGCTTCCTGGCTCTCATAGACCCTCAGGTTCACGCGCAAGCCCATTGCTTTTTCCATGCGCGCGGCAAAGGGTGCCCAGTTGGCCTGCGTCTGCTCGGGATGGCGCGGGGAGATCAGCCCGAACTCCACCTTGCCTTCCGCCGGCCCGGCACCTGCGTTTCCGGTTGGCATGAGGCTCAAAGCCAAGGCGCAGCAGACACCAACCCCCATGGATGCGCGAGCTAGCAGTGCCCCGGCACGGCGCGCAGCGGACGCGATGCAGGGGAGCCGGCCTGGAAGGCCTTCCAGCAATCCTGTGTGAATCATTGAGAGCATGACGAGACGCGCCTTTGAAATGCTTGAGCAACGGAGCTGCTACACCGGCACCACCGACAC
The DNA here is from genome assembly GCF_022763525.1 of Acidovorax sp. GTDB lineage: Bacteria > Pseudomonadota > Gammaproteobacteria > Burkholderiales > Burkholderiaceae_C > Acidovorax. The sequence continues at coordinate 397 of NZ_JALEGG010000188.1, forward strand.
GCCGCGATCCGGCAAGTTGAGCGAGACGGTCTCGCCAACGCGCCATGCATGATCGATGTCTGGCGACACGATGAAGATCGAGCCAAGGCTGGTCTCCACCGTCAACTCAAAAAAGCTGCCCAGGTAGGCAGTCTTGGAGACGGTGCCTGCCATGCCGGCGTCACCTGCGGGGCCAACGCGCCAGGTTTCGGGTCGTATGGCGGCTTTCACCGGACCTTGCGGCATCGGGCGCGCCGTTCGCAGCCGCAGTGGTCCCAGGAGGAGCTCGCCATTGGCGAGCACCTCGCCGCGAAACAGCATGGCCTCGCCCATGAAGCCCGCCACAAACTCGCTTTGGGGCCGTTCGTACAGGTCGGAGGGGCTGCCGGCTTGCGCGATGACGCCGTGGTCCATGACGATGATCTGGTCACTGACCGCGAGTGCTTCGCTTTGGTCGTGCGTCACGTAGGCTACCGTCAGGCCCAGCCGCTGTTGCAGGCTGCGGATCTCTTCGCGCATGGATCGGCGCAGGCGGGCGTCGAGGTTGGACAAGGGCTCGTCGAACAGCAGCACGGCGGGCTCCAGTACCAGTGCGCGCGCCACCGCCACCCGTTGCTGCTGCCCCCCCGAGAGCTCGCTGGGCATGCGCTCGTCGTAACCACTCAGGCCCACCGCCTGCATGGCGCGCTGTGCGCGGTCGTGCATCTCATCGGCCTTGACACCACTCACCGAGAGGCCGTAGCACACGTTCTCCGCCACCGTCATGTGCGGAAACAAGGCATAGCTCTGGAACACCATGCTCACATTGCGCTCGGCGGGCCCCAGGTGCGTGACGTTTTTCCCGTCAATGAATATCTCGCCGCCGCTGGGCGTCTCCAGCCCGGCGATCATGCGCAGGGTGGTGGTCTTGCCACAGCCCGACGGCCCCAGGATGGTGGTCAGCGTCCCCTTGGGAACCGTGAAACTGATGCCCTTGACCACCAGGTCGGATTTGCTGCCGCCGTAGCGCTTGATGACATTCTTGAATTCAACACCCGCTTGTGTCATTTGGATCCCCTGGAAAGTGTTATGGATTGGGGGTACGGTGAGCTCCGGCCCGGCGACGTCCGAGCTTTCTCTCGCCCACCACCCACTGGATGGCCATGGTCGTCAGCGACATGAAAATGATCAGCACGGTGCAGTACGCAAGGGCCACGCCGTAGTCGCCGTTGCCCACGCGGCCGATGATGTAGGTGGTGGCTAGGTCATACTCGGCCGTCACCAGGAAGATGACGGCAGACACCGTGGTCATGGAGCGGACGAAGCTGTAGACCAACGCGGCCACCAATGCCGGTTTGAGCAGCGGCAGGATCACGCGTCGCAAGGTGGTCAGGCTGCCGGCGCGCAGCATTACGGACGCCTCATCGAGCGCCTTGTCGAGCTGCTTGAACGACGCCGTGCCAGCACGCACCCCCACAGGAAGGTTGCGGAAGACAAAGCACAGGATGATGATCAAGCCCGTTCCCGTCAGCTCCACCGGTGGCACATTGAAGGCAAGGATGTAGCTCACGCCAAGCACGGTGCCCGGAATCGCAAACGTGAGCAGCGCGGAGAACTCAAACGCAGCTTTTCCGCGAAATTCCGTGCGCGCCAGCAGCCAGGCGATCAGCAGCCCCACGGCCGCGCAGATGGGGGCCGCAATGGCCGCGAGATAAACGGTGTTGAACAACGAGTCCCACGCAGACCCGAGCCACACCAAGCCCGTCTCGCCAATCTGAAAATCGAACGCGGAACGGAAGTGCTGCAAGGTCAGCGTGTAGTCACGCCCCCACACCTTCACAAACCCGCCAGCGAACGCGAAGCAGTAGACCACCAGACTGAAGGCCAGCCATGGCATTGCGATGCCATTGCACACGTTGCGCACGGCCCGTGGCAGCTCCATGGGAACTCCCGCGTCGCCCTTGCCCGACACCGTGGTGAAACTGGTCGTGCCCAGCAGCTTGCGCTGGATGAAGAACACCGTCAGTGCAAACGCCGTGAGGATGAGCGCCAGACCAGCGGCCATGCCCTGGTCCAGGGACGAGCCCACGATGGCGAAAAAGATCTCGGTGGACAGCACCGAATAGGACCCGCCCAGGATGATGGGGTTGCCGAAGTCGGCGATGCTCTCGATGAAGCCCACCAAAAACGCATTGGCCAGACCCGGCTTGAGCAACGGCAGCGTCACCGTCATGAAGGTGTGCAGGCGGCTGGCCCGCAGGGTCTGCGCAGCTTCTTCGAGAGAGGGGCTGATGCCCTGCACCACGCCGCGCATGATCATGAAGGAAATCGGAGTGAAAGCGAACAGTTGCGCCAGCCACACGCCGAACACGCCATAAAACCAGCGCGAGGGTGGGATTCCAAATGCCCATTCCGCAAACTGGTTGGCCACACCGGAGCGGCCAAACAGCAGGATGAGCCCCAGGCCGACCACGAAAGGCGGCGTGATGATGGGCAGCATCGCCAGTACGTTGAGGGGCTTGGCCATGCGCTTGGAGCCTCGCTCGGCCATCAATGCAATCATCGTCCCCAGCACGGTGGTTCCTGCGGCTGTCAGCAACGCCAGGTACAGCGTGTTCCAAGCCACGCCGCACGAGACAGCCTGCCCGAGGCAGCCGATGCCCCAAATGCGCTCGGTGAGAACTCGGCTTGCCAGAGCACCCAACGACAGCTGGTTGGCGTCGTCATAGAACCCTGCCATCAGGGACTGCAGCACAGGAAGCACCACGAACATGGCCAGCAGCGCAGCACAACCAATCACAGCCGCTGCCACGAACACGTCACGGCGGAAGTAGCCCAGCCGCGCCATGCCGGCGCCCAGCAGCATGACCAGAGACACCAGCACGACGAAGCCACCCCAGCCGAGCCCGTACTGTCCGATTGCCAGCGGCCCGAACAGCCGCTCCATCCACGCGTAGTTCCAGCCCGACACCCCAATGCCGTAGCCGCTGAAAAGCAGACCCACAAGGCCCACCAGCGCACCCATCACCAGAACCGCACCTTGACGGCGTCCCGGCGACATCAGGGCTCCGAAGCCCGCCAGCACCAA
>NZ_JALEGG010000189.1 GCF_022763525.1 Acidovorax sp.
AGGAACATGGTTCCCGCGGTCAGGCTCACCACCGCAGTCAGTCGGAATCCAAAGCCAGGGCTCAGAACCAGACCCGCAGAGCTTTCCAGCGCGACAGCAATACCCAGCGACTGGAACAAGGCGAGAGCCAGCGTTCCATAACGGGTGTACTGTGTGATCTTGCGACGTCCGGCTTCGCCTTCCTTCTTCAACTGTTCAAAGGTGGGCACCACGTAGGTCATCAGCTGCATGATGATCGACGCCGAGATGTACGGCATGATCCCCAGAGCGAAAACCGTGAAGCGCGAAAGCGCCCCCCCCGAGAACATGTTGAACAGGTTCAGGATGCCGCCCTGCTGGCCACTGAACAGCTGCTGAAGCTGAGCTGGATCGATACCTGGCACAGGGATATGAGCCCCGATGCGATACACGACCAGCGCCAGCAACAGAAAAACCAGACGGCGACGCAGGTCGCCGAACTTGCCGGTCTTTGCGATTTGAGCCGCGCTAGTAGCCACAGGTTTTTTCCTTCAGAGTCACACTCAGGCGAGGCTGCCACCGGCAGCTTCGATCGCTGCCTTGGCACCGGCCGTCGCACCCACACCGCTCAGCTTCACAGCCTTAGTGAGGGAACCGCTCTTGATGACCTTGACCACTTTGGCCAGCTCACCTACCAGACCGGCTTGCTTGAGCGCCAGGACGTCCACTTCGGCCAGGCCGAGTTGGTCCAGCGCTGTCAGCGTCACTTCTGCATTGAACTTGAGCAGGTGCGACTTGAAGCCACGCTTGGGCAGGCGACGTTGCAGAGGCATTTGACCGCCTTCGAAACCCACCTTGTGGTAGCCACCTGCGCGCGATTTCTGACCCTTGTGACCACGGCCAGCGGTCTTGCCCAGACCGGAGCCGATACCACGGCCTACGCGGCGCTTGGCATGCTTGGCACCGGCAGCGGGCTTGATGCTATTGAGTTCCATGATCGATCTCTCAGAGGACTTTGACCAGATAGCTGATCTTGTTAATCATGCCGCGCACTTCAGGCGTGTCCTGCAGCTCGCTCACGCTATTGAGCTTGCGCAGGCCCAGGCCACGAACGGTGGCGCGGTGCGATTCCTTGGTGCCAATCGGGCTGCGCACCAGTTGAATCTTGACGGTTTGTTGCGTTGTCATTCTCAGGCTCCGATTCAGGCGAAGATGTCTTCGACCGTCTTGCCACGCTTGGCCGCCACATTCGACGGAGTCGTCGAGTTGACCAGCGCATCAAAAGTGGCACGCACCATGTTGTAGGGGTTGGACGAACCATGGCTCTTGGCCACGATGTCGGTCACGCCCAGCACTTCGAAGACCGCGCGCATGGGACCACCAGCGATGATGCCGGTACCCTTGGGAGCGGGAGCCATCATCACGACAGCGGCGCCATGATGGCCCGTCACGTTGTGGTGAATGGTGCCGTTCTTGAGCGAGACCTTGACCATGTTGCGACGGGCTTCTTCCATCGCCTTTTGCACGGCAGCAGGCACTTCCTTGGACTTGCCCTTGCCCATGCCCACGCGGCCGTCACCATCGCCAACCACCGTCAGTGCGGCGAAACCGAGAATACGGCCACCCTTCACGACTTTGGTCACGCGGTTGACCGCGATCATTTTTTCGCGCAGACCGTCGTCCTGGCCTTCGCTCTGCACTTTGGGTTGAAATTTAGCCATTTTGTATTCCGCTCCGCTTAGAACTGCAGGCCGGCTTCACGGGCTGCGTCGGCCAGGGCCTTGACGCGACCGTGATAGGCAAAGCCTGCGCGATCAAATGCAACCTTCTCGACACCAGCAGCCTTCGCCTTTTCAGCGATGCGCTTGCCGATGATCTGGGCTGCAGCGGCATTGCCACCCTTGCCCGAACCGCCGAGCGACTTGCGCACGTCGGCTTCTGCCGTGGAAGCGGAAGCCAGCACCTTGCTGCCGTCGCCGGAGATCACACTGGCGTAGATATGGAGGTTCGTACGGTTCACGGTGAGACGCGCCACGCCTTGCTGTGCAATGCGGATGCGGGTCTGGCGCGAACGACGAAGACGCTGCTCTTTCTTGGTCAACATGTTGCAGCTCCTTATTTCTTCTTGGTCTCTTTGATCGTGATCTTTTCGTCCGCATAACGGATGCCCTTGCCCTTGTAAGGCTCGGGAGGACGAACAGCACGGATCTCGGCGGCGATCTGCCCCACGCGCTGACGATCAGCACCCTTGATCACCACTTCCGTGGGGGTGGGGGTGGCAACCGTGATGCCAGCAGGCATTTCGACGTTGACCGGATGCGAGTAGCCGACAGCCAGGTTCAGCTTGGAGCCGGAGGCAGCAGCCTTGTAACCCACACCGACCAGGCTCAGCTTCTTCTCGAAGCCCTTGCTGACGCCGACCACCATGTTGTTGACCAACTGGCGAATCGTGCCGCTCATGGCATTGGCTTCGCGGGAATCATTGACAGGCTCGAAGCTGAGCTTGCCATCCTTGTTCGACACCTTCACCAGCACGTTTTGTGCGAGCGACAGGGTGCCGCCAGAGCCCTTCACGGAGATCTGGTCTTCTTTCACGGACACATCCACGCCAGCGGGGATGGTCACGGGCATTTTTCCTACTCGGGACATTTCAGTTTCTCCTCAATGCCGCGGGTTAGGCCACATAGCAGAGCACTTCGCCACCGACACCGGTAGCGCGCGCCTTGCGATCGGTCATCACGCCCTTGGGTGTCGTGACAATTGCCACGCCCAGACCGTTCATGACTTGTGGAATGGAATCACGGCCTTTGTAGACACGCAGGCCAGGGCGGCTGACGCGCTCGATGCGCTCAATCACAGGGCGGCCTGCGTAGTACTTCAGGGCAATTTCGAGTTCGGACTTGCCAGCTTCGGTTTTCACCTGGAAGCCGTCGATATAACCTTCGTCCTTCAGCACTTGGGCGATGGCAATCTTCACTTTGGAAGAAGGCACCAGCACCGTGGCCTTGGCCACCATCTGTGCGTTACGGATGCGGGTCAGCAAGTCAGCGATGGGATCACTCATGCTCATGTTTAATCTCTCCTGCCTGCTTACCAGCTGGCCTTGGTGACACCAGGGATGTCGCCATTGAAAGCCAGTTCACGAATCTTGGCGCGGGCCAGACCGAATTGACGGAAGGTACCGCGGGGGCGACCGGTGATTTCGCAACGGTTGCGCTGGCGCGTGGGGTTCGCGTTGCGGGGAAGCTTCTGCAGGCCCAGCCGGGCTGCATCACGCTCTTCGTCGCTGCGCTTGGCGTCACCGGCGATCGCCTTCAGTTCCGCATACTTTGTTGCGTACTTGGCGGCCAGTTTTTCGCGCTTCAGTTCGCGCTGGATCAAAGCTACTTTAGCCATACCCTGCCTCAGTTCTTGAACGGGAAACGGAAACCAGCCAGAAGCGCCTTGGCTTCTTCGTCGGACTTGGCCGTCGTGGTGATGCTGATGTTGAGACCGCGCAATGCGTCGACCTTGTCGTACTCGATCTCAGGGAAAATGATCTGTTCCTTGACACCGATGTTGTAGTTGCCGCGGCCGTCGAAAGCGCGGCCGGAGATACCACGGAAGTCACGGACGCGGGGCAATGCCACGGTCACGAAACGGTCCAGGAACTCATACATCTGCACGCCGCGCAGCGTGACCATGCAACCGATGGCCTGGCCTTCGCGGATCTTGAAGCCGGCGATAGCCTTCTTGGCCTTGGTCACCACGGGCTTCTGGCCAGCAATCTTGGTCAGGTCAGCCACAGCGTTGTCCATCACCTTCTTGTCCGAGACTGCCTCGCTCACGCCCATGTTCAGGGTGATCTTGGTCAGACGCGGAACCTGCATCGGCGAGGTGTAACCGAACTGCTTGGTCAGTTCGGGAGCGATCTTGTCGCGGTAAATTTCTTGGAGTCGTGCCATGTTTACCCCTTAGGCCGCCTTGATTTCAGCGCCGCTGGACTTGAACACGCGAACGCGCGTGCCGTCAGCCTGCACCTTGATGCCCACGCGATCAGCCTTGCCGGTGGCGGCATTGAAGATGGCGACATTGGACTGGTGAATCGGCATGGCCTTTTCAACGATGCCGCCGGTCGTGCCCTTCATGGGGTTTGGCTTGGCGTGCTTCTTGACCAGGTTGATGCCATCGATGACGAGGTAGGAGTCGTCCTTGCGCAGCGACACCGTGCCACGCTTGCCCTTGTCACGGCCGGTCAGCACGATGACTTCGTCGCCCTTGCGAATCTTGTTCATGGCGCGTCCTTAGAGAACTTCAGGAGCCAGGGACACGATCTTCATGAACTTCTCGGTACGCAGTTCACGCGTCACGGGTCCAAAGATGCGGGTGCCGATGGGCTCCAACTTTGCATTCAGCAACACGGCTGCGTTGCCATCGAATTTGACGAGCGAGCCATCGCCACGACGAATACCCTTCGCCGTACGAACCACCACTGCACTGTAAACCTCGCCTTTTTTGACGCGGCCACGTGGAGCGGCTTCTTTGATGCTCACCTTGATGATGTCGCCAACGCTTGCATAGCGACGCTTCGAGCCACCCAGCACCTTGATGCAAAGGACGGACTTGGCGCCGGTATTGTCGGCAACCTCTAACCGAGATTCTGTCTGGATCATTTCAATATTCCCAACTTGCACCAGAAGACCACGGCCCCAGAGAACTTCTCAAGGGCTGCAAATCAGCCAGTCAGTCTTGGGCCCGTCGTCCGCACTGCAAACCATTTGCAGCACTTCCCGCTGGGCAGAAACTTCACGCAGGAAACGCGAAGCCCTCGATTATTGCAAAATGGAACGCCACAGTCAAGTGGTTCGTTACGCCGGGGCGTGCAGATACTGTTGCGCAAGCGCCAGGAAGGCTTCCAGCCCCGGATCTGTGCCCAGCTCTTCGCGGAGGACTCGTGCCACAGCAGGCGCGAGTTCGATGGCACGGCGCGCATCCAGGAACAACAGGCGTGACCGGCGGGCCAGCACGTCTTCCACGGTGCGGGCATATTCGAACCGCGCTCCAAACCGCACCATGGCGACGGTCAGCCCCCCCCCCAGATCCTCGCCCGCACCGGGCAGCGCCTGCACGGCCGTCGCGTCACTCCCATAGGAGTGCAGACCCGGCGCGTCACTGATGCGGTGGCGGACGGCCTCCTGGGGGGTTCCCACCAAGGGCAACTGATTCGTCACACCAGCAGGCTTGCCGCTGAGCAATCCAGCAGCGACGCATTTTTGCAACACATCCTCGGCCATCGCGCGGTAGGTCGTCCACTTTCCGCCCGTCACTGTGACCAGCCCCGAGCGGCTGGTGAGCACCGTGTGCTCCCGGCTGAGACTCTTGGTGTTGTCGCCGTCGTCATCCTGGGGCTTCACCAGGGGCCGCAGCCCGACCCAGACGCTCCGGATGTCTTCGAGTCGCGGAGCCCGGGTGAGGTACCGGGCGGATTCTTCCAGGATGAAGCGCACCTCCTCCCGGAACGGCGCGGGCTCGCGCACGATGTCCTGGCGCGGGCTGTCCGTGGTGCCCAGGATCAGCTTGCCGAGCCAGGGAACGGCAAACAGCACCCGTCCGTCGGCGGTCTTGGGCACCATCAGGGCGTGGTCGGAGGGCAGGAACTCACGGTCCACCACGATGTGCACCCCCTGGCTGGGAGCGACCATGGGCTTGACTGGGCGCCCCGTCGCCTCGCCATCCATCTGCCGCAGCGTGTCCACCCAGACCCCCGTGGCATTGACAACTGCGCGAGCGCGCACGGTGAATTGCCGGCCCGACTCAGTGTCTTCGCAGACGAACCCAGCGACCTTGCCGTCTTCGTGGATCAGCGAGCGCGCCGGGCAGTAGTTGAGAACCAGCGCCCCCAGGCTGGCCGCTGTGCGGGCCAACGCAAGGGCCAGCCGCGCATCATCGAACTGGCCGTCCCAGTATTTGACGCCGCCCTGGAGTCCGTCGGCCCGGGCCGTGGGCAGGCATTCGAGGGTGCGTTTGCGGCCCAGGAACTGGGTGGCACCCAACCCGGCCTTGCCGGCCAGGGCGTCATACATCAACAGCCCGATGCCGTAGAAGGGGGTCTCCCAGAAGCGGTAGGACGGCATGACAAAAGGCAGCGGCTGCGCCAGGTGAGGGGCGTTGTGCAGCAAGGTGGTGCGCTCGTGCAGCGCCTCGCGCACGAGGGCGATGTTGCCCTGCGCCAGATACCGAACCCCGCCATGCACCAGCTTGGTGGCGCGCGACGAGGTGCCTTTGGCAAAGTCGTGTGAATCCACCAGGACCACGCTGTAGCCCCGCGCGGCGGCGTCCACCGCCACACCCAGGCCCGTGGCCCCACCACCGATGACGGCCAGGTCATAGTGGTACGGCTGGGCCAAGCGCTCCAAAAGATCGGCTCGGGGGGTAGGGAGGGGGGCAGCGGCGGTGGTCATGGGGCAATTGTCCATGGATGGGACAAAATCTAAGGGTTTACCCTTAAATTCTTGACGCTTTGGGAGAGCGCCGCCCTGGCCCACAGGCAAAGGGAGGCGCTCTCGAAATTAAAAAAGGCAGCAGTCGCCTTGTGGGCTCCGGCTGCCGGCAAAGCCGCCCGGGGTGCGGCGGCGGGAGAGCCAGGGATCCTTTGCACGCATCGAGCGGAAAGTGTGTGCTGCGGATCGGGAGGGCTGCAAGGCGCCAAGCACGGCAATCGCCGCAGCTCTTGCGAGCATTGGCAACGCTGCAGCCGGCCCGAGTCCGCAGACGCACACGGCGCGGTGATGCATGCAGAGGATCCCCAGGGGATCAGCGAGCCTTGCCGTCCTTCCAGGCCTGCAGCAGCTTGTCGTAGGCAATGGTTTCGCCTTTGGGCTTTTCATTGGCCAGCTTCTTCCAGGGGGCTTGCTTGTCGCTCAGCCACTTGTTGGGGTCTTCCTTCTTGTTGAGCTTGGGCGCGCAGTGGCTCATGCCGGCGCGCTCCAGGCGGGCCATGACCTGGTCCATTTCGTCGGCCAGCGTGTCCATGGCGCCCTGTGGCGTCTTTTCACCCGTGACGGCCTGGGCCACGTTCTTCCACCACAACTGGGCCAGCTTGGGATAGTCGGGCACATTGGTGCCGGTGGGTGACCAGGCCACGCGGGCGGGGCTGCGGTAGAACTCGACCAGGCCGCCGAGCTTGGGGGCGGCGTCCGTCATGGCCTTGGACTGGATGTCGCTCTCGCGGATCGGGGTCAGGCCCACCAGCGTCTTCTTGAGCGAGGTGGTCTTGGCCGTCACGAACTGGGCGTAGAGCCAGGCGGCAGCCGTCTTGTTGGCGTCGTGGTCCTTGAAGAAGGTCCAGCTGCCCACGTCCTGGTAGCCGTTTTGCATGCCTTGCTTCCAGTAGGGGCCGTTGGGGCCAGGGGCCATGCGCCACTTGGGCGTGCCATCGGCGTTCACCACGGGCAGGCCAGGCTTGGTCATGTCGGCCGTGAAGGCGGTGTACCAGAAGATCTGCTGCGCGATCTGGCCCTGGGCGGGCACGGGGCCGGCCTCGCCGAAGGTCATGCCGGTGGCTTCCTTGGGCGCGTACTTCTTCATCCAGTCCACGTACTTGGTCAGCGCATAGACCGCAGCCGGCGAGTTGGTCGCGCCGCCACGGGCCACGCTGGCGCCCACGGGCGTGCACTTGTCATCGGCCACACGGATGCCCCATTCGTCGATCGGCAGGCCGTTGGGCGCGCCGATGTCGGCCGTGCCGGCCATCGAAAGCCATGCGTCGGTAAAGCGCCAGCCCAGCGAAGGATCCTTCTTGCCGTAGTCCATGTGGCCGTAGATCGGCTTGCCGTCGATCTGCTTGACGTCGTTGGTGAAGAACTCGGCGATGTCTTCGTAGGCAGACCAGTTCAGCGGCACACCCAGGTCATAGCCATACTTGGCCTTGAACTTGTCCTTGATGTCCTTGCGCTCGAACAGGTCGGCACGGAACCAGTACAGGTTGGCAAACTGCTGGTCGGGCAGCTGGTACATCTTCCCGTCGGGCGCCGTCGTGAACTTGGTGCCGATGTAGTCCTTGATGTCGATGCCGGGGTTGGTCCACTCCTTGCCATTGCCGCCCATGTAGTCGGTCAGATTCAGGACCTTGCCGTAGCGGTAGTGCGTGCCGATCAGGTCGGAGTCGCTGATCCAGCCGTCATAGATCGATTTGCCGGACTGCATGGAGGTCTGCAGCTTCTCGACCACATCGCCTTCCTGGATGAGGTCGTGCTTGACCTTGATGCCGGTGATTTCCTCAAACGCCTTGGCCAGCGTCTTGGATTCGTATTCGTGCGTGGTGATGGTCTCGGAGACGACCGAGATTTCCTTCACGCCCTTGGCCTGCAGCTTCTTGGCGGCTTCGATGAACCACTTCATCTCGGCCATCTGCTGGTCTTTGCTCAGCGTGGATGGCTGAAACTCACTGTCGATCCACTTCTTGGCCTCTGCCTCGCCGGCCCAGGCGGCGTGCCCCAGGACCAGGGTTGCGGCGGCGAACGCAATCGCCTTGAACTGCACCTTCATTGCTGTCTCCTCAGATGGAACCCCCTTGGGTAGAACGACACCGGTCCGGGGGGAGTCAGACCGGCACTTGCACTCTCAAAAACCATAGCTGCCAGCGCTTGATGGATGCGGATTTCAGACCAACAAGGCCTGAGAACACCACATAACAAGCGCGACCAGCTCACTTTTTCATAGCAAAATCAGCCCTTGCGCAGGATCAGCGCCAGCAGCGCCATGGACAGCACAAAGCTGATCCAGACCGAAGGCTCGCTCTCCAGCGTGAGCCACTGGGCGATGCGCCCGCTCATGCCCACAAAAATCAGGTTCACATAGGCTGCGGTGAGCAAGCCGATGAATAGGCGGTCGCCCCGCGTGGTGGCAATGGGCAGGAAGCCTTTGCGCAGGGTGGTGGGCGACTTGATTTCCCACACCGTCATGCCGATGAGCATGAACACGATGCATGTGAAAAACACCGCGACGGGCAGTGTCCAGGCCATCCAGTCAAACATGGGCATCCCCCTGAGCGCCTGCGGCGCTTCCCCCAGGGGGGACGCAGCCCGTGGCCGGGCGAAGCCCGTTACTCGGCTGCCGCTGGTATGGCGAGCGCCCTGCGCCCTGCTGTGGTTTCGTGTGGTTCATGTGTTTGCTTCCCTTCACATCAGACGCGGCCCATGGCGAAGCCCTTGGCGATGTAATGCCGCACAAACCAGATCACGATGGCGCCGGGCACGATGGTCAGTACGCCAGCGGCGGCCAGCGTGGCCCAATCCATGCCGCTGGCGCTCACGGTGCGCGTCATCGTGGCCACGATGGGCTTGGCGTCCACGCTGGTCAGCGTGCGGGCCAGGAGCAGCTCCACCCAGCTGAACATGAAGCAGAAGAACGCTGCCACGCCCACACCCGCCTTGATGAGCGGCAGGAAGATGGTGAGGAAGAAGCGCGGGAACGAGTAGCCGTCGATGTAGGCCGTCTCGTCGATTTCGCGCGGGATGCCGCTCATGAAGCCTTCCAGGATCCACACCGCCAGCGGCACGTTGAACAGCAGGTGCGCCAGCGCCACCGCGATGTGCGTGTCCATCAGCCCCACGGTGGTGTAGAGCTGGAAGAACGGCAGCAAGAACACGGCCGGGGGCGTCATGCGGTTGGTCAGCAGCCAGAAGAACACATGCTTGTCGCCCAGGAACTGGTAGCGGCTGAACGCGTACGCGGCCGGCAGCGCCACCGTGAGCGAGATGGCCGTGTTGATACCCACGTAGATCAGGCTGTTGATGTAGCCCGAGTACCAGGACTCGTCGGTGAAGATGGTCTTGTAGTTGTCCCAGGTGAAGTTCTGGGGAAAAAACGAGAACGTGGACAGGATTTCCGCGTTCGTCTTGAAGCTCATGTTGACCATCCAGTAGATGGGCAAGACCGCGAACACCAGGTAGGCAACAAGGAAAATCGATCGCTTCTGGAAGCGCTTTTCATTCATGGCCGGCCCCTTCGTTGCTGGCGGTGCCCACGCGCTGCATCCAGTTGTAGAGGATGAAGCACAAGAGCAGGATGATGAAGAAATAGATCAGCGAGAACGCTGCGGCAGGGCCCAGGTCGAACTGGCCCACGGCCTTGGTCGTGAGGTACTGGCTCAGGAACGTGGTCGCATTGCCTGGCCCGCCGCCCGTGAGCACGAAGGGCTCGGTGTAGATCATGAAGCTGTCCATGAAGCGCAGCAGCACCGCGATCATGAGCACGCCGCGCATCTTGGGCAGCTGGATATAGCGGAACACGGCCAACTTGCTCGCGCCGTCAATGCGCGCGGCCTGGTAGTACGCGTCCGGAATGGACCGCAGCCCCGCAAACGCCAGCAGCGCGACCAGCGGCGTCCAGTGCCACACGTCCATCAGCAGCACCGTGAGCCAGGCCTGCGTGGCATTGCCGGTGTAGCTGTACTCGATGCCCGCCTCCTGCAGCAGCCGGCCCATGAGGCCGATGTCGGCGCGGCCGTAGATCTGCCAGATGGTGCCCACCACATTCCACGGGATCAGCAGCGACAGCGCCACCACGACCAGCACGGCGGACGACTTCCAGCCCTGTGCAGGCATGGACAGCGCGAGCAGGATGCCCAGCGGAATCTCCACGGCCAGCACGGCCAGCGAGAAGGTGAGCTGGCGCAGCAGCGCGGCATGCAGCTCCTCGTCGCGCATCACCTGCACGAACCACTCGGTGCCCACGAACACGCGACGCTCGGGCGAGATGATGTCCTGCACCGAGTAGTTCACCACCGTCATCAGCGGCAGGATGGCCGAGAAGGCCACGCACAGGATCACGGGCAAGATCAGGAACCAGGCTTTCTGGTTGACCGGCTTGGTGGTACTACTCATCCCAGCTCTCCAGAACGTAGGCATCGCCCACTGCGGACAAAACCGACGCGGCGGAATCGAAGGGACGCCCAGCAAGGGCCGCCCCGCAGCAAAGGGCGTCGCCCCCCTTCAAGGGGGAAGCCGCGCAGCGGCTCAGGGGGTGCTCATTCATGCCAGCAACTCCTCATTCTTGTAAAAGCAGGTGTGCTCGCCCAGCACCTGCAGCCACGCCGTGTCACCAGCCGATGGCAGCCGCGTCTCGGGCGTGAAACGCGCCTTGACGGTGTGCTCGCCCACCTTGGCGGTCAGCATCTGATAGGTGCCGATGTCCTGCACCTGCGCCACCGTGCACGGCAGCGCGCCGGGCTGTTGCGGCTGGGCCAGCGCCAAGTACTCGGGCCGGATGCCGACCTGCAGGGCGCCATCGGGCAGCGCACGGCCCACCGGGCTGACCAGGCGGTGTGCAGCCACGGTGAGGCAGCCGCCCTCGCTGTGCGCCGGCAAGAAGTTCATGCCCGGCGAGCCGATGAAGTGGCCCACGAAGGTGTGCGCAGGCCGCTCGAACAGTGCGTCGGCCGAGCCCACCTGCACGGCCTTGCCGCGTGTCATCACCACCACCTGGTCTGCAAACGTGAGCGCCTCGACCTGGTCGTGCGTCACGTAGATCAGCGTGAGCTTGAGCTCGTGGTGGATCTGCTTGAGCTTGCGCCGCAACTGCCACTTGAGGTGCGGGTCGATCACCGTGAGCGGCTCGTCGAAGAGCACCGCCGCCACGTCGGAGCGCACCAGACCGCGGCCCAGCGAGATCTTCTGCTTCTGGTCGGCCGAGAGGCCCGCCGCACGCATGTTGAGCTGGTGGCTCATCTCCAGCATCTCGGCGATGGCGCCCACGCGTTCCTTGATCTGCGCATCGGGCACCTTGCGGTTCTTGAGCGGAAACGCCAGGTTCTCGGCCACCGTCATGGTGTCGTAGATCACCGGGAACTGGAACACCTGGGCGATGTTGCGCTCCTGCGGGCTCGCACGGGTCACGTCGCGGCCGTCGAACAGCACCTTGCCGTGCGAAGGCACGAGCAGGCCCGACATGATGTTGAGCATGGTGGTCTTGCCACAGCCCGAGGGGCCGAGCAGCGCATAGGCGCCGCCGTCCTCGAATTCCATCTTGAGCGGCAGCAGCGCATAGTCGCTGTCCTGCTGCGGGTTCGGCTTGTACGAATGCGCCAGATCCAGGCTGATGCGCGCCATCTCAACGTCCTCCCGGGCGCGCGGGCGCCCATGCCAGTGCGCCATCCGCGCCAAAAACATAGGCTTGCGCCGGATCCAGGTGCAGCGTGATCGGCGTGCCCAGTTCAAAGTAATGCACGCCCGTGAGCTGCGCCACCACCTCGCCCCAAGGCGTGGCCGCGTGCACGAAGGTGTCGGAGCCAGAAATCTCTGCCAGCTCCACCACCCCAGCCACGCTCACATCGCCCGGGCGCGCTTGCACACGCAGTGCGCTCGCGCGCACGCCCACCGTCACCGCACCGGCTGCCGCCACTTGCGGGGGCAGGGCCACCGCCAATTCCAGCCCACCCTGCAGGCGCACGCCGGCAGCCACCGGCGTGGCGGGCAAGAGGTTCATGGGCGGATCGCTGAAGGCACGCGCGACGCGCAGTGAATTGGGCGCGTGGAACACCTCGGCCGTGGGGCCGTACTGCAGCAGCTCGCCCTCATCCAGCACGGCCGTGTAGCCACCCAGCAGCAGGGCCTCGCCCGGCTCGGTGGTGGCATACACCACGGTGGACTGGCCGGATGCAAACAGCTGCGCCAGCTCTTCGCGAAGCTCCTCGCGCAGCTTGTAGTCCAGGTTGACCAGGGGCTCGTCCAGCAGCATCAGCGGCGCGCCCTTGGCAAGTGCGCGGGCCAGCGCCACGCGCTGCTGCTGCCCGCCCGAGAGCTCGGCGGGGTAGCGGTCCAGGAACATCTCGATGTGCAGGCGGCTGGCGATCTCGCGAACCCGCGCGTCGATGTCCTTTTCGCCGCGCAGCTTCAAGGGCGACGCGATGTTGGCCGCCACCTTCATCGAGGGGTAGTTGATGAACTGCTGGTACACCATGGCGACATTGCGCTCGCGCACCGGCATGCCTGTCACATTGACGCCATCCACCATGACGCGGCCGGCCGTGGGGACGTCCAGGCCAGCCATGATCCGCATCAGGCTGGTCTTGCCCGCCTGCGTAGCGCCCAGCAGCACCGTCACGGCGCCACTGTGCAGCGCCAGGCTCATCTCGTGCAGCCAGGTTTCCGGCCCGACCTTCTTGCTGATGCTGTCCAAAGCCAGCTGCATCACGCAACCTTTCTTGTGGGACCGGCGCCGTGCGCCGGTCGTGGGGAGACGCGGGCCGCATCCTCGGCAGCACCGCTTTTCGATTTGGATTATTTTTGTTCGTTTTTGATCATGTCGAATCAAGGTTTACCCTTATCGGCTTCCTTTTCGTTCGAATTAAAGTCAACCATCCCCAACAAAACCAGCATTCGCGTGAATACGAATCCCCGGCAACTGCTGCTCTTAGAACAGGTGCGCGAACGCAAGTCGGCCACCGTGGAACAACTTGCGGAAACGCTGGGCGTGACGCTGCAGACCGTGCGCCGCGACGTGCAGCGCCTGGCCGAGATCGGCCTGCTCACGCGCTTTCACGGCGGCGTGCGCGTGCCCAGCTCCACGGTGGAGAACCTCGCGCACACCCAGCGCGAAACGCTCAATGCCGAAGGCAAGGCGCGCATCGCGCGCGCCGTGGCCCAGCAGGTGCCCAATGACTGCTCGCTGATCCTCAACATCGGCACCACCACCGAGGCCATTGCCAAGGCGCTGCTGCACCACCGCGGCCTGCGCGTGATCACCAACAACCTCAATGTGGCCGCCATCCTGAGCGGCAACCCTGATTGCGAAGTGATCGTGGCAGGCGGCGTGGTGCGCGCGCGCGACCGGGGCATCGTGGGCGAGGCCGCGGTGGATTTCATTCGCCAGTTCAAGGTCGACATCGCACTCATCGGCATCTCGGGCATCGAGCCCGATGGCTCGCTGCGCGACTTCGATTACCGGGAGGTGAAGGTGGCGCAGACCATCATCGAGCAGTCGCGCGAGGTGTGGCTGGCGGCCGACCACAGCAAGTTCAACCGTCCGGCGATGGTGCAGCTGGCCACGCTGGAGCAGATCGGCCGGCTGTTCACCGATGCGCCGCCGCCCGAGCCCTTTCCCGCCCTGCTGCAGGATGCGGGAGTGATCTGCACTGTAGCTGCATAGGATGAGAATCCCCCTGAGGCGCTGCGCGCCTTCCCTCGACGGGGGACGCCACCCCAGGCCCGGCAAAGCCGGTTCCACGGTGGCACTGGCATGCCAGCGCCCGCCTCAGCGCATGGGCACAACGCATCAAACCCCTGATACCTTTCGCACCATGACCTACTTGCTCGCACTCGACCAAGGCACCTCCAGCTCCCGCAGCATCGTGTTTGATGAAGGCGGCCACATCGTGGCGCAGGCGCAGCTGGAGCTGCCGCAGATCTACCCGCAGCCTGGCTGGGTGGAGCATGACCCGCTGGAGATCTGGCGAACCCAGCTGGCGACCGCGCGCGACGCCCTGGCCAAGGCCGGCATTGCCGCCAGCGCCGTGCGCGCCGTGGGCATCACCAACCAGCGCGAGACCACGGTGCTGTGGAACCGCCAGACCGGCCAGCCCGTGCACCACGCCATCGTCTGGCAGGACCGGCGCGCCGAGCCCGCCTGTGCCCAGCTGCGCGAACAGGGCCACGCAGGCACCATACAGGCCAAGACCGGGCTACTGATCGACGCCTACTTCTCGGGCACCAAACTGCAGTGGCTGCTGGACCACGTGCCCGGCGCGCGAGAGGCGGCCGAGCGCGGCGAGCTGGCGTTTGGCACGGTGGACAGCTGGCTGATGTGGCAGCTCACCCACGGCCAGCGGCATGTGACGGACGTGAGCAACGCCTCGCGCACCATGCTGTTCAACGTGCACACCAACCAGTGGGACGATGAGCTACTGGCCCTGCTGCGCATCCCCAAGGCGCTGATGCCCGAGGTGCTCCCCTCGGCCGCCCACTTTGGCGACACGGCGGCCGATCTGCTGGGCCACCCCATCCGCATCGGCGGCGTGGCGGGGGACCAGCAAAGCGCGCTGTTCGGCCAGGCCTGCTTCACTGCAGGCATGGCCAAGAACACCTACGGCACCGGCTGCTTCATGCTGATGCACACGGGCGGCGCGTTCCAGACTTCGCAAAACGGCCTGCTCACCACCAGTGCAGCGCAGGTTTCTGCCAAGCCCGAGTTCGCCATGGAAGGATCCGTGTTCGTGGGCGGCGCCGTGGTGCAGTGGCTGCGCGACGGCCTGCGCGCCATCACCAACAGCAGCGAGGTCGAGTCGCTCGCGCAAAGCGTGCCGGACTCGGGCGGCGTGATGATGGTGCCCGCCTTCACCGGCCTGGGCGCACCCTACTGGAAGCCCGATTCGCGCGGGACGATCACGGGCCTCACGCGCGGCACCACCATTGCCCACATCGCCCGCGCCGCGCTGGAGAGCATCGCCTACCAAAGCGCCGCCCTGCTGCAGGCCATGAGCCGCGACGCCGTGGCCGCCGGCGGCGCCCCGGTGAGCGAGCTGCGCGTGGATGGCGGCGCGTGCGTGAACGATCTGCTGATGCAGTTTCAGGCCGACCTGCTGGGCATCCCCGTGGTGCGGCCCGCCGTGATCGAAACCACCGCCCTGGGCGCGGCGTACCTCGCGGGCCTGTCCAGCGGCGTGTACGGCAGCACCGCCGAGCTGTCCCAGCTGTGGCGCGCGGACCGCCGCTTTGTGCCCACGCTGGGCAATGCGCGGGCGCAGGAGCTGATGGCGAAGTGGGAGCATGCGGTGCGGCAAACGACTGCTGAATAGGAACCGTCCCCCTGAGGCGCCGCGCATTGCTCCTGCCCTCGCTGCGGGGCGGCCCTTGCTCGGCCGCTCTCGCCTGGGCCGTGCCGGTTCGCAGGGCATGGAGGAAATTGCAAGGGTCGCGGCGCTACCATCGGATCCCCCTTTCTCGCCTGACCGCAGCATGAACTCTCCTGCCCCCGCTTCCGCCGCAGCTAGCTCCCCACTCCCCACCATCGCCTTCATCGGCGGCGGCAACATGGCCAGCGCCATCATTGGCGGCCTGATCCACCAGGGCCACCCCGCCAGCCAGATCGAAGTCGTCGAGCCGTATGCGCCCACGCGCGAGGCTCTGCTCTCCAACTACGGCCTCACAGCCCTGCCGGAGGCCGGCCCTGCCCTGCAGCGCGCGAGCATCGTGGTCTGGGCCGTCAAGCCCCAGACCTTCAAGGACGCCGCAGCCCAGGCCAAGGCCCATACCCAGGGGGCCCTGCATCTAAGCGTGGCCGCCGGCATCCGCTCGGACAGCATCGCCCAGTGGCTTGCCACTGAGCGCATCGTGCGCACCATGCCCAACACGCCAGCACTGGTGGGCAAGGGCATGAGCGCGCTGTATGCCCGCCCCGCCGTGGACGCCAAGGAGCGTGCCCAGGTGGAGGCCATCATGGCGTCCACCGGCGAATTCCTGTGGGTCGAGACGGAAAAGCAGCTCGACGCTGTCACGGCCCTCTCGGGCTCCGGGCCGGCTTACGTCTTTTACTTCCTGGAAGCCATGACGCGCGCCGGCGCCCGCATGGGCCTGAGCGCGCAGCAGGCGCACCAGCTGGCCGTGGGCACGTTCGTGGGCGCATCCGAACTGGCCCGCCGCTCCGACGAGGCACCGGCCGTGCTGCGCGAGCGCGTCACGTCCAAGGGCGGCACCACTTATGCGGCCTTGCAATGCCTGGATGCCGACGGCGTGGGAGCCGCCTTTGAACGCGCGATGGAAGCCGCGCGCCAGCGCGCCGATGAGCTGGGGAACGAGTTCGGGGGCTGAGGGTGTCCTCGCAGTGGCGGCCCGTCGAGGCTTGGCACCACACCTCGGTCCACGCGGACAGCACGGTGGTGGTTCCCGATGGATGCCGGGACCTCATCCTCCACATCCTCCCCCACCACCGTCCCGCCTGGTTTGTGACCGATCTGGCAGACAGCACCTACGCCGTGCCGGGCACGCTGGGCGAGCGCTACTGGGGGTTTCGCATGCAGCCGGGCACGCAGGTGGACACGGACCGCCTGTTGGCGCTGCTGCAGGCCCGGCCCTGGAACGACGCCCACGATGCCCTGCCGCTGTTGCACGACTGCACGGTGCTGGACGCGCGGGTGGCCGATGCCTTGCAGAGTCTGGCCCGCTACAGCCAGGTGACCCAGGCGGCACGCGAGCTGGGCGTTTCGGAGCGCACCTTGCAGCGCCTCGTGCTGTCCGCCACCGGCCGTCCTCCGGCTTACTGGAAGTGCCTGGCCCGGGTGCGCCGCGCAGCGCAGGCCTTGCCGGAGGCATCATCCCTGGCGGATTGCGCGGCAGACCACGGCTACACCGATCAAGCCCACATGAGCCGCGAATTCCGGCGCTGGCTGGGCCGCGCCCCCGCCGCTGTGGCGGCCTCCCCCCAGTGGATGGCGGCGGTCAGCGCTTCGGGCTATTGCTGACAGCGCGGGCCAGCGTCAGGTAGTGCGACCTATCGCCTCACAGCGCAGACGCACGGCTGGGGAATCAGCCAGCCGCACTCCACCACCGCAGCAGGTAGCTGCCGGCAATCCCCGCAAACACCGTGGCACCCAGCCAGTGGTTCACCCGGAACGCCTTGAAGCAGCCTTCGCGCGTGCGGGTGCGGATCAGCGTGAAATGCCAAACGGCCTGGGCCAGCGCCGCCGCGATTGCTATATAAAACATAGCACCCAGCGCATAAGGGACAAGCGCTAATGCCCAAATTCCTATGAAAATCAGGTAGAACAGCACAATGCCCGCCACATCCCATCGGCCCAGGGTGATAGCGGAGGTCTTGATGCCAATCTTGAGGTCATCGTCGCGGTCGACCATGGCGTATTCGGTGTCGTAGGCCAGAACCCAGAACAGGTTGCCCAGCCACATCCACCAAGCCACGGCGGGCACGCTGCCCTGCACCGCCGCAAAGGCAATCACGATGCCGAAGTTGAACGCGATGCCCAGCACCGCCTGGGGCATGGCGATGACACGCTTGGTGAACGGGTAGGCAATGGCCACCAGTAACGCGGGCACGGACCACAGGACAGCGGCGGTGTTGGTGGTGAGCACTAGGCCAAAGGCCAGCAGCGCCAGCACGGCGCCCAGGCCCAGGGCTTCCTTCACGCTCACGGCGCCGGTGGTCACCGGGCGCTGCGCGGTGCGTTTGACGTGCTTGTCAAAATCGCGGTCGGCCACATCGTTCACGCAGCAGCCCGCGCTGCGCATGAGGATGGTGCCCAGCACGAACACCGCCAGCAGGTGCCAGCCCGGAAAGCCCTCGGCCGCGATCCACAGCGCGCCGAGCGTGGGCCACAGGCACACCAGCCAGCCGGCGGGGCGGTCCCAGCGAATGAGGTCCAGGTACAGGGCCAAGCGGCTGCGGGGTGTGGCGTGAAGCATGCGGGCGGTGCAAGAAGGCTGAAAAAACAGCCCGCGCTGCCGCGGGCGCACCGAATGTAGCAGCCGCTCGTGCCGCGCGCGGGCTTTGGCAGCGAAAGCAGGCCAAACCCGCTAAAGTCCCCCGCTTGCCCAAACCCTCGAACCTGCCTGCATGAACCGATCCTCGAGCCCACAGGCCGCCAGCCGTTTCGCCATCCCCCGCACGCTGCTCGCGGGCTTCATCGTGGCCGCCCTGGCCACACTGGTGATCGCCGCAGTGAACTACCGTTCCGCTGAAACACGCGGTGCCGCCGTGCGTGCGATGGACAAGTCCTCCCTGTCCATGCGCCACCTGAACCGGTTCAACGCGGCCATCAAGGATGCCGAAACCGGCCAGCGCGGCTATCTGCTCACCGGCGATCTGGCCTATCTGCAGCCTTACGAACTGGCAGCCAGTTCGCTGCAGCAGCATCTGGCCGATTTGAAGGCGAGCGTGGACGCCTATCCCGCGCAGCGCCAACTGGCCTCCGAGATCGACGACCTTACCCAGCAGAAGTTGCGTGAGCTCAACGAAACCATCGCGCTGCGCAAAGGCGGGGATACGGTCGGCGCGATGGCGCTGGTGCACAGCGGCGCTGGCAAGGACCTGATGGACCGCATGCGCAATGCGATAGAGGACCTGCGCACGCAGCAAAACCTGCAGCTGGAAACGCGGCGCCAGCAATGGGTCGACGCGGCCTTCAATTCCAATCTCTATTCGGCCTTCGGCTCGGCGGTGCTCCTGGCACTCATCTGCGTTTCGGCGGTACTCACGGCACGCGACTTCCGGGCCAAGGCCGCGCAGGCCTGGGTCACTGCCGGCCTGTCGGGCCTGAGCCAGCGGCTGCAGGGCGACCACCGGCTGGAAGACATTGGCCGGCTGGCGCTGGACTATCTGGCCACCTACCTCCAGGCCCAGGTCGGCGCCGGCTATGTGCGCGAAGGCCAGGACCGCTTCACGCTGTTCGGAGGCTACGCTCTGCCGCGCGATCGGCTGGCGCAAACCACGCTGAGCGACGAGGGCCTGCTGGGACAGGCGGCGCGCTCGCTTCAGCTGCTGCATGTGCGCAATGTGCCAGAAGGCTATCTGCCCATCTCGTCCAGCACGGGGCAGGCCAGCCCCGCGGAGTTGCTGGTAGCGCCAGCAGTGGAACACGGCCAAGTCTACGCGGTGATCGAGCTGGGGTTTTACCGTCGCGTGAACGAAGCCGAGCGCAGCCTGCTGGAGCGCGCCTCCGAGATCCTGGCGGTGGCCATCCGTTCCGGCATGGACCGCAGCCGCCTCCAGAGCCTGCTGGAAGAAACGCAGCGCCAGTCCGAGGAGCTGCAGGCGCAGCAGGAAGAACTGCGCGTGAACAACGAAGAACTGGAACAGCAAAGCCGCATCCTGCAGGAATCCCAGGCCCAGATGGAGGTGCAGCAGACCGAGCTGGAGCAGACCAACGCGCACCTGGAACAGCAAACCCAGCAGCTCGAATACCAGCGCGAGCAATTGCTGCGCGCGCAAAGCGCCATGACGGACAAGGCGCGCGAACTGGAACTGGCCAGCCAGTACAAGAGCGAGTTTCTGGCCAACATGAGCCACGAACTGCGCACGCCGCTGAACTCGACGTTGATCCTGGCCAAGCTGCTGGCCGACAACAAGCCAGGCAACCTGAGCGCGGAGCAGGTGAAGTACGCCCAGACGATCTACGCGGCAGGCAACGACCTGCTGGCGCTCATCAACGACATCCTGGATCTCTCCAAGATCGAAGCCGGGCAGGCGACGGTGTCGATCGAGCCTGTGAACATCGCGCGCAGCGTGCAGTCCCTGGTGGAACCGCTGCGCCCGGTAGCGATGCAAAAGGGGCTGGAGCTCAGCGCCACCATCGCTCCCGACGTTCCGGCAGGCATGGAAACCGACGCCCAGCGCCTGAGCCAGGTGCTGCGCAACCTGCTGTCCAATGCACTCAAGTTCACCGAAAGGGGTTCGGTGGCGTTGCACGTCTCGCGCAACCCCGATGAGACGCTGTCGTTCGCCGTGAAGGACACGGGCATCGGCATCGCGGCCGACCAGCAGGAGCTGATCTTCGAGGCGTTCCGCCAGGCCGATGGCAGCACGCACCGCCGTTTTGGCGGCACGGGGCTGGGCTTGTCCATTTCGCGGGACCTGGCGCAGCTGCTGGGCGGCAACGTGTCGGTGCAAAGCACGCCCGGCGAGGGCAGCGTGTTCACCCTGGTCCTGCCCGTGCGCCTGCAGGCTCCGGCCGAACCGAAGCAGGCCGCGGCGCCGAGCCGCGCTGTGGCTGCCACCGCGGCGCCCCACCCCCCAATACTGCCGGCGACGACACCGTCAGCAGATGCCTCGGCGCCTGCCGGTGTGGCGGGGGCTGTGCCCACGCCTTCCGGTGCAGCCGTCTCGGCGGCCCCCCGGCGCGCAAACGCCCGCAGCATCCTGGTGATCGAGGACGACGAGCGCTTCGCGCAGATCCTGCGGGACCTGGCGCGCGAGATGGATTTCGAATGCGATCTCGCGCACAACGCCGCTGACGGTCTGGCCCTGGCCGCCGAGCGCGTGCCCAGCGCCATCGTGCTGGATGTCAATCTGCCTGATTTTTCGGGCTTGGGCGTGCTCGACCAGCTCAAGCGCAACCCTGCCACGCGCCACATTCCGGTGCACGTCGTGTCGGTTGCCGACTACTCGCTGGAGGCGATGGGCCGCGGCGCGATCGGCTACGCGCTCAAGCCAGTCAAGCGGGATGAACTAGTGCAGGCCCTGCAGCGCCTGGAAGCCAAGATCACCCAGAACCTGCGCCGCGTACTGGTGGTGGAAGATGATGAGCGCCAGCGAGAAAGCGTGCGCCACCTGCTCAGCCGCGACGACGTGGAGATCGTCTGCGCAGGCACGGCGGCGGAGGCGCTGAAGCAATTGCGCGACACCACCTTCGACTGCATGGTGATGGACCTGAACCTGCCAGACCTCAGCGGCTACGAACTGCTGCAGCAGATGACCGAGCAGGACGGCGTGTCGTTCCCGCCGGTCATCGTGTACACCGGCCGCGCCCTGTCGCGCGACGAAGAGCAGAAGCTGCGCCGCTTTTCCAAGTCCATCATCATCAAGGATGCCCGCTCGCCCGAGCGCCTGCTCGACGAAGTCACCCTGTTCCTGCACCAGGTGGAGTCCGAGCTGCCCGCCGAACACCAGCAGATGCTGCAGGCCGCGCGCAGCCGCGACATGGCGCTGGAAGGACGCACGGTGCTGGTGGTGGAGGACGACGTGCGCAACATCTTTGCGCTCTCGAGCGTGCTGGAGCCCACCGGCATCCGGGTGCAGATTGCGCGCAATGGCATCGAGGCGCTGAAAATGCTCTCGAGTGCCGGCAGCGATGGCACGCCGGCCATTGACCTGGTGCTGATGGACATCATGATGCCGGAAATGGACGGCTACACCGCGATGCGCGAGATCCGCGCACGCCCCGAGTGGCGCCGACTGCCCATCATTGCCCTCACCGCCAAGGCCATGAAAGACGACCAGGAAAAATGCCTGGCAGCCGGCGCCAACGACTACATCGCCAAGCCGCTGGACGTGGAAAAGCTGCTGTCGCTGGTGCGCGTTTGGATGCCCAAGTAGCCGCCACGCCCGCAACGTTTTGCCCTGTTTCGCAGCCATGCCCCACCGCAAGCCCGCGCGCACCGCAGACATCGAGCAGCGCCTGCTGATCGATGCGATCTACCACCGCTATCACTACGACTTCCGCGGCTATGCGCAGGCGTCGCTCAAGCGCAGGCTGGGAAGCGCGCTGCAGCACTTCGGCTGCCAGACGCTGTCCCAGCTGCAGGACAAGGTGCTGCACGATCCCACCGTGTTCCCTGCCCTGCTCGAATACCTGACCGTGCAGGTGAGCGACATGTTCCGCGATCCCAGCTACTTCCGCGCGCTGCGCGAAGAAGTGGTGCCGCACCTGCGCACCTACCCGTCGCTAAAGGTGTGGGTGGCCGGTTGCAGCGCCGGGGAGGAGGCCTACTCGCTGGCCATCCTGCTGCAGGAGGAAGGATTGCTGGACCGCACCCTGATCTATGGCACCGACATCAATCAGCAGGCGCTGCGGGCGGCGGAATCGGGCGTGTTCGACATGGCGCGCGTGGCCACCTTCACCGAAAACCACGCCCGTTCGGGCGGGCGGCGGTCGCTGTCCGACTACTACACCGCGCGCTACGGCCGCGTGGTGTTCGACAAGGCGCTGCGCGAGCACATGGTGTTCTCGGACCACAGCCTGGCCACCGACAGCGTGTTTGCCGAGATGCACCTGGTGTCGTGCCGCAACGTGCTGATCTATTTCGAGCGCGACTTGCAGGATCGGGCCCTGGGCCTGTTTCGCGAGGCGTTGTGCCACCGGGGCTTTCTGGGGCTGGGCTCCAAGGAATCGCTGCGCTTTTCAGCCCAGGCCGATGCGTTTGATGACTTCGTGGTGACCGATCGCATCTACCGCAAGAAAGCAGGCCACTGATGCCCGAGCATCCAGCGCTTCACAAGCCAGCCAGCCCTGCTGATGGCGAGGCCGCGACCGTGTTCCGGGCCATTGTGATCGGCGGGTCGTCGGGGGGCATCGACGCCCTGATGGAACTGATGCCCGCGCTGCCCGCCACGCTGCGCGCGGCGGTGCTGGTGGTGCTGCACCTGCCCCGCGACCGGCCGAGCATGCTGGCCGAGATCTTCCAGCCGCGCTGTGCGCTCCCGGTGCGGGAGGCCTGCGACAAGGAGCCGCTGTTGCCCGGGACCGTCTACCTTGCACCGCCTGATTACCACTTTCTCGTGGACACGGGCCCCTGTGCTGCCTTGTCGGTGGACCCGCCGGTGCACTACTCGCGGCCCTCGATTGACGTGCTGTTCGAGTCCGCTGCGGACCAGTATGGCGAAGCCCTCGTCGGCGTACTGCTCTCGGGCGCCAACGATGATGGTGCTGCTGGCCTGCAAGCCATTGGCGCGGCAGGCGGCCTGATGGTGGTCCAGGACCCCGCCAGCGCGCTCGTACCTGCCATGCCCCGGGCAGCCCTCGCACGCTGCGCATCGCCCCATGTCCTGTCGCCCGCCGGCATCGCCCAGCTTTTGACGCGGCTGCACCGCGAAGGCAGCCTCTGAAAGCGCCCCACCCAGCCCCACCATTGAACAACGCCCAGTCCATGCCCCACACCGACCGCGTGAAATGCCTGCTCGTCGATGACGTCGCGGAGAACCTCATTGCCCTGGAAGCCTTGCTCCAGCGCGATGACATCGACATTCTCAAGGCGCAGTCCGGCCCCGAGGCGCTGGAGCTTCTGCTCGCCCACCATGACGTGGCCCTGGCGCTGCTGGACGTGCAGATGCCGGAGATGAACGGCTTCGAGCTGGCAGAGCTCATCCGCGGCAGCGAGCGCACACGCGGCATCCCGCTCATCTTCATGACCGCCGGGTCGCGCGAGCAGAACTGGCAGTTCAAGGGCTACGAAAGCGGGGCGGTGGACTTCCTCTACAAACCCATTGACCCACACATGCTCGCCAGCAAGGCCAATGTGTTCTTCGAACTACATCGGCGCAAGCAGGCCCTGGCCCACGAACTGCGCGAGCGCACCGCGGCACTGCGCGTCAACGAGTTGTTCATGGCGGTGTTGAGCCACGACCTGCGCACGCCGCTGATGTCCGTCAGCGCAGCCGCTTCGGCCCTCAAGCGCCAGCCTGACATGCCGCCCGACAAGGTGGCCACGATGGCGGAGCGGATACTCAGCAGCGGCCAGCGCATGGGGCGGATGATCGAGGACCTGCTGGACGTGACCCGTATCCGGCAGGCCGGCGGCTTGGCGATAAAGCCCGTCTCGGCGTCCTTGCGCGACGTGATGGAACGCACCCTGCAGGAAGTGCAGACCAGCTATCCCGAACGCGTGATCGAAAGCAGTTTCTGCGGGGACCTGGACGGTGTGTGGGACGCCGAGCGGCTGTGCCAGGTCATCACCAACCTGGTTGGCAACGCGGTGCACCATGGCACTCCGGATCAGCCGGTGCAGGTATGCGCAGATGGCACCCAGGCGTCCATCGTGGCTGTGGATGTGACTAACGCCGGCACCATCCCGCCGCATTTGCTGGATCACCTTTTCAATCCGTTCCGGGGGCGTGACAGGGAGCCCGGGCGTAGGGAAGGACTGGGGCTGGGACTGTTCATCGCGCACCAGATCGTAGGCGCGCACCAGGGGCGCATCGCGGTGCATTCTGCCGACGGAATCACCCGGTTCCGGCTGGAACTTCCGCGCGTCTCGCGCGCTTGAAAATCGGTGGAGCCGCCTCAGAAAGGGGCCGAAGCCCGTGCGGCGTCACGCGTTCACGGCGCGCGGCCGGGCGCAAAACAGCTCAGGCCGCAGACCGGTCCAGCGACTGGCGCAGATTCACCAGCAACTCTTCCAGTTCTTCGATTTCGAAAGGTTTGAGAAGGGTTCGCACATTCGCCCCCCAGCTGGCCGGGTAGTCGCCCATCTCGTATCCCGAGCACAGCACCACCCAGCGCTGAGGATCGTCTGCCAGAACCTTGCGCGCCAGATCGATGCCCGACATGCCGGGTAAGCTCACGTCGGTCACCAGCACGTCGTATGGTTGCGCGGCATCGAGTTCCAGAGCCTCTTCCGCGGTGGCGCAGGACGTCACCGCCCGGCCCTCTGCCTCCATCAGCATGCCGATGGTTTCGCGCAGTTCCGGGTGATCTTCAACGTACAGGATTCGCATAGGTCAGGGGTTTCAAACGTGGCGCACGACGGAATGTGACGCCAGCAACCGCACTGCCCCAGGGCGTGAGCGGATGTCTTGCGAATGATGCGCAGAGACATCCGCATACCTTTGTAGGACAAAACGCAATTCAAGGGGGCGGAAACCCTGTGATTGCAGAGGCCGCCCTCGCGCCCTGCATCGCGCCTGCAAGCCGCGGCGTCATTCTTCAAGCAGCGACCGGAGCATCCAGGCCGTCTGCTCGTGGACCGTGAGCCGCTGGGTCAGCAGGTCTGCGGTGGGCTCGTCGCTGGCCTTGTCCGCCAGCGGGAACAGACTGCGGGCCGTGCGCGCGACCGCTTCGTGGCCTTCCACCAGCACGCGCACCATGTCCAGCGCCTTGGGCGGCGTGGCAGGGGCATCCGGCACCGTGGCCAATTGGCCGAACTGGGCGTAGGAGCCCGGCGCCACATGGCCGAGCGAGCGGATCCGTTCGGCAATCGGATCCACCGCGTTCCAGAGTTCGGTGTACTGCGCCATGAACATGGTGTGCAGCGTATTGAACATGGGGCCGGTCACGTTCCAGTGAAAGTTGTGCGTGGTGAGGTACAGCGTGTACGTGTCGGCCAGCAGGCGCGAGAGCCCCTGGGCAATGGCGGCACGGTCCTTGTCGCTGATGCCGATGTTGATGCGGGGGGCGCTGGTGGGGGTGGCTTTGGGTGCTTTGGCCATGGCATTGCTCCTGAAGTGGAAAGGGAATCAAAAGCTGGCGCCTTCGACGATGAAGGCACCACACCGAATCACTTTAGCCCAAGGCCGCTACAGATAGCTTGGGCCGGATCAGAAACGCAGCGCGCCTGCGGGGCATGGGGCCGCGCAGCGGCGCCCCCTTCCTCACGACAGCCGCGTGACACCCGGCAGTTCGCACGCATAGATGGCGTTGCGCAGGGCTGCGATGGCTTCGTAACGGGTGAAGCTGCGCCGCCAGGCGAGCACCACGCGCCGCATGGGTGGCGGGCCGCCGTCGGCTTCGCGGATGGGAAGATAGCGCACGTAGGTTTCGTCGCTTTTTCGCCGGCGGGACACGGTGAGCATCGCGTCGCGCGGCACGGAAAGGCGCGGCACCAGCGTCACGCCCATGCCGGCGGCCACCATGTGCTTGATGGTCTCCAGCGATGAGCCCTCAAACGACTTGCGAATGCCCTCGGCATTGCTGGAAAACCGCGCGAACTCAGGGCAGACCTCCAGCACATGGTCACGGAAGCAGTGGCCCGCGCCCAGCAGCAGCATGGTCTCGCTTTTGAGTTCCTCGGCGCTCACGGTTTTCTTGACCGCCAGCGGATGCGCGCTCGGCACTGCGGCCATGAAGGGCTCGTCGTACAGCGGCGCCACGGCGAGGCCTGTGTCAGGAAAGGGCTCGGCCAGGACCGCGCAGTCGATCTCGCCCGTGCGCAGCATTTCGAGCAGCTTGACCGTGAAGTTTTCCTGCAGCATCAGCGGCATTTGCGGCGTGCGGGCAATGGAGTGGCGCACCAGCTCGGGCAGCAGGTAGGGTCCGATGGTGTAGATCACGCCCAGCGTGAGCGGGCCGGCCAGCGGGTCCTTGCCGCGCTTGGCGATTTCCTTGATGGCGGCGGCCTGCTCCAGCACGCTCTGCGCCTGGCGCACGATCTCTTCGCCCAGCGGCGTCACCGTCACCTCGCCGGCGCTGCGCTCGAAGAGCTTCACGTCCAGCTCTTCCTCCAGCTTCTTGATGGCGACCGACAGCGTCGGCTGCGAGACATAGCAGGCATCCGCCGCGTGGCCAAAATGCTTCTCACGCGCCACGGCCACGATGTACTTGAGTTCGGTGAGGGTCATGTGCGTCAGGCCTTGAGATAGTCTGATTTTCCCCCCAACCAGCGTGCGATGTGTTTCGCGGCCAATTCCGGGTGGCGATCCAGCATCCGTGGCGCCAGCTCCCGCGCCCATTCCAGCAAGTGGGTGTCGGTGGCCAGGTCGGCAAACCGCAGCAGCGCATCGCCCGACTGGCGGGCGCCCAGAAACTCGCCGGGCCCCCGGATCTCCAGGTCGCGCCGGGCGATCTCGAAGCCATCGTTGGTCTCGGCCATGGCGCGCAGGCGCTCCTTGGCGGTCTCGCCCACGCGGCCGCTGTCGTTGGTGGAATACAGCAGCACGCAGGCCGATGCCGCCGCGCCGCGCCCCACCCGGCCGCGCAGCTGGTGCAACTGCGAAAGGCCAAAGCGCTCGGCGTGCTCGATGACCATCAGCGAGGCGTTGGGCACGTCCACGCCCACTTCAATGACGGTGGTACTGACCAGCACGCCCATCTGTCCGCTACTGAACAAGGCCATCACGGCCTTCTTTTCGGCCGTGGGCATGCGCGAGTGCAGCAAGCCCACCATCACGCCCGGCAAGGCTTCGCTCAGGTCGGCGTGCGTGGCGGTGGCATTGGAGAGGTCCAGCGCCTCGCTCTCTTCAATCAACGGGCACACCCAATACACCTGCCGCCCGGCGGCCACCTGCGCGCCGATGCGCTCGATGACTTCGTCCTTGCGGCTATCGGCTATCAGCTTGGTGACGATGGGCGTGCGGCCGGGGGGCAGCTCGTCGATCACGGACACGTCCAGGTCGGCGTAGTAGCTCATGGCCAGCGTGCGCGGGATGGGGGTGGCGCTCATCATCAGCATGTGCGGCTCCATAGGGACCTTGTGCCCCCACGCTCCGCCGCTGCGCGGGTCGCTGCCCCCCGGGGGGGCTGCGTCGCCTTGGGGCGGCCCGGCGGCGACGCCCTCAGCCAGCTTCTTGCGCAGCGCCAGCCGCTGCGCCACGCCAAAGCGGTGCTGCTCGTCGATGATGGCCAGGGCCAGGTTCTTGAATCGCACCTGCTCCTGGATCACGGCGTGCGTGCCCACCACCAGCGCGGCCTCGCCGCTTTCCACCAGCGCCAGCATGGCGGTGCGGTCCTTCTTCTTCTGCCCGCCCACCAGCCAGGCCACCTTGCGCCCGAGCGCGGCCAGCAGGGGTTCGAGCCAGCCGATCATCTTGGCGAAGTGCTGCTCGGCCAGGATTTCTGTGGGCGCCATCAGCGCGCACTGCCAGCCTGCGTCCATGGCCACGCAGGCGGCCAGGGCCGAGACCACCGTCTTGCCCGAGCCCACATCGCCCTGCAGCAGTCGGTGCATGGGCACGGGGCGCGCCAGGTCGGCCGCGATCTCCTCGCCCACGCGGCGCTGCGCGGCGGTAAGGCCAAAGGGCAGCACGGCCAGCAGCTGCTCGTGCAGGGGCAGCGCCGCGCCCTGCGCGGGCTGCGGGCGCAGCACCGGCGCACGCAGCCGGTCACGTTCGCGGCGGGACTGGTACTGCGAGAGCTGCTGGGCCAGCAGTTCCTCGGCCTTCAGGCGCTGCCAGGCCGGGTGGCTGTGGTCTTCCAGCGTGGACAGAGCCACATCGGGCGTGGGGTGATGCAAAAAAGTGAGCGCCTCGCGCAGGCTGCACAAGCGCTGGAGGCCATTTTTGCGATAAAAGCCCGTCACCGGCGGCTCGGCGCCCGGCGGCAGCGTGTCGGACAGGTCGGCCCGCGCCAGCGCGCTCACCACAGCCCGCCGCAGGTAAGGCTGGGGCAGGCCGGCCGTGGTGGGGTAGACCGGCGTGAGCGCGGCGGGCAGTTCGCCGCCGGCCTGGCGGAAGGCGGGGTGCAGCATCTGCCGGCCCCAGAAGCCGCCCTTGACCTCGCCCCGGATGCGCAGCCGCGCGCCGACGGCCAGCGTCTTGAGGTGCGAGGGGTAGAAGCTGAAAAATCGCAGCTCGCACGTGGCCGAGCCGTCATCCACCTGCACCACCAGCTGGCGGCGCGGGCGCAGCTGCACGTCGCTGGCGGTCACGGTCGCCTCGATCTGCACCATCTGGCCGTCGCGGGCGCTGGACAGGGGCGTGATGCGGGTTTCGTCCTCGTAGCGCAGGGGCAGGTGCAAGGCCAGGTCGATGTCGCGGCGCAACCCCATTTTCTGCAGGGCCTTGTGGGCCGCCGATGCCCCCGCGCGAACCGCCTGGCGTGGCGCCGCGGGCGGGATGAGCGGCGAAGGAACGGACTTGGCAGCAGCAGGCATCACAACACATCGGCTAGGGGGTACGCGGGCATCGCGGAGCAAAAGGCTACCATGGCAAAAATCCGCGAAATTCGGCAAATTTGATACAATCGATAATGAAATAACATATAGTTACTCATATCGGCCGCCGTGTGCGCTGCCGGAGGCTTGCTGAGACAGGTTTGCTCCGGTAGCACATTGGCTTACTCTCCAGGTATTTAGTCATGCTCAAGCGCATCCACGTCCGACACCTTACCCTGGGCATGTACCTCCACGAGTTTTGCGGTTCGTGGATGGATCACCCGTTTTGGCGGGCCAAGTTCCTGCTCAAAGACCCCAAGGACCTCGAACGCATCCAGTCCACCGCCATTCAGGAATGCTGGATCGATACATCCAAGGGCCTGGATGTGGCCGCCGGCACGGCATCCAAGTCGCGCGAGGAGGTGGACGCGCAGATCGCTACCGACTTCAGCCTGCTGGAAAACCTGCCCCCCCTGCGCGTCACGCTGCCGCCACCACCGCCTCCGCCCGTGCGGGACCACACGCCCGCCGACATGGGGACCGAGTTACGGCGGGCCGCGGCCATCTGCGGCAAAGCCAAGCAGGCCGTGGTGTCGATGTTCCACGAGGCCCGGATGGGCCGCGCCGTCGACTCGGTGGGCGCGCAGCACCTGGTCGAAGAGATTTCCGATTCGGTCACCCGCAACCCCGGGGCGCTGATCAGCCTGGCGCGCCTGAAAACGGCGGACGACTACACCTACATGCATTCGGTGGCGGTGTGCGCGCTCATGGTGGCACTGGCGCGGCAACTGCGGCTCAACGACGAGCAGACGCGCCTAGCGGGCATGGCCGGCCTGTTGCACGACCTGGGCAAGGCGGCCATCCCCCTGGCGGTGCTGAACAAGCCGGGCAAGCTGACCGACGCAGAATTCAACGTCGTGCGCAGCCACCCGGTGGAGGGCTACCACATGCTCAAGGAGGGCGGAAAACTGCCCGACGCCGTGCTGGACGCCTGCCTGCACCACCACGAGAAGATCGACGGCTCGGGCTACCCCGACAAGCTCCAGGGCGAGGGCATCAGCGTGATCGCACGCATGGCGGCCATCTGCGACGTGTACGACGCCATCACCTCCGACCGCCCCTACAAGCGTGGCTGGGATCCGTCCGAGTCGCTGCGGCGCATGGCCGAATGGACCAGCGACCATTTCGACCAGCGCCTGTTCCAGGCGTTCGTCAAGAGCATCGGCATCTACCCGGTGGGCTCGATGGTGCGGCTGACCTCGGGGCGCATCGGCGTAGTGACGCAGCAGGCACCCACGGCCCTGACGACGCCGCAGGTGACGGTGTTCTATTCGACCAAGTCCGACCTGCGCATTCCACCGGAGGTGGTGGACCTTGCCGCGCCGGGCTGCACCGAGAAAATCGTGGCGCGTGAAGACCCCGACAAATGGCGCTTCCCGGACTTCGATGAGCTCTGGTCCGGCTTTGCAGACAGGCCTTGGTAGTGGGCTCTTAGAGCCTGTCTACGATCCCCCCGATGGTAGGCTTTGCTGCCATGCCCGCTTTCATCACCCTCACCCTCAACCCAGCGCTCGACCTGAGCACCGCCACCGAACGCCTGCAGCCCACGCACAAGCTGCGTTGCGGCACCGCGCTGCGGTTTGCCGGCGGCGGGGGCATCAACGTAGCCCGGGTGTTGCACCGCCTGGGAGCCGATGTGCAGGCATGGGGCCTGGCTGGCGGCGTGGCCGGCGCGCAGGTCGCGGACCTGCTGGCCGCGGAAGGCGTGCCCACCCGGTTCCTGCCCATCGCGGGCGATACGCGCGAGAACTTCTCGGTGCTGGAAACCGCCACAGGCCAGGAGTTTCGCTTCGTGCTGCCCGGCCCTAGCGTGCAACCCGCCGAGTGGCAGGATTGCGTGGCCCAGCTGAGCCAGCAAACGCAAGGCTCGCCCCACGGGGCGGCGCCGCGCTGGCTGGTGGCCAGCGGCAGCCTGCCGCCCGGCGTGCCCGACGACATCTACGCCCAGCTCGCGCGCGCCGTGGGCGGGCCGGGCGTGCGCCTGGCCGTCGACACCTCGGGCGCCGCGCTGTCGGCCGCGCTGCAGGCAGGCGTGGCGGTGGTCAAGCCCAGCCTGCGCGAGTTGCGCGAGCTCGTCCAGCAGCCGCTTGCGCGCGCAGCCGACTGGTGCGCCGCAGCCCATTCGCTGGTGACCAGCGGCGCTGCCGAGGTCGTGGCCCTGTCGGTGGGCGAAGACGGCGCCGTGCTCGCGACCCGCGACGGCGTGTGGCAGGCCCCCGCCGTGCCGGTGCCCGTCGCCACTGGTACGACCGGGGCCGGCGACTGTTTTCTGGCAGCCCTGCTCTGGGCGCTGGACGACGGCCAACCCGCACCCGACGCGCTGCGGTGGGGCGTGGCCGCAGGCGCGGCTGCCCTGTTGTCGCCCGGCACTGCACTGGCGCATGCCGCCGACGTGAAGCGGATCGTGGCGAGCGTGCCGCCACCGGTAGCGCACGCGCTGTCTGCCTGATGGCTTCTCTGACTACCACCGAAACCCGCTGACCAGGCGGTGGCAGGGCCTGCATGGGACAATCTGGGCTTCTTTTTCAACTTGGCACGGGCCCGTTCGGCCCTCAAGCACCCATGACCGATCTGTCCCACGGCGCGCCCGGCGCCGTCCCCGCACCACATTCCACGCGGGCATTCACCCTCAGCGATTTCGATTTTTCGCTGCCCCCCGAACTCATCGCCCAGCACCCCGCCGCCGAACGCAGCGCCTCACGCCTGCTGGATGGCCGCGCCATCGAGCCCGTGGACCGCATCTTCCGCGACCTGCCCGGGCTGCTGCGTGAAGGCGACCTGCTGGTGTTCAACGACACCCGCGTGGTCAAGGCGCGCATCTTTGGCGAGAAGGCCAGCGGCGGCAAGCTGGAGCTGCTGATCGAGCGTGTCTTGCCGGCAGAGGCTGGCAATCCCGGCAATGAAGTCGTGGCCCACATGAAGGTCAGCAAGAAACCCCTGCCTGGCAGCACGGTGCACATGGCCGGCGGGCGCCACGCGGGCGGGTTCGACGCCACGTTGCTCTCGCGCTGGCCTACGGAAGACGGCCCTCTGTTCCGCTTTGCGCTGCACGGCCCGGCGGGCGAATCGCCGTGGGAGCTGATGGAGCGCCACGGCCACCTGCCGCTGCCGCCCTACATCGAACGCCAGCAGAACGCCGACCACGACCCCGACGCGGCCGAAGACAGCGAGCGCTACCAGACCGTGTTTGCGCGCGCCCCTGGCGCCGTGGCCGCCCCCACCGCCGCGCTGCACTTTGACGACGGCGTGCTGGCCGACCTGGCCGCGCGCGGCATCGAGCGCGCCAGTGTCACGCTGCATGTGGGCGCTGGCACTTTCCAGCCTGTGAAGACCGAGAACCTGGCCGAGCACCAGATGCACAGCGAGTGGTACGAAGTGCCGCTGGCCACCCTGGCCGCCCTGGAACGCTGCCGCCAGCGCGGTGGGCGCGTGGTGGCCGTGGGCACGACCACCGTGCGCACACTCGAATCCTGGGCACGTTCGGGCCAAGCCACGGGCGACACCAACATCTTCATCACGCCGGGCTTCGCCTTCCAGGTGGTGGATCTGCTGATCACGAATTTCCATCTTCCCAAGAGCACCTTGATGATGCTGGTGAGCGCCTTTGCAGGCTATGCGCACGCCATGGGCCTGTACCGCCACGCGATTGCGCAGCAGTACCGCTTCTTCAGCTATGGCGACGCCATGCTGCTGGAGCGCAGCACTACGCGTTGACCAGGCTGGCGCGCCGCATCACGGGCAATTGGTCACCGGCGCCAGCCGAGGACCGGCACCGATTTCGGGCAGGCGGTTGGCCGACGGCACACGCACGCAATACGCGCCGGCAGGCCCCTGGACGCGGGAGACACGGCTGCCGTCACCGCCCACTGACTCGTGCACCGAGACGCCCTCCCCCAGGCGCACGCCAGATACCGGCGCCTCGCGCTGCGGCACCAGGGCCTCTGCTGCGGGGGTGCCGTGGCGCCGCTGCCAGGTGCGCTCCCGCTGCAGGACCCGGGCGATGCCTTCGGAGTCCCAGGGTACTGGCGTGGGCTGCGGGCTCGAGGCGCCAGGCCGGGGTTGCGCCGCCACGCCGGGCAGGGGTGTCGCGCTGTGTTCCGCGGCCCCGCTCGGCGCCGCCTCCGTGACTCCGCTGGGCGCCTGCACGGCGATCGCCGGGGCAGTCCGTTCCGCCAGGGCCGCGCGTGGCGCTGCAGCACGGAGCGGCGTCGGGGTGGTCGGTCGCTCCGGTGCCCGCGCAGGAGCCTCCGGCACGACCTCCACCCACTGCATCGCCTTCTCGACGGGCGGGGGCATGCACGGCAGGCGCCCCCCTATCTTTACGCCCACGGTGATCAGCGCCGCATGCAGGAGCAAGGACAGCGCGACGGCCAAGCCCAGGCGCCAGCGGCTTGAACGGCCCCGCAGATCGAACCGCAACGGCTCACGCCCCGATCTCGCTGGCCGGCTCCTCCCCCTCCTGCGGCACCCAGGCCAGCAGGTCGCCCGGCTGGCACTGCAGGTAGTCGCAGATGGCCGACAGCGTTTCGAAACGCACGCCCTTGACCTTGCCGCTCTTGAGCAGGGAGAGATTGGCTTCGGTGATGCCCACATGGGCTGCCAGATCGCGCGACTTCACCTTGCGGCGCACCAGCATTTCATCCAGGGTGACAACGATGGGCATGTGACGTGACGTCCCTACTCAGACGAATGCATCGGCTTCGGCCTGCAGGCGCGAGCCCTCGGCCAGCACATGGGCCAGCAGCAGCATCATGAGGCCCACGACCAGCGTACTGACCTCGAACGAACCCACGCCCAGGGCGATCAACCCGCCGTTCTGCCCGGAGGCCAGCCACGACAGCAGCGCCGTCACGCCCATCTGGTACAGCAGCGAAGTCACGAACATCGCCAGAAAACCCCAGCCCACGCCCCGGAAGCCCCGCACGACCGCTGAACCGAACACTTCTCCCGCCAGGAAGGCACGGCAGATGCGGTGCACGCACAGCACCGTGTAGAACATGGCCGCTGCGGGAATGCACTCCAGCAGCACGCCCACCCAGCGCCACTGCGTCTCCATCGACTGGGGCGGCGTGAGCCCCACCAGTTGCGCCTGCGCTGGCACGAGCCCCACGGGCATCCAAGCACCCCAGCCGTCGGCGTGGCCGATGGCGGCCCATCGCGCCAGCGAAAGGGCCAGCGTACCCAGGGCGCAACCCCAACTGGCCAACAGCAACATCCAGGCGAGGCGCTGGAACGACGGGCTCTGCACGGGCGAGGGCGGAGCATGGAACGCGTTCTGGGTCATGAATGGGTCCGCAATAATTTTCTGTAAAACAATAATAATATACTGCTTTACGAGAAACTTTTATTGTTTTACTCCGATGCCAATTTTGCCTGCCACCCCAGGTCACCGGTGCTCCGCCAGCCGTTCCATGCGCTGGCGGGCCACTGGATGGGCCGCTGCGCTGTGCGCCGCACTGCTCGCCGCATGCGGCAGCATTCCCGTGTCTTCGCTGTGGAAGCTGCGCAATCTCCAGCTCGAAACCCTGGACCCGGCCGCCCTGCGCGCAGCGGTGGTGCACAGCCCGGCGCTGCTCGTCCAGGGCCAGTCGCTGATGCTCTCGGTGTCCGTATCACGCAAGGTGCGACGACCGGGCGGCGGCACCACCACCGAGACGCTGGCGGAAAAACTGCCCCTGCAGGAGTTGCGCACCACCGCCGAACGCAGCGCGCTGGTGGACTACGAGTCCCCCCGGACGGTGGTGCAAGTCTGGCGCATCGACCCTGCCGCCCTGCCCCGGCTGCATGCACTGCGCACCACCGCGCTGGGCTGGAAAAAAACGCCAGACGATGCAGGCCAACGTGAATTGAGCCTGGGGCTGGAACTGGCGGGCTGCGAGAAGCCGGGTCTGCAGCAGCGCACGGTGACCACCCTTCTGCGCTTTGCGGACCCCGGCGAATACATCCCTATCGTGCGCAACCTGGACCTGGCGGAGACGATGCCGCCCGAGGAGCTGAAGCAGCGGTTCCCCGCCTGCGCCCCTGGTTGAAGACGCCGCCCGCAGGCACCACCCGCGCGGCGCCCGGCCAAGGTATCAGCGGCTGAGAGTTTTTTGGCCGAGCCCGAAAGGCGCGCGAAAACGCTTCGGATCTAGGCGAAAAGCACCGCCATAGCCCGGGCTGTGGCTAGCATTTGCTTGCGGCGTCCGGAGTGTTTTGGCGTGCAGGGCGGGTTCGGACAAAAGATTCTCAGCCCTGGTGCTGCTCGCGAAACGCGCGCGCCTTGCCAAAGTGCCCGTTGCCGATGAAGGGCACTGGGGGGCGCAGCGCCGACAGGGGTGAGGGGTGGTTGGATGTGAGCACCAGGTGTCCGCGATCTGACGGAATGAAGGCCCGCTTGCTCTGCGCATGCGAGCCCCATAGCATGAACACCACCGGCCGCGGGCCTTCGGCCACGTGGCGGATCACGGCATCGGTGAGCTGCTCCCAGCCTTTGCCCGCATGGCTGGCCGGCAGACCCTCTTCCACCGTGAGGCAGGTGTTGAGCAACAGCACGCCATTGCGGGCCCACTTCACCAGGCTTCCGCCGGGCTCGGGGAACGGCGGAAACGGCGTGCCCAGGTCGCGCTGCATTTCCTTGAAGATGTTCTGCAGCGACGGCGGCAGGCGCACGCCCGGCGCCACCGAGAAGGCCAGCCCCTCGGCCTGGCCCCGGCCGTGGTAAGGGTCCTGGCCCAGGATGACCACGCGCAGCTGATCGGGCGGCGTGAGGCTCAGCGCCCGCAGCGGCTGCGGGGGGAAGATCACGGCCCCCGCCTGCAGCCGCGCCTGCAGGAACGCGAGCAGGGCCTGCCCCCGTTCACCCGCAAAGAACGCATCGATCAACGGCTGCCAGCCGGGCGCCACGGGCCAGTCCGCCGGGTTAGCACTCTGGAGCTGCGTCGCAGCCTGCGAATCTGAATTCATGGTCAAAACAGGCTCCAGCGCTTGAACATCAAGCGCAAGAAGCTACATATTTAATAGCAACCAGATCAAGCAGCGAAGAGCTTGGCCAGGGCCAGGCCCGGGTCATCGGCGCGCATGAAGGCTTCACCCACCAAGAAGGCGTGCACCCCCGCGTCGCGCATCGTCTTCACATCGGCAGGTTTGAGAATGCCCGACTCGGTGACCAGCAGCCGGTCCTGCGGCACGTCTTTCAACATGGAGAGCGTCGTGTCCAGCGTGACTTCGAACGTGCGCAGGTTGCGGTTGTTGATGCCGACCAGCGGGGTTTTGAGCTTGAGCGCCCGCTCCAGTTCGGGCCGGTCGTGCACCTCCACCAGTACGGCCATGTCCAGGCTGCGCGCAATGGCCTCGAAGTCGGCCATCTGCGCGTCATCCAGGCAGGCAGCGATCAGCAGGATGGCATCGGCGCCCATGGCTCGCGATTCGTAGATCTGGTACGCATCCACCATGAAGTCCTTGCGCAGAACGGGCAGCAGGGTGCTGGCGCGGGCCTGCTTCAGGTAGTCGGGCTGGCCCTGGAAGAACTGCCGGTCGGTCAGCACCGACAGGCAGGCCGCGCTCACCTTGCCATCGCCTTCCATGTAGCTCTGGGCGATGTCGGCGGGCTCGAAGTCGGCGCGCAGCACCCCCTTGCTGGGGCTGGCCTTCTTGATCTCGGCAATCACCGCCGCCTGGCCCTTGGCGATCTTGGCGCGCAGCGCGCCTTCGAAGTCGCGCGTGAGCACGCGGCTCTCGGCGTCGGCGCGCATGGCTTCAAAGGACAGACGCTTTTTGGCTGCCGCTACTTCTTCGTGCTTGACGGCGACGATTTTGTTAAGGATGTCGGACATGGAGATTCAATAAGAAGAGTAGGGATTGTCGTCAGGAAGCCGCACCGCGCCGTCCCGTCTTTACCAGTGGTTCGCCGGAGCGGCGGATACGAAGGCGCTGCGCCAGCAGATCAACGCAAAGATCAAGCTGCTCGCGCTCTCGCTCGAACGTGCTACCGGATCCTGGCAAAGGAACTGAGGACAACTGGGCCACCGGGCCTCGCCGTACATGGCGCAGCTCCAGCGCAAATGTCGTCGCGGTGCTAGATCCACCTGTTGCATAGCAGCCTAGGCTGTATTCGTTGGGTTCGATCGCTATGGCCTCCTTGGCCGTCTGGCGCACAGGCATGAGGCGGCCTTGCGCAAAATCGACCAGCCAGCCACCGGCAGGACTGAGGCGCTCTCGCTCCATCCACCACATGGCGGCACCAGCAAGCAAGCCAGTCCCCGCGATCACGATCCACTTGACAGGGGGATCCTGGAATTCGGGCATCACAAGCAGTCGCACCCCGAGAACGAGTGCAATGACAACCACGGTCACCGTGGTCACCCACGGACTCGCTGGCTTGCTAAGTTGATCAGGCAGCAGCAGGCGGTGCGTCTGCGGCAAGGCCAGAGCGAGTGCGAGTGCGAGTTCCGTCACGCCATGCAACGGCCGATGGTCAACCTTCAAGGACCTCAACGGGTGGATCGGCATACGAGATCGCTACTCGTGATGGCGGCGCGGCACTTCGGATCAGTTCAGCGCCAGCGCGTGCGTACGGCTCACCACCTGCTCCAGCTTGGCCAGCGCGGCGCCCGACGCAATCGCGGCACGGGCCTTGGCCAAGCCCGCAGGCACCGAATCGACCACATTGGCGGCATACAGTGCCACACCGGCGTTCAGGCACACGATGTCTTGCGCGGCGCCAGGCTCACCCTTGAGCACGCCGATCAGCATCTCGCGCGACTGCTCAGGCGTTTCGACCTTGAGCGCGCGGTTGCTCGCCATCGGCAGGCCGAAGTCCTCGGGGTGGATTTCGTACTCGGTGATCTGGCCGTTTTTCAACTCCCCCACCAAAGTGGCAGCGCCCAGGCTGACTTCGTCCATGCCATCACGGCCGTACACCACCAGCGCGTGCTCGGCGCCCAGGCGCTGCAGCGCGCGCACCTGAATACCAACGAGGTCGGGGTGGAACACCCCCATGAGGATGTTGGGTGCTCCGGCCGGGTTGGTCAGCGGGCCCAGGATGTTGAAGATGGTGCGCACGCCCAGCTCCTTGCGCACGGGTGCCACGTTCTTCATGGCCGGATGGTGGTTGGGCGCGAACATGAAACCGATGCCCACGTCGGCAATGCACTGGGCGATCTGCTCGGGCTTGAGGTTGATGTGGATGCCCAGGGCTTCCATCACATCGGCGCTGCCGCTCTTGCTCGACACGCCGCGCCCGCCGTGTTTGCTGACCTTGGCGCCTGCGGCGGCGGCCACAAACATAGAGCAGGTGGAGATGTTGAAGGTGTTGGCACCATCGCCGCCCGTGCCCACGATGTCCACCATGTGGGTCGCGTCCTTGACGTGCACCTTGGTGCTGAACTCGCGCATCACCTGCGCGGCGGCGGTGATCTCGCCGATGGTTTCCTTCTTCACGCGCAAGCCGGTAATGATGGCTGCGGTCATGACGGGCGACAGCTCGCCATTCATGATGAGGCGCATCAGGTGCAGCATCTCATCGTGGAAGATTTCGCGGTGCTCGATGGTGCGCTGCAGCGCTTCCTGGGGGGTGATGGGCATGACGGTGTCTCCTGGAGCGGCGTTCAGGCCGCCGGTTGATCGGTAAAAGCCAGCTTGAGTCCGAAGCCGATGAACATGGCGCCGGCCACCCGGTCCAGCCAATGCATGCCGCGCTGGATCACCGTGGCACGCCGCGCCATCCATGATGCTGCCAGCGCCCATCCCACGTTGACGGGAATGGCGTTCACGTTGAACAGCACGCCCAGCAGCACAAAGGCCAGCGCCTTGTTGTCGGTGCCCGGCGCGATGAACTGCGGCACAAAGGCCAGGAAGAAGATGGCGACCTTGGGGTTGAGCACATTGGTCCAGAAGCCCCCCAGGAACACCTTGCGAAGCGGCGTGTGCGGCGCAGGGGCCGCCTGTGCAGCCGCCAGCGCGGCCGTGTTGCCACCATCAGCACCGGGCTTGGACAGCAGCATGCGCACGCCCATCCACATGAGGTAAGCCGCGCCGATCCACTTGAGCACCGTGAATGCCGTGGCCGAGGTGGCCAGCAGCGCGCCCACGCCCACGGCGGCGGCAAAGATGTGCACGAAACACCCGGCCGTGATGCCCAAGCCCGCCACGATGCCCGCGCGCGTGCCGGAACGCAGCGCGTTGGTCACGACGTAGAGCACATCGGGCCCGGGCGTGAGGTTGAGCAGCCAGCCGGCCGCGATGAACATGAGCAGTTGATGAAGTTCGGGCATGGGGGTGTCTACCAGCGTCGGTCAGGTTCCAGGCGGTGCAGGAAGGTTGTCAGCGAATCGCGCGGGGGCTGCACCGCATGCGCGGCCAGGATGCGCCCTGCCGCCCCCCGGTGGTACGTGCCATGCACGACGAGGTGGTTCAGGATCTCGCTGCGCGACATGCGTCCCGTGTCGCCGTCGGTGAAGCGGAACGCCACCGGCTCGGCCAGTTGCGCATCATCCAGCCCACCCACGTACTGCAGATACCAGTCGTCCGACGCGCGCACGGCATCGCTCAGGGTGGCCAGCTCCGGCGTTGCATCGGTGTTGGTGGCCTGGTAGGTGGTCTGGGGCAGGCCCTGCAGGTGGCTGGCAAAGATGCGGTCCACCACGTAGGTGTGGTTCAGGATGCGCACAAACAGCCGGTAGTCGTCGGCAGGCAATGCGCCCTGCGATGCCGCGCCCAGCGCCAGCAGTTCCTGGTTGGCCCACCGCTTGTACTGAAAGAGCTGGGCCAGGCCCTGAGAGGCCGTCATGCACGCTGCTCCAGAAAGTTCTTGAGCATGGCGTGGCCGTGTTCGGTGAGGATGCTTTCGGGGTGGAACTGCACGCCTTCGATCGGCAATGTCTTGTGGCGCACGCCCATGATCTCGCCATCCTCCGTCCAGGCCGTCACCTCCAGCACCT
Organism: Acidovorax sp.; assembly: GCF_022763525.1. Taxonomy (GTDB): domain Bacteria; phylum Pseudomonadota; class Gammaproteobacteria; order Burkholderiales; family Burkholderiaceae_C; genus Acidovorax. The sequence continues at coordinate 40,160 of NZ_JALEGG010000189.1, forward strand.
CGGGGCAGGTGGCGCGCTCGATGGCCAGCGAGTGGTAGCGGTTGACCGTGAACTTCTCCGGCAACCCCGCGAACACGCCCTTTTGTGTGGTGGTGATGACGCTGGTCTTGCCGTGCATCAGCTCCTGCGCGCGGACGATGGTGCCGCCGAACGCCGCACCGATGCTCTGGTGGCCCAAGCACACGCCCAGGATGGGCAGCTTGCCCGCAAAGTGCTGGATCGCGGCGACCGAGATACCGGCCTCGGCGGGCGAGCACGGGCCGGGCGAGATGACCAGGCGGTCGAGCTGCCCGGCGGCCAGGCGCGCCTCGATCTCGGCCACGGTGATTTCGTCGTTGCGGAACACCTCGACCTCGGCACCCAGTTCACCAAAGTACTGGACGATGTTGTAGGTGAAGCTGTCGTAGTTATCGACCATCAAGAGTTTTGTCATGCGGCGCTCCCGGCAGTGGCGGGCTCGCGCAGGCGGGCGAACTCGCGGTGTTCATAGGCAATGCAGGCTTCCATGAGGCTGCGGTAGATGGCTTCCATCACGTCGGCATCGCCGCCTTCGGCCTGGGCGCGCTCGCGCACGCGGGCCACGATGGCTTCGATGCGCGCTTCGTCGCGCACCTGTTCCACACCTTGCTTGATGCGCGCGGCCTGGGTCATGTAGCCCACGCGCTCGACCAGCAGGGGCACGAGCACATCGTCCAGCGCGTTCACCTCGCAGCGCACGTCCTGCATGGTGGTGCAGGGTTTGACCTTCTCGATCGCGCGGGTCATTCCAGCCCCTCCTCGACCAGCTCTGCGGCACGCAGCAGCGCGCGGGCCTTGTGCTCGGTCTCCTTCCACTCCAGCTCGGGTACCGAATCCGCCACCACTCCCGCAGCCGCCTGCACATAGAGCGTGCCGTTCTTGATGATGCCGGTGCGGATGGCAATGGCCACGTCCATGTCGCCCGCGTAGCTGAGATACCCGCAGGCACCGCCGTAGAGGCCACGCTTGGTGGGCTCCAGCTGGTCGATGAGCTCCATCGCGTGCACCTTGGGCGCGCCGGTGAGGGTGCCCGCCGGGAAGGTCGCCTTGAGCACGTCCATGCTGGTCATGCCTTCGTTGAGGATGCCTTCCACGTTGCTCACGATGTGCATCACGTGGCTGTAGCGCTCCACCGCAAAGGCCTCGGTCACCTTCACGGTGCCGGTTTTGGCAATGCGGCCGATGTCGTTGCGTGCCAGGTCGATCAGCATCACGTGCTCGGCGCGTTCCTTGGGATCGTTGATGAGTTCCACCTCCGTGGCCTTGTCCTTCTCGGGCGTGGCGCCGCGCGGGCGGGTGCCCGCGAGGGGACGGATGGTGACCTTGGTGCCCTCTTCGGTCTTCTCCTGGCGCACCAGAATTTCAGGGCTGGCGCCCACCACGTGGAAGTCGCCGAAGTCGTAGAAGTACATGTACGGCGACGGGTTCAGCGAGCGCAGCGCGCGGTACAGCGACAGGGGCGATTCGGTGTAGCGCTTGTGGATGCGCTGGCCCACCTGCACCTGCATGAAGTCGCCGGCAGCGATCAGTTCCTTGGCGCGCTCCACGGCAGCCAGGTAGTCGGCCTTGGCAAAGTCGCGCTGGGCGGGGTGGCTCTCGGTGGGCTTCACAACGGGCGCGCTCACCGAGTACTTGAGCTGGTCCTTCAGCTCGCGCAGGCGCTTCTTGCCCTTGGCGTAGGCCTCTGGCGCGGCGGGGTCGGCGTAGACGATGAGGTACAGCTTGCCCGAGAGGTTGTCGATGACAGCCAGCTCTTCACACTGCAGCAGCAGGATGTCGGGGCAGCCCAGGGTGTCGGGCGGGCAGGTGGTCTCCAGCTTTTTCTCGATGTAACGCACCGCGTCGTAGCCGAAGTAGCCTGCGAGTCCACCGCAAAAGCGCGGCAGGCCGGGGCGCAGGGCCACCTTGAAACGCTTTTGGTACTCGGCAATGAAGTCGAGCGGATTGCCTTCGGCGGTCTCGACCACCTGGCCGTCCGTCACCACCTCGGTTTTGGCCTGGGCTCCAAAGCCGCTGGCCCGCAGCAGCGTGCGCGCGGGCAGCCCGATGAAGCTGTAGCGGCCGAAGCGCTCGCCGCCCACCACGGATTCGAGCAGGAAGCTGTGCCGGCCGCCGTCTTTGGTGTGCGCCAGTTTCAGGTACAGCGAGAGCGGGGTTTCCAGGTCCGCAAAGGCTTCGGCCATGAGCGGAATGCGGTTGTAGCCTTCGCCGGCCAGGCTTTTGAATTCAAGTTCTGTGATCACGGGGAGAGCTCCCAGCTGTCGCAGCGCGTGGTCCGTCATTCAGAAGTTCACGGGCGCCGCGGTCCATTCAATCGGCCTCTCCGCAGAAAGAGGGAGGAGGCCACGGGTGCACGCTGGGGCGTCGTCGGCCCAGGTGCCATCAGGCGTTCAAGGCGACAGGCTGACGCCAGGGCCAGGCTCCCCGGTCGCTGCAACCTGTGATGAACACGTGATGAATGAACATGGGCCAAAGTGTAGCAAAGCTTTTTTGGCAACCCGGCACAGAAGGGGCATGACCGGTCTCGCCGCGAGATCGCACAACCGCTCGAAAACCCTGTTGCGCCCCGCCGGGGAGCGCTGCAACAATTAGAAACGAACGATCGTTCTTTTTTAGGAGTTGCGCATGAACTTCCTCCAGCGATGTGCCGCAGCGGCGGTGGCCTGCCTGTTGGCGACCAGTGCCATCGCCCAGCCCATCACGGTGGCCGACGTGAAGTACGAAGAATCGAACAGCGTGAGCGGCAGCAGCCTTCAGCTCAATGGCGCGGGGGTTCGCTACAAGGCCGTGTTCAAGGTCTACACCGCAGGCCTGTACCTGGAAAAGAAGGCCGCCACACCCGCAGAGATCATGGCCCTCAAAGGCCCCAAGCGCATGAGCATCACCATGCTGCGCGAGATCGACTCCACCGAGCTGGGCAAGCTGTTCTCGCGTGGCATGGAGGACAACATGGACCGTGCGGCGTTCTCCAAGCTCATTCCAGGTGTGCTGCGCATGAGCCAGATCTTCTCGGACCACAAGAAGCTGCAAGCGGGCGACCAGTTCACGATCGACTGGATTCCGGGGACGGGCACGGTGATCACCGTCAAGGGCAAGCCGCAGGGCGAGCCCTTCAAGGAGCCCGAATTCTTCAATGCGCTCCTGGGCATCTGGCTGGGCAATTCGCCGGCCGACTGGAAGCTCAAGGATGCCTTGCTGGGCAAGCCCGCGTAACCTCGCATCCCACCACAGCTGTCGCGCGTCCGACAGACGCACTCCCCACCCGGGAGTAGCCTCTGAGCCGGCGGACACCCCCGCCCACGCTGACGGACCCACGGCTTTTCCACTGCGCAATCCGCAGGCGGCGAGGCCCGGCATGAACCCTGCCTTTCGCGCCACCGCGCCCTCCGCCCTCCGCCATGCGCCGTCTGCTCCGGCACCCGGCACCCCACGTTCCCTAATCGAGCCCTCCGGGCCCTGCTCACCATGAACCTTCGCAACCTGTCCGTCGGCCTGCGCCTGGGCGCGTCGTTCGGCGCCATCCTGCTCATCACCGCACTGCTTGCTGCCACGGGCATGTGGCGCATTGCCAGCCTGCATGGCGCCAGCGAGCGCGTAGCCACGCAGGAGATCGAGCAGCAGACGCTGGTGGAAAACTGGGCGTCGGACATCCGCCTGAACTGGGTGCGCACCGAGGCCTTCCTCAAGGCCATCGACCGCGACTACATGGAAAAGCTCACGGCCGACACGCAGGCCACGGCCAGCGGCATCGCAGCCAAGGTCCAGCGCATTGAAAGCCTGGTGCAGGGCGACAAGAACCGCGCGCAACTGGCCGCCATCGCCGCCGCCAGCAAGGCCTACACCGACAAGCTCGCCGAGATCCGTGAGCTGCACCGTGGCGGCGAACCCAATGTGCCCGCGCTGGTGGACAAGGACCTGCGGCCGCTGGCGGACAAGTATCTCCGGTCCCTCGACGACCTGCGCACCGCCATGGCCGCACAACTGGCCGAAAGCCAGGCCGACACCGGCTCGCTGGCCCGGGCCAGCCAGGTGTTGCTGGGCGTGGGGACGCTGATTGCCGTGGCATTGGGGGCATTGCTGGCCTTCATGGTCACGCGCTCCATCGTGCAGCCCGTGCAACGTGGCCAGCAGGCGGCAGAGGCCATCGCCGGGGGCGACCTGACGCACCCCATCGAAGCCCGGGGCAGCGACGAGACAGGGCAATTGCTGCAAGCACTGGCCACCATGCAGTCCCGCCTGGCCACCATCGTCGGCAACGTGCGCCACAACGCCGAGGGCGTGGCTACGGCCAGCGTCGAAATTGCGTCGGGCAACAACGACCTCTCAGCCCGCACGGAACAGCAGGCATCGGCCCTGCAGCAGACCGCTGCGTCGATGGAGCAGCTGGGCTCGACGGTGCGCCAGAACGCCGACAGCGCGCGCATGGCGAACCAGCTCGCCATGAACGCGTCCACCGTCGCCCAGCAGGGCGGCAACGTGGTGGCCGAAGTCGTCGAAACCATGAAAGACATCAACGACAGCAGCCGCAAGATCTCCGACATCATCAGCGTCATCGATGGCATTGCGTTCCAGACCAACATCCTGGCACTCAACGCCGCGGTGGAGGCCGCGCGCGCAGGCGAGCAGGGACGGGGGTTTGCCGTGGTGGCCGGTGAAGTGCGCAGCCTAGCAGGGCGCAGCGCGGAAGCTGCCAAGGAAATCAAGGGCTTGATCGGCACCAGCGTGGAGCGGGTGGAGCGCGGCACCGCCCTGGTGGACAAGGCCGGCGCCACGATGAGCGAGGTGGTTGCCTCCATCCGCCGCGTGACCGACATCATGGGCGAGATCAGCGCCGCCAGCAGCGAGCAGAGCCAGGGCGTTTCGCAGGTGGGCGAGGCCATCACCCAGATGGACCAGGCCACCCAGCAGAACGCCGCCCTGGTGGAGCAAAGCGCCGCGGCGGCCGACAGCCTGAAGGCACAGGCGGGGCAGCTGGTACAAGCCGTGGCCGTGTTCCGGGTGCCGGGCCCGCACGTGCAGGCAGCAGGTCTGCCACTGCTCTCAAAACAAGAGCTTCCGGCGCTTGCCAACGCTTGATTTCAGGCGCCATCCAACCCTGAAACAAGAAAAAACCAGCGCAACCAGCTCCTATTTTTGGAGCAACTCTGCCAACGAATCCATCCACCCATCCGCATCCACGGCCCGCGCAGGCTGCCCGTGGTTGTAGCCGTAGGTGACCAGCACGACCGGGCAACCGGCCGCGCGCGCCGCCTGCGCGTCGTTGCTCGAATCGCCCACCATCAGCGTGCGAGCCGGGGCTGTCCCCAGCGCTTCGCAGGTCTTGACGAGGGGCAGCGGGTCGGGCTTCTTGCGCTCGAAAGCATCGCCGCCGAACACTTGCGAAAAGAAGCCGCTCAGGCCCTTGGCTTCCAGCAACGGCAGCGCAAATGCGGTGGGTTTGTTGGTCAGGCACGCCAGGCGCAGCCCGGCCGCACGCAAGGCCGCAAGCCCCTCGGCAACACCGGGGTACACCACCGCGTACTGGCCATTGATGGCCAGGTAGTGGCGCTGGTAGCTGGCCCAGGCGTCGGGATACATTGCATCAATCTTGAGAGCACGCTGCGCCTTGTCCATGGGCGGCACCACGTGATTGAGCACGGAACGCAGCAGATGCTCCGAGCCCTTGCCCACCATCGATTCGATGGCACTCGCATCGATGGGCGGCTGGCCCAGGTCCCGCAGCATGCGGTTGAGGGCCTCGCTGAAATCGCCCAGGGTGTCCACCATGGTGCCGTCGAGGTCGATGATCGCGGCATCCAGGCGGGACGGGTCTACAGGAATCAAGTTCACAACGGCCGATAAAAGTTGGGGAAGCCGCGAATGTTACGGCCCCAACGTGTGCGGGGCAGCGGCGGCGCGCGGCCGCCGCCCCGTCACCCCATGCGAACGGCTTCGGCCTGGTAGATGGCCATCTGCGGGCTGCCGTCGCAAAGCTCGGCCATGGCCTGTGCAAACTTGCGCGAGGCGTCCACCCGGAAATGGGCCTGCAGTGCGGCCATATCGCTCCACCGCTCCACGAACACGAAGCGCAGCGCCTGCTGAACGTCGCGGCTGACTTCGTGCGAAACGCACCCGGGCTCCGAGCGGGAGCGCAGGACGTGCTCCACGGCCAGCCGCTGGACCTGGGCCTGAGTGTCTTCGCGTGCGACGACGTGGCCGATGACGATGATCATGGTGTGCCTTGTGCTCGATGATGGTGACCAGCGGATTATTCGCCACCCCGTTCACCGCAGGCTCAGCGTCTGCCGCCTCCAGGCCGGATCCTGCCAGCGTTGGAACACCGGCAGGGCCGCGATGTCGCCCGTCACGCGCTCGGTGGTCAGCCCGTCCAGGCGCACCACCTCAAAGCTCTTGCGGTAGCGGCCCTGGCCCCGGGCTTCGCGGGCCACCAGCATCTGCTGGCCGCCGGGCACCCACCCGGCCCATTCGGCCACGCCGGTTTCGGGTGTGGCCGCCGCGGGGGGCAGCACGTCGGCTACCCAGCCGCCTTCGCTCTTGCGCAGCACCCACAGCTCGCGCCAGCCTTCCATCGGCTGCACGGCCAGCGCCACGGCCGTGCCTTCGCGGTTGGTGCTGGCCGATGCCGTCCACACCACGCCGTAGGTGCAGCGGCGCAGCAGCGGGACCTGGGCGCCATGCTGGGCGTCCACGAGCAACACGCAGGTTTCACCAGCGGCGCCGGGCTGGGTCAGAACCACGGGGCGATTGCTGGTGGCGGCAGTGGCAGGCAGTGCTGCAGGCACCAGGGCCCAGCGCACGGCCCCCACGCGCATGGCGGCATCGTTGTAGGCGCTCTGATCCTCGTCCGTCAGCTCCGCCTTGTTCACGCCAGAGAACTCGGTCAGCGCGCGTGCGGCAGCGGCCGCCACGGCCGGGTCGGCCCCGTTCTTGCGCGCCTGCTGGAAGGCCGTGGCCCCCCACACGCTGGCGCGACGCATCTGCACGCGGTTGCGCAGGTAGCCGGGCAGGCCGGTCACGTCCACGCGCTCCAGCACGTCGGCCTGCCAAGCGGTGACCTTGGCGCGCTCGTGCGCAGGCAGGTCGGGGTTGAGGCATTCGGGGCGTGTCAGCGCCAGGGCGGCGCGGGCACGCTGCCCGGCATCGGCCGCGGGCATGGCCAGCAGGCGGCGGAAGGCTTCGCCCTCGTAGCAGACCTGCATGCGGCCTTCGACCTCGTAGGTGGCGAAACGCACGCCGTAGCCGCTTGCCACGTCCAGGTGCGCCGACAGCATGGCGCCCGAGGCCTTGCCGGGCACGGCAGCCGAGGCGCGGCGCGCCAGCCGGTCGGCAAAGGTGCCCAGCGCATCGAAGGCCAGCGCGCCCTCCACGCCCGCCAGTGTCTGGGCCGGAGCGGCCTGCAGGTAGGCGGCCGTCAGGCCGATGCCCAGCGCCTCAGCGCCCGGCGTGTCTTGCACGAAGCGCACCACGGCCAGCAGTGCCGGCGCCTCGGTCTCGGTGAGCGCCACGCGGCGCACTTCGCTGGCGCGGATGAAGCCGCCGCGTTCGCGCTTGTGATCCCACACCTGCAGGTAGTCCAGGCGTTCGCCGCGCACTTCCAGCACTTCACCCTGCCAAAACACGGTCTGCTGCTGGGCGCCATCGCGCGGGGCAGCGCGCAGGCTGGCCTGGTCTTGCACCACGATGGCACTGCCCAGGGTGCCTGTGGGGGACGTGGGAGCGGCGTCGGCCGCCACGGTGGCTGCGGCGCTGGCCACGGCCACCACCAGGGTTGCGAGGGTGGCGTTCATGTTCATTGCTCCGTGGTGGTTGCGGTGGCGTCGTCTGCAGCCGTGGCCTGCCCCCCGGCCTGGGCGTTGCGCTGGCCGCCCAGCAGTGCGGCGCCAATGAAGTCGCCGTTGGTGGGCGGGGGCGCGATGATGACCTGGATCTTGTCCGAGAGCTTGTCGGCCAGCGTCTTCTGGATGAGCAGCGGGTGCTTGGTCACCAGCGCCCCTTCGCGCGCCATCTGCTCGGCGTTCACCTTGCCGATGCGGTCCATGCGGTAGGCCTCGGCTTCGGCCAGTTTCTGGCGGGCTTCGGCCTCGCCCGCGGCTTCGATGCGGCGGGCTTGGGCGGCACCTTCGGCGGCCTTCACGCGGGCCACGCGCTCGGCCTCGGCCTCCAGCTGGCGCTGCTCGATCTGGCGCTGCTTGAAGGGCAGCACATGCTTCATGGCTTCTTCCTGGGCCTTGGCGGCAATGACCTGCTCGCGCGCAGCGGCCTCGGCGGCCACCTCGCGGCGCACCTTCTCGGCGGTGGCGTCCAGCTCGTTTTCCTTCACGCGCTTGTCTTTCAGCTCCAGCGTGTAGCGCATCTTTTCCGAAGCCAGCTCCTCAGCCAGCAGGCTGTCCATGCCGCGGCGGTATTCGGCGGGCAGGTCCACCTTGCCGATCTGCACGCTGCGCAAGGTCACGCCGTCCGCAGCCAGTCGGGCACGCAGTTCGGTTTCGATGGTCTGCGCAATCTCGGCACGCTTGGACGAGAAGATCTCCCGCACCGTGTAGCGGGCAAACACCTTGTAGACCAGGCCCTGCACCGCTGGCTCCACGATGTCGGCCCCCACGTTGTCGGGCAGGTTGCCGCTGCGCACGGCGGGCGAGTTGGGGTCGAGGGCGTAGCGCACGCTCAGGTCCAGGCCCAGCGAGAGGCCTTCCACCGACTGCAGCGGCGCGCTGCCGTTGGCCTGGCGCATCGCCTCGGGGCGGTAGCTCTGGTCGCGTAGCGAAAAGACACGCACGGTGTGCAGACCCGGCACCACCCACACGCCGCCATCGCGCCACAGGCTCACCGAGCCGGTGAACTGGTTCATGCGCACGCCCAGGTCGCCCTGCGCCAGGTGCTGCACCGGCGGGTTGCGATACACCATCAGGCCCGCTGCCGCCACCACGGTGCCCGCGGCCAGCCAGCGCACGGTGCGGGCCGTGGGCAGGAGGTAGGCCCAGTTCAGGGGCGCTGCCGGGGCGGTGTCCACTGCGGCCGTGCCTTTTTGCAGGTCAGCATCCATCACGGGCTCTGCGCCGGTCTCGGGCAAAGAGGTGGAGGAGCGGCCCTTCAGGGTCTGCACGATGCGGTTCCAGGTGGCTTTCATGGTGTTTCTCTCTCTCGGGTTGGTTCGGTGTTGTTGTCGGTCTCTGGGCCGCCGCCATGGCAGGCTCATTGGGGACCGATTGTTCGAATCCACCCCGGAAGCAACAACGCGGCGCGCAGCCCAAACGCCTCACGCCGGCCGCGCGAACGTTCCGTGCCCGGAAGAAAAACTCACACCGCCAGTCCTGGGCGGCCGGGATAATCCGCCCACCCCCACTGCCCCGCCCTCCGCCATGACCCGCATCGCCGTGATCGAAGACGACCTGCCCACCAGCAACCAGCTGGCCGGCTGGATTGCCAGCGCCCGCAGCGGCATCGTGATCGACCAGTGGTTCACCCGCGACGACGCCGAGGCCGCCCTGGCGCGCGAGCACTACGACGCCGTGGTGCTCGACATCGAGCTGGGCCGCGAGCGCCATGCAGGCGTGGCGCTGATCAACGCGATCAACAAGCGCCGCCAGGGCACGCCCGTGCTGGTGGTGTCGGCCATGCCGGCAGCCATCTACCGCAGCATCATGAAAGCGCTGGACGCGTGGGACTACCTGCAGAAAACCACGTTCGAGGAGTCCGACTTCATCGAGACCTTCCTGGACATCCTGCGCACTGCCACCCCCGTGTCCGCAGCGCCGGCTGCTCCCGCGGGCGACGCCCTGGTGCTGGACCCGCTGTGGCAGCGCAGCCCCACCTGGCGCGGCGAGCGCATCAACCTGCCGTTGACGGCCCAGCGCATCCTGGCCACGCTGCACCAGCGCAGCGGCGAAGTGGTCTCGTACGACGAGCTGTTCGAGGTGGTGAAAAGCGGGCGCAACCGCGACAACGTGCGCAAGCATGTGAGCACCATCCGGGAGGCGCTGCGTGAAGTGGACCCGAGCTTTGAAGGCATCGAGAACGTGCCGATGCGCGGATTCCGGTGGGTGGGCTTGCCCGCCTCGGCGGGCAGCAAGCGCCCATGAAACGCCTGCTGCGCCCCGCGCTGGAAATACCGCGCCTGGAGATGCCCCGCCTGGGCCTGCCCGCATTCCGCCTGCGCATCCTCGTGCGCGGGGTGTTCCTGCTGCTGGCCGTGGCCACCCTGGCGCTCAGCGTGGTGCTGCTCAAGGAAGAAAAGGAGCGCGCCTGGCAGAGTTACCAGCATGGCTTCGAGCGCAGCCAGGCCGAGGTGATGGCGCGGCTGCGCCACCCTTCGGGCCAACTGGCGCTGCTCAACGCGCACCTGCAGGGCCAGGCCGCCACGCCGCTGGCGCCGCTGTTGCTGCCGTATTCGGCCATCGACTTCGACGACCAGAACAAGGCCCAGCAGGCGGTGGAGATGACGGGCTGCTCCG